>CALZUQ010000023.1 GCA_945829425.1 uncultured bacterium | reverse complement strand
AACGACCCCGAGATTACAAATCACGTGCTCTGGCCAACTGAGCTAAAGAGGCAAGACCTTTGCAGCCGTTAGGCTTGCGATATGCTTTTTGTTTCTAAGCGGGTGCAAAGGTACGACTATTTTTTGAACCGTGCAAATTTTTCAGCACTTTTTTTCATCTATTCCTTGATTTTTCTTTAATTTTCGTCATTTTGACCCTCATGGCATCGACTGCGAGGTCTATGGCCTCCTCGAAAGTGTCGCATGTTTTCTCAATGAAAACTGTTGTTCCTTCAATGTTTGCAGAGATTGCCGCCTGCTTGTTCATTGCTGTAGCGGGTTTGACGACTGTCAGTTTCACCTCAACTTTCTTTATATCCTCGTAGGATTTTTCCAACTTTTGGACTTTTTTCTGTATGAAGTCCTGTAATTTCTCAGTAGCATCGAAATGAATGGCATTGATTGTAATTTCCATAGTCAAAATATTTATTAGGTTTGACATCCCCATCTTTATGCCGTTTCCTTTACATTATTATATATGCAAGCGTATGTGCCGGCTTTATGTTCTTGGATGGGCTTCGTTGTATATCCGTTTCAACTGCTCGAATGTGGTGTGTGTATATATCTCCGTTGCATTTAGGCTCTGATGCCCGAGAAGTTTCTGTATACTCTCAAGATTGGCATCATGGTTGAGCATAGCTGTTGCGAAGGTATGTCTGAGAAGGTGAGGAGAAAGTTTTTGCATAGCACTTACCAAGGCGAGGTTATCCTTTACCGTCACTCTTAGCTTGTCGTATGTCATTCTTTTCCCTTTATCTCCCACGAAAAGAGCGTTGTTCTCTCTTTCAACCGTCTTGTCACGCAAGTCGATGTATTCACGTAATATATTGTGGAGTTCTTCTCCGAAGGGTATTATCCTTTGTTTGTTGCGTTTTCCTGTTACTTTTATCTCGCGACTGACAAAGTCAACCATATCGTCGTCGAGCGAGAGGAGTTCCGAGGCTCGCATTCCGGTAAGATAGAGTATATAAATAATAGTACGCGCGCGTACATTATTAAATGTCTTCTCTTTCTCCTCCATGATTTGAAGGAGCCTGTCCATATCCTTTTCCCTTACGAATCTTGGAAGCCTTTTCGGTTTCTTAGGTCCGAGAACAGCTCTTGCCGGGTCTTTATCTACAGTTCCCTCCATGAGGCAGAACTTATAGAACGTCCGCAGTGCAACTATCAATCGGTTGACATACGCCACGGAACGTTTGTTTTCCATCATCCACCCCATCCAGTCCCTTATATTGTCGGCATCTGCCTCAACGAGAGTCCTTGGTTCTGGGAGTGCTGCCAGAAATTCCCCGAAGAGTTTCAATGTATTTTCATACGTCTCCACTGTTCGTTGTGCGAGTCTTCTCTCTGCAGTGATATACTGCAAAAACCGTTCTTTTATCTCGCTGTGGCGTTGCTCCATCTTTTAAGCTTTTCCTGCGCTCTTTTAGGAAAAAGAAAGAAAGGCATCGAAGCCAGGTTTGCCACCCATCCCTTCCATCCTTTCTCTTAAGGACAAGAGAGCCACTCTCTTCTCCACATTATTTCCGCCGAGAGAATTATTCGGTTACGAAGTTACGGAAAAATCCCGATACTACCAAATTTTCAGCATACTTTTAAGCAATATTTGTATTGCTTTATCAGAAGGAACTATTCTTCATTCTGACGGAGCTTCTGTACATAGATAGCGTGCTCCATTTTGAGTCGCTTAAGAACAGAAGGCTTGTTAAACTGCTGGCGAGCGCGTAATTCCTTCACTACACCTGTTTTCTCAAACTTTCTTTTAAACTTCTTAAGAGCTCTTTCAATGTTCTCGCCCTCTTTTACTGGTACGATAATCATACTTTTTTTGTTGTTAAAATTTTAATTAGACATAATTTTTTAGTGCCCCATGAATTATCACAGCGCACTATTACGGTGCAAAATTAAGGAAAATAATTGAAATACAATAATAATCGCTATACTGGACCGTTTCTTTTTAAATAAATTAACTAAATTAGTCTTCTATCTTTCACCTCATCAAACGATTAGGTGTTGACGAGGTTTAATGGAACTTCCCAAGCTATGCTTCAGGGAAATCATTCAAGACAAGGTATCAAGGAGTCACTCCTGACAAGGCATCGAGGAACCGTTCGTGACAAGGCTTTTGTAAATATCGTGAGACGTATGTGTCGTAGAAAGACTTCGAAGCGTTGCGTCTTAGAAATACAACGCCATGCCTATTTGCCATCCTCCCGTCTTACCTGTAACTTTTGACTCGTTTACTCCTGCAGGATCTTCAGATGATCCGGAATTGCTGCAAGGGATATTGTAGTTTGCCTTTAGCTCAAGGAAGTTAAGAAGCATGGCACCCGCTCCTACATTTACGCTGATGTCTGCATTCTTCCATTTCCAATCGAATTCTGTAATTTTCTTGTCGCCGATATTGACAGAGAACTGCGGTCCGGCAAAGATAAATACACTCGCTTTGTCTCCGAGTCCGAACCCTTTTCTTAGATTGAGAGGCACGGACAAGGCTTCACGCGACATTTTAATATATTCATTGTTTTCATTGTAAATGTCAGTCTTTACCTCCATTTTATTGTAAAGCAAAGACGCATCGATATCAAAGCCGAGAGGCAGTCCCACCTTCATTGTCGGTCCAATATACATTCCTGATTTGTTGTTTGCATTAATAACGTCATAGTTGAAGGACATATTAGTAATGTTCAAACCTCCACGAATACCAAACTTTACCTTTGCCTCAGAAAGCGAAGCAAGCGACATAATGGCTATCGCCAATACAATAATTCTTTTCATGTGCAGTAAAAAAAAATAATTAGAACATCCGTAAAATAACTGAATAATAAAAATCACATAGAAAGTAACTGAATAATAACGACATCAGAAAGTAAGAGAACAATGAGACATGCTCCGCTTTCCGTTACTTACCTCCTCTGTCTCCTAACCGACACTCGTGCCGATGATGCTGATGACGAAGAAGATGCAGAAGAGGCTTTTTTATTCTTTACTGCAGATGCCTTGGCGTTGTCTGTCCCTCTTCGTATTGTCTTGACACTTTTCTTTTTCTTCAGAGCCTTTGCGTCAATGTTCTTTGCCTTTGCTATGCTGTCGAGTGAGTCTTTCTTCGCCTGGTCTCCAAACAAGTTTTTCTCGAACGCGATCAGCTCATCCTCTATTCTTTTTTGCTCCCTCTTCAATGCCGAGTCGTTAGTACAATACTGTGCAAGCGTTCGTCCCAGCATATTGTTTGTCTTATATATCTCACCCTTGTACATATTCCTTGTGAAATAGTCGTCAGCCGACATTACGGCAGCGTTGTTCAGGCTTGATGTCATAAGAGTCTTTCCTGAGAGAAACGGTGCGAGGTCGTCATATTTCATCCAGAAGAGCGGATATTTCGCCGTTCCGTCTCCGAAGTCATCCTCTCTTGCCATCACAGGACATATAGCGATGACTTTCTTGTGGAATGTTGCGTTAGCCTGGTCGTAGTACGCCGACTCCTTTATATAATACGATTTCACCTCCCTTGACGGAATGTCCGAGTTCTCCATTCTTAGCCTTCCGTCCACCCTTTCGTAGAAGATATGGTAGTTGTCGAGCAGAGCGAGCGGCTTAACACGCGCAGAGTCATTGAACACCTCGTTTCCGTCGAGGCGGTATTCATACGCCGGTACTTTTCCAGAAAGCATCAGCTTGAAAATATATGTAAACAGGTTCACCTCGTTTCCTGCCGGCTCAGCCGGATAATATAGTCCGGCATTCTCGTCGTCCATGAGGTTTATCTCCCTGTAAATGTCTCTTCTCCATACGACGTCCTGGTCCATTGCCGCCGAGGTAGGGAAAGAGATCTGTGCCCTTGTCGTTATGGCCGTGTTCGCCTTCTGCTGCGCCTTGTTCTGCTGCACCCTGCTTTTCTTCGGTTGTGCCGCCACGTCTGTCACACCCCATGTTGCACTGAGCATCATGACTGTAAGTGTCGCTATTATCGTTTTATTCATATCTCTGTGTGTTTTGGTGGAGTATTCTCCCACCGTATGGTTGTATTTTTTCATTCCCTTTCCGGTAGGTTGCATTAATTCCCGATATAACCCACCTTATTGTTTGTTCCATGACGTCCCCCCCTATTTCAGGATATAGCCATGCAATGCCCCTTTCCGCTTGCTTATTCCGTCATTCACATCTTCCGATGTTCCTTGCGTTATCATTTCACGATTACCTCCATAGATGCCGGCAACTTACGTGCTATACCGTCAGGTCCCACGGCAGTGATGCGTGAGATATAGAAACGTTTGTTTCGTGAGAGTTTTCTGAATGCGTCCATCTGTCTTGCCGAGAATGCTGCGCCGTCGCTTACCATAGGCACCGCATTACCCATATTGTCGAAGAACACCGCCTCGAATCCCGTCACCTTAAACTCTATGTCGAGCAGTCCGTCGTCTATTGCCGCCCTTATTCCTGTAGCCTTCATGAGAGCCGCCTTCTGGAGTCCTCCCCCCTTAAATCTGTCGTTCTCCATAGGTATATACGCAGTAGGGTCAGGGAGTTTTCTTACATGGAACGTGTACTGTCCCATCTGCTGTGCCTTTCCTGTCTGCATTGACGCCACCGTTATCGTAACGTCCTTCCCTACCGCCGCCGGTCTTGCAATATATTTTCCCGGTGCTACCGGCGTCAGCGTTCCTCCCGCCATTGTCGCCGTCACTTTATTTACGGGCACTCCCGGCACAGAAATGCTTATAGGGTTTGAATATCCAGCATATAGTACGTTCATGAGATCAGCCGAAACCGTTGCCGAAGGGTCTACGACAGAGTATTTCTGTTCGAAGTCCCTTCTTATCACCTCTCCGTTTCCGTTCTGCATGGTTATATATCCTGCCAGTGTGAAGTCTCCCGTCTTTCCTGCTACTATCTCGTATGTGTTTCCTGGCAAGTTAGCCTCTTTTCCCCCTATAAATATTTTCGGCTGCTGAGTTGTGTCCACCGCCGCCATGACTATCTGCGCAGAGAATCTGTCTCCTCTCACGACTGTCTGTGCGTTTGGTATTACGAACGCCGATAGTTTGTTTACACGTATGTCCTTGACATCTATGTTGCTCACGAGTGCGTGGAGCACCTCGCCCTCTGCATACCTTACGTCGCTCTGTAGTTTTGAAAGCATGGTAATAGCCGCCGCCACAGGCATTCCCTCAAACATATACTCCTCCCAGTTTTTGTTCAGCGGGTTTGAGCGTCCCTTTACCGTTGTTGCAAGGTTTCCCTCTATTATCTCCCTTTGGTTTTTGTCCGCCACCATAGACAGTATCCTTTTCCTGAAGGAGTCTATGGCGAGTCTCAGTTCCTTTCCCCTTCCTGTCACGGGAGCGAGCATGACCTGACTTGCCGCCTCGAGGTTGTCTTTTCCTTCGATGTTGTTTATGTCCCCGTCTTTTCCGTCCGCCTCCTTAACTATTGCCACCTTAAGTTCCTGTGTCAGGTTATACAGCGAGTCGCTCATGCTCTTCACCATGGTAGCCTTTTGAAACCATTCCTTCACCTTCTGCGGGTTTGCCTTCATCTGCTCCTCGAAGGTATTGTAAATCGCCTCGTTCTGTTTCGTTGAGTTGGCGGTAGTTCTGTTCATGCTCTCCTCCACAATAGAGAATCCGTCGAGCACCTCACTTGAGATGTTCATCGCCAACATAGCCATCAGCACCACGTACATCAGGTTTATCATCTTCTGTCTTGGAGAGACGTAATTCTTCTTTATTGCCATTTCTCTTCATCTGTGTCCCCTTGCGTATCGTTCAGGAGAACGTGTTTTCTCTTTTTTTTTCTAAAGGTGTTTTTTCCACCTTGTTAGTTTTTTGTTTGCCTCATCCCTTGCCTCGTTCGTTTTCCTCCTCCGTGCAAGGTCTGTCACCCCGCCCTCAGGCAGTCTTCATATTCACCGACATGGCCTCTATCATACGTGCGTATATGGCGTTAAGTTCGGCAATCTGCTGTGCGAGTTTTCTTGTCTGTTCGTTTATCTCGTCCTGTGTCGTAATCTGCTGCGAAGCCGACTTGAGCTGCATCTCATAGACGCGTGATATTCCCGTCAGCGTGCGGTTGAGGTTCTCCATCTCCTGCGAGTCTGTTGTGAGGCGTTCGCTCTGCGCTCCTACCTTCAGGAGCAGTTCGTTCAGCTCGTTCAGTCGGTCGACATACGTTGTGGTAGCCTCTTCCATAGCCATGGCAGTCTCTGGAGTTACAGCAGGAGCTGGTGCTCCGATTACAACGTTCTGTCCTTCCACAGCCTCGCCTTCAGCGTTCTCCAAAACGTTACCGCTTACAGTTCCTCCTCCGACAATGCCTCCTCCGACAATGCCTCCGCTTATGAATCCTCCTCCGACAACAGTACCTCCTCCTATTACTGTGCCTCCTCCCTTCTGCGTTGCGTTCTCATTGTTGCCGTCTGCTTCTCCGCCATTATCCTTGAACACTCCGTTTCCGAATATCACTGTTCCGGTCAGTCCTGCTACGTCCTCCGTCGTGCGTCCTTCAGCCCTCTGACGTTCTGCCTCCAGTTCCGTGTCTGTCGCGAGGTCCATTCCGTCTGTTGTTTTGTCAAAGGGCCTGTCGAAGGCTGCTATGAAGAATACGAAGACCTCCGTTCCCATACCTATGAAGAGCATTATGTCCGCTCCTGTCAGGTGTGTCAGTTTAAACAACGTACCGAGAATTACGACTGCCGCTCCCCAGGAGTATGCATAGTTCATGAACGTCTGTCCTGCCACGCTGTCCATCCATTTCTGCATGAGATAGACGAAATTGTATTTGCTGTATTTTGCCATTTTTTTACTCCTTACTTACGTTTCTTCTGCTGTTTCTGGTTTATGTTCGACGAGCTTGCCAATGAGCGCACACATCTGAATCCGACATACGAGCGCGGCTGGTTCTGGTACTCCCACGACCTCCATGCAGAGCGTATGAAGGACTCCGGGTCTTTCCACGACCCTCCTCTTACTGACTTTTTCTTCAGTCGGTAGGGGTCTTCCTTCGCCGCTTTGTATTCCAGTTGCGGGTTCATGTCGTTCATTGCCGACACTCCCGCCTCCGTATATACCGTTGATGTCCATTCCGCCACGTTTCCTGCCATGTCGAAGAGCCCGTTAGAGTTGCTTCCGTAGCTTCCAACACGGCTTGTTATGAGGTTTCCGTCCATGGTGTAGTTACCCTTGTCGGGTTTGAAGTTGGCGAAGAAACATCCGTCGCTGTTCTTCGTGTCTATCTCGTTCCACGGGAACTCCGTTCCGTCCTTTCCCCTTGCGGCATACTCCCATTCCGCCTCTGTAGGCAGGCGGTATCTCTGCACGTAGCGTGCCTGCGGTCCGAGTCCCTTGAGCAGGAATTCCGTCCTCCATGCGCAGAATGCGTTAGCCTGTTCCCATGTCACTCCTACGACGGGATATTCGTTATATGTAGGATTGCTGAAATAGTTACGCAGGTAAATCTCGTTGTCAGAGTTTCTGAAGTCGTTCACCCAGCATGTCGTGTCCGGATAAATATTCACGATATACGTGTTCAGGAAGTCCCATGGTCCTGTGAGCTGCCTGTTTATCGTCTCTCGCACTATTCTTCCCTCGTCGTCGATATACGCTGTGTCCTTCGAGATCATGACCACTTCGTCGGGGTCGGCCACAACGTCCGTGTTCAGGTTTCTCTCGTCGGGGTTGATGCGGTTGCGTCTCAACGCCGCCGTTGTGTAGTCGTAGACCTCATACCTGTAGTTCATCTGCGAAGCGTCGAGCATTTTCTCTCCTGTCGCGGGGTTTGTCACGTAGAAGCTCTCTATTGCCCTCAGTTCGTCCTCGTTAGGCTTCCTTGGCAACGGTTTTTTCCAGTTGAGGTGCGGCGTGACCGGGTTTCCCTGTTTGTCTTCCGTTATCATATACGTCTCGTCCCCTCCGTATGCCGGGTCAGCGAGCCTTGTACGGAGTATGGAGTCATGCACCCACTGGACAAACTGCTTGTATTTCGAGTTTGTCACCTCCGTTTCGTCCATCCAGAATCCGTCTACACTTATCTCCTTGACAGGCACGTCCTTTCCCCATAGTGAGTCCTGTTTCTCCACGCCCATTTTCAGGTATCCCCTCTTTACGAGCGTCATGCCATAGGGTGTAGGCTCTGTGAAGGGCTTTCCCCCTCCTACTCCCGTCACTTCTCCTCCTGTTCCGGCACCTGTCATTGTTTTCCCTCCCATGCACGCCGTTATGGCAAACGCTGCAAGTGAGCACATTATTATATATAATATCTTCTTCATATCCACTCCTTGGTTTCAAACATATTGTTATATGGTGTGTTATATATACGTTTTTTGGTGTTGTTGTCGTTACAAGAACCTCACCGACTTATGCAGGTTTTTTCCTTTCTTTACGATATTGAGATCCATCTGATATGCCACGAAGAGCTCGTGGGAGCCGTTTCCCGGGTTCAATCCCGAGGTGTAACACTCATAGCTGTAGCCGACGTGTATTCCCTGTATGTCCATTCCCAGCAGAGCTGTTACGGAGTTTGTCGGGCTATAGGACAATCCTCCGTAGAAACGTTTCTTCTCCGTGGTGTATATCAGGCGCGCCGTGAAGTCGGCACGTGTCATGACACCGTCAGTCCTCGCCAATGCCGATGTCTTCACCGTCATCATAGGGTTGCGCAGATTTATGGTGTAGCCCGCCGTGGCGTAATATGCCGCCGAGACCTTCAGCTCGTTCAGCTCTCCCAGTTCCACCTTCGGTGCTGTAAGATGTTTCGCCGAGAGTCCCACATACAGGTCTTTCCACGTATAGTAAAGTCCTGCTGAAATGTCGAAGGCGTTCCCGTTTATATGTGAGGAGCTGAAAGCCGGGTCGCTGCTCTCTTCAAGGTCAAGGTCTGATCCGTCGAAGCTCTCTGCGAGCATTGCCAACTGCAGTCCTACGCTCAGCGTTCCCCCGAAGAGTCTCTGCTTGTTGGCGTATTGCAGCGACAGGCGTGTATGGTTGAAGAGTCCGAGCTTGTCGTTTACGAACTGTATACCGGCTCCGTGCGTAGCATTGAGGAAGCGGAACGGCATGTCGGCACCGAGGTAAGCCGTCTGCGGGTTATGCTCGAAGCCAGCAAGGTCCATGGCGTATGCGGCACGTATATTCAGTTTCTTGTCCTTGCCTACCGCTGCGGGGTTGAAGCTCGGCTCCATATCGTAGTAGTGGCTGAACACTACGTCGTACTGCGCCATGACCTCCTGAGCGGAGAGCACGGCAATGGTCATGAGAACCGCCTTGAGACGCCTTCCGACCCCATAGATTATCGTAGATATACTATTCGCCACAATTTTATAACGAGAAAAAACATGTATTATTGCGTTCATTTTTAAAAAAAATAAAAAATAATGCCACATCTTAATGTCCATGCCTGGAAAAATATTTTTCATGCGGATAAAATCTTCGTTCCAAGGCTTGGAAGGAAGATTTCTTCCTTATAAAAAGAAAAATCATCCCTGTAGGAAATGTTTTCTTTACGGTCAGTACATAAAAAAACTCACTCCACCTCTTCAGCACAAGGCTGACAGGAATGGAGTGAGAAAAACAA
Source organism: uncultured bacterium (assembly GCA_945829425.1). Classification (GTDB taxonomy): domain Bacteria; phylum Bacteroidota; class Bacteroidia; order Bacteroidales; family Bacteroidaceae; genus Prevotella. The sequence goes on along the minus strand of CALZUQ010000023.1, from coordinate 29,748 downwards.
TAATTATTCAATAGTATGCTGCGAGAAATATTTCATCACAGCCTCCTTATATCCGTCTGATACGGGGAGGTGGATGCATCCTATCAATATGCGCAGATGGTCGAGATGCTGCACTTTGCTGAGGTTAATGATATACGAGCGGTGTATTCTCATGAAGTCCGTCTTCGGCAACAGCGCTTCTAGTGTCTTCATGTTCATCAGGCTGTCAATCTTACGGTCTTCGCCGGTCAGCCACAGTCTTACATAGTCTTTTACACCTTCAATATATAGTATCTCGTCGAAGTCCACGCGCACGAGCTTATATCCGCTTTTGACGAAGAAGAACCTCGCCCTTGTGTTTCCCTCGTGGCATACGGCGTTCATGAGTTCATAGTTCTGCAAGGCTTTGTTTGCCGAGCGCAGGAAGCTGTCGTAAGAGATAGGCTTGAGCAGATAGTCGAGAGCGTTGACCCGGTAGCTTTCTACGGCATAACGGTCGAAAGCCGTTGTGAACACCACCATGGTATGCTGTGGCAGTATGGTGGCGAACTCCAGTCCTGAGAGTTCCGGCATCTGTATGTCGAGGAAGAGGAGGTCGACGGCGTTGTTACGTATCATCTTCATAGCTTCTACGGCACTGCTGTATGTGCCTACAAGCTGAAGGAAAGGGGTCTTCTCCACATAGGAGGCGAGGAGGTCGGCGGCGAGCGGCTCGTCGTCAATAATAGCGCATGTCATAAGCGGGTTAGTTATTTCTTTATTGTCAGATACGAGTAATATACATTGTCCTGGGAGACACCTTTCTCCCATGTGAAGCGTCCGGCATATAGCGCGTCGAGGCGTTGTTTCACAAGCTGCAGCCCTATGCCGTGTCCGGAACGGTCGGCTGAAGACTTCGGGTTGTTGCTGTTCTCCGTGCGGCATACTATGTTACGTTCGTCCTCCGTCACCGTAATAGCCACGAAGCTTGGCAGTCCCGCCGCCACGCCGTGTTTGAAGGCGTTCTCTACGAGCGATATGAATATGAGAGGCGCAACGGTGGTGTTGGCGTCAGTGTCTATGTCTATCACCGTGGAAACCTTGACGTTCTTTGGCATGCGGAGCTTCATAAGGTCTATATAATCCTTGAGGAAGTCACATTCTGAGCACAGCGACACTTTCTCCTGCCGGTTGTCGTAGAGGATATGGCGCAGGAGCCGCGAGAGCTGCAGCACGGCAGATTGCGTGCGTCCGGCGTCAATCTGTGCAAGAGCGTAGATATTGTTTAGGGTGTTGAGCAGGAAATGCGGCGAGATGCTGTTGCGGAGTCCTGCCAGTTCAGCCTCCTGACGTGCCATTTCAGCCTCACGCTGCCTTTCCTCCAGTTCTGCGATATGCTCTTTGGAACGCAATGCGAACGCCACGGAGGCTGCGAGTATCAGGTTCAGGCTGCCGAGTATGGTCGTGGAAAACCAGAAATAGCTTGTCTTCTTGCCGTCGCGCGTCGTCTTACGGAAATGCAGCACGGTTTTCTCAGAGCTCCTTACGTTACAAATCCCTGTGGCGCGGGCGGTGTCTTTCCTGCCCTTTCTCTTTCCTCCTTTCTTGTGCATCCCCTTGTCCTGATGCTGTTGTCCGCCCGCCCATTCCGCTTACGTAGGGGGCGGCGGCGGTGTCGTCATCTCGGTTTTCGCTTTCTTCCGTTTCTGGCTTTGTTCGGGCCATGTGCGGTGAGTAGCGGCAAGGAGCAGAGCGCATGTTATGATCATTGCGGCGTTCGCAGTGAAGAATACGTGCTTTCGTACGGAGAAGACGCGCGGTATTAGCCAGTAGTAGTTCAGGCAGAAGACAAAGACCATGGCGAGGGGTGTGAGGCATTTGAAGATGTAGTTATGCCACGAGAGCTCCTCACGCGGTCCGAGGAACGTGAGGGGCAGTACGAGGAGCAGTATGAAGCATCCCAGGATTATTACGCCATGTTGTGAGAAGAATCTGTGCATAGTATGTCAGGTGGTTTTGGAAGATGGTGGGTGTGTGGCTCTGCCTCGTCATTCGTAGCGTATTGCCTCGATAGGGTCCATGCGTGCGGCCTTTCGTGCCGGGAAATATCCGAAGCCGACGCCTATTATAGTGCATACCACGAACGACACCACTATGCTCCACATCGGTACGGATACGGGGAGGTTGAAAAGAGCGTGTGCGCCCTCCGAGAGCATTATGCCGAGCACCACGCCCAAGGCGCCTCCCGTCAGCGATATTATTATGCTCTCTATGAGAAACTGGTTGCTTATGTCCAGTCCTCTCGCTCCCACCGCCATGCGCAGGCCTATCTCCTTCGTGCGCTCCGTGACGCTGACAAGCATGATGTTCATGATGCCAATTCCCGCAACGAGGAGGGAGAACGCCGCAGCCACGACGAGTATTATCGTCACGGTGTCCATTGTAGACGACATCGTATCCATCATCTCCTGCTGCGAGCGTATGGTAAAGTCGTCGTCAGACTCGTCCTTCAGCTTATGCTGCCGACGGAGTATGGCGGTTAATTCGTCAATGGCATCATCGGTCATCTCCTCAGAGAGTGCCGAGCAGTTGACGCTTGAGAGGTATGTCTGTGCTGTGAGACGTTTCATCACCGTGGTGTATGGCGCAATGAGCAGGTTGTCTTGATCCATGCCGAAGTTGTTGTAGCCCTTGCTCTTCAATACGCCGACAATCCTGAACGGGATGCTTTTGAATCTCACCACCTTCCCTACGGGGTCCTGACCGTTGGGGAAGAGTTCGTCGACAACAGTCTTTCCTACGAGACACACCTTCGCGCTCTTCTTGATGTCCTCGTCGGTGAACACCCCTCCGTTTGTCACCTCCCATTGTTTTATCGAGAGATATTCCGGCGACTCGCCGTACATCGTCGTCGACGTGTTATTGTTGCCGTTGATACACTGCCCTGAGGCTGTCACCTCCGGCGAGACGTAGGTGATGTATTTCGCCTCGCTGCGGATCTTCTCGTAGTCGTCGACCTTCAGCGTCTGCATGGCGGAAGGGTCCTGGCGTATTCCGCCCCTCATGTCCGCTCCCGGGCGTATCATGATGATGTTCGTACCCATCTGCGAGAGGTTGGCGCGTATGGACTCCTTAGAGCCTTGCCCTATTGCCATCATCACTATTACCGCCGCAACGCCGATTATGATGCCGAGCATGGAGAGAAAGGAGCGGAACTTATTGCTTGAAATAGCCTTTAGCGCCACCTTCAAAAGATTGATGAAATTCATAAAGTAGGTGTGCAAATATTATATGTTGTTATTATTGGTGGGGGCTGGTTGGTCACTCGTCCTGAGGCTGTGGCAGTGCCGCAAGTGCTTCCGCAGCAGAGAGGATGTTACGGTTCTCTACGTCGTCGCGTATCTTGCCGTCGCACAATGTGATGTTCCTGGAGGAATACTGCGCTATCTCAGGATTGTGGGTCACGAATATTATCGTGCGACCCTCGCGGTGCAGTTGCTGGAAGAGCACGAGCATCTCGAACGACGTGCGGGTGTCGAGGTTTCCCGTTGCCTCGTCGGCGAGGATTACGGCGGGGTTGTTCACCAAGGCCCGCGCTATGGCGACACGCTGCATCTGTCCTCCGGACATCTGGTTCGACTTATGCCCAAGGCGGTTGCCGAGACCTACCGCCTGCAGGGCTTTGACGGCAGCCTCGCGGCGTTGCTTAGCGTTATACTCTGCGTTGTACATCAGCGGCAGCTCGACGTTCTCCACAGCCGTCGTTTTCGCCAGAAGGTTATAGTTCTGGAAGACGAAGCCTATCTTACGGTTGCGCAGCCTTGCGCGCTTGCTCTTCGACATTGAGCGTACAGGAATGCCGTCAAGCAGATACTCTCCTGATGTCGGAGTGTCAAGACACCCAAGCTGGTTGAGCAGCGTAGACTTCCCCGAGCCGGAGGTTCCCATAATGGTTACGAACTCTCCTTCGTATATCTTAAACGTTATTCCGCGGAGAGCCTTCACCGTCTCTGAGCCAACCTTGAACTCACGCCGGACGTTGTTCAGTTCTATGACGACCTTCCTGCCGTCGGCAGGAGGGGTCGGTGAGGTATTTCTTTCCTTGTCAATGTCTCTGCACTCTCTCCCTTACTGTTTCCTGTTCTTGTTTGCCGACGGCGGTTTCGGCATAAAGGGGTTGTCGCCTCCCTGTTGTGGCTCAGGTGCTCCCGTTGCAGCCATAGAGAAGTCCGTGACCACTCTCATGCCTTTCTTGACTCCGGCTGTTATCTCTGTCAGGATGCCGTTTGTCATGCCGACACTTACGGCGTGTGCCTTGAAGACATTGCCCTCCAGTGTCCACACCTTATGCTGCGCGTTGCAGTCGGCTATCGTCTGCCCCTCGCTGAGCATCTTTTCGTTCGGCGTGAACTGCAGAGCTTTCGCTGGCACCGAGAGCACGTCCTTCACCTCCTTGGTGAATATCACTACGTTTGCCGTAAGACCCGGCTTGAGCTTCAGGTCGTCATTCTGTGCCGAGATGACTACCTCGTATGTCACCACGTTGCTCTCTGTCGTGGCTACCTGGCGCACCTGTGTCACCGTGCCTGAGAAGGTATCGTCAGGGAAAGCGTCCACGGTGAACGTCACGCGCTCTCCCTCCTTCACCTCGCCGATGTCCGCCTCGTCAATGTCGGCAATGACCTGCATCTTCGTGAGGTCCTGCGCTATGGTGAAGAGCTCAGGCGTGTTGAACGACGCTGCCACGGTCTGTCCCTCCTCCACGGCTTTCGAGAGCACTATGCCGTCAATGGGTGAGGTGATGGTGGCGTAGCCGAGGTTTGTCTCTGCCTTGCGCACGCCTTCGTTGGATGTCCGGAGGCTCTGCACCGCCTGAAGGTATGTCAGGCGCGCCTGCTCGAAGTCGTTGGCAGCTACGAGTCCTTTTTCGAATAGCGTCTTGTAGCGTTCGTAGTTGGCTTTCTGATAGTCAAGGTTGCTTTGCGCCGACTCTCTCTGCGCCTTTGCCGACGCCAGCTCGCTGGTGAGGTTTGTCTTGTCGAGTTCGGCAATCACCTGTCCTTTCTTCACTATGCTGTTATAATCTACATAGAGGTGTGCCACGATGCCGCTGACCTGCGTACCTACCGTTACGCTCGTCACCGGCTCCAAGGTTCCCGTCGCCGTCACGCTCGACGTTATGTCCCTCATGTCGGCCTCAGCGGTGTTATACGTCACGCCGCCCTCTTTCTTTCCTCCTGACAGCAGCCATACGAGGAGCATGGCGGCTATTGCTACACCTATTATTATATATATCTTCTTTTTCATGTCTCTCGGCTTAGTGTGGTATTCTGTTTGTTATGGTTACCTGCTTGAAGGGCTGTCTGTTCCCTTCGTTTTATAGTGGTTTCTAATGTTCCGCCGTATCGCCGCTCATCACTCCGTTGCGGTAGAAGGCGAGCATACGCAGATTGAGTATCGTCATATATTTCGATTGAAGCTCGCTCTGCCGGGCGGATAAGAGGCGGGTCTTGCCGTCCTGCAGCTCTACGATGTTCTTCAGTCCTACGGCAAACTGCTCAGAGAGGAGGTCGTAGCTGTCCTGCGCACTCTGCGTGCTGACTTTAGCAGCCACATACTGTTTCTGGTAGTTGCCTGCCTGTATCCAGTAGTTTTCTATCGTGCTGTATAACGCCGTCTGGCGGTTGCGTATCTCCAGTTCCGCATCCTGCCTTTGCAGCTTGGCCTTGTTGACGGCGGTGCGTGTGGTGCGTTGGTCGAAGAGAGGCACACTGAGCGACAGCGACGCTCCGCTGCGTACGTTGGCTTTCATCTGTGCCGCCCACGCCTCGTCGGTGAGGCTGTTTGTGCCAGCAGAGACAGATGCCGTCATGCTCAGCGTCGGCATACGCTGTGCGCGGGCTATCCTGCCCTGCACCTCTGCGCTCTTCAGGCTCAGCATCGCGCTCTTAAGTTCCGGACGGCTCTCCAAGGCTCCGCTATATACCGTTGCGAGAGCTGGCACGGGCTCCAAAGCCATCGCCTCGGTATATTCCGGCATGGCGATGTCGAAAGGCTCTTCGGTGGTGAGCTGCAGGAGTTCCTTCAGCTGGCGTTTGTAGTTACGTTCCTGGCTCTCTGCCTCGACCACGTTATATTCGTCCTGAGCCCTTTCTGCCGTGAGCAGCGAGAGGTCCGCACGACTCATCTGTCCCACGTCCACCATGTGGCTGCCGCGTTGCTCGTTGAGCTTGGCGGCTTCGAGCGTCGCCTTGTTCACGCTGATGGCCTCCTTCGTATAGAGTATCTGTACGTAGAGCTGCATGATCTGCTCTTCGATGTTCCTCGCTGTCATTATGCTGTCTATCAGAGCCTGCTGCTCAGCCAGAGCGTTAAGCCTCACCTGGTTGTAGTTTCTGTTGCCGTTCCATACCGTCCAGTTTGCGCTGAGGCTGTACTGACCGTTGTACGACACCTTGTCGACACTCTGCTCCACACGCCCGTCAGTTACCGTCGCCGTACCGTCGAGGAGCCATGGGGTGTATGCCACGCTATGACTTGTAGAGAAACTCAGTGAGGGGAGCACCTGCGCCTTCGACTGGCGTGTCGTTTCTGCCGCAGTCTGACGTGTCACACCAGCCTTGCCGAGGGAGATATTGTTCTCCATGGCGTAGCGCAGACAGTCGTCAAGGGTCCATGTCTGGGCTTCCGAAAGGCTGGTACAGAACAACTGGGGCAGAAACAGGAATAATAGTCTTTTTCTCATGTAAAAAAATGTCCGTAAAAATTCGTTCCACGTTTCGTTATGCCTTGCAAAAGTACTTCTTTTCTATCTATCAGGAAAGGTTCAGAGACATATAAAATGTTAATTTACATCTCTTTTCGATATGCGTCCTCTGCCATATCTACGAAATGGCGTATTTTCACCATGAATTAACATCTATTTGCGAAATACTGTGCCCGACTTGGCTGTTACGCCTAAGGTAGGTTCATTAATTCCCACCTTACCCCAACTTAAAATATAATGCGAAAAATAAGCCAAGTGTTTGGCAGTGAAAAATAAAACCATTACCTTTGCAAAGGAATATGAGAACCTTACTCATACACAAGAAAAACATTGTTGCAGAACACGCCATAACTGTAAAGCACTATGACTTTAAGATTTTTGACAAAGGCGAGCCTCGCCATGCTGACCGCAGCATGCCTTATGAGCATATGCGCCAGCTTTGTAGCCTGCGGACATAACGGTCAAGAAAGAAACTCCGGCTCCAACGACAGCCTATACACTCTCGACAACATCAGGACAGTTGCCATAACCGACGCAGCCAAAGCACTGAATATGCTCGACACTGCTGAAAACAGGAAACTCATTCCGCAATATGACATTTACGGAATGAAGTCGGTTATATATAATAATGTTTACAACCAGTCGGCAGTAGCCCTCAACTACATGCGCAAGGTTTACGAATGTCCGGAATGTGCCTCTGACACCACTCTGCTCGTAAAGACGCTCAAGACACTCGGAATGCTCAACTACCAGCTCGGATATTACTCTGACGCAATGACGTATCTGAAAAAAGGCATGGAGGTGGCGAGAAAAACGGGCAACGTGGAAGGGGAGGCTTACTTTACAATGAACTTAGGGTTCGTAAAGTCTGCCCTTGGAACAACAGACGAAGCGGTGAGGGACATTGACGAGAGCATAGCTCTGTTCAAACAGACGGGAGCGGCACAAAGGGACTTATACACAGCCGACAATATACTTATGGCGTGTATGAAGAAAATAGACTTGTTCGTGTCGGAAAAAGAGTTTGAAAAGGCAGAAAAAGCCGTAGCGGAATGTATGGAGGCGTATGAGACGATGGCAAAATGCGAAGGAGTCACGAAAAGACATCTTGACTGCCGGCTGGCGGAGACTGCCGCACTGAGAGGTATCGTATACCACGGATTGGGTGACAGGGAGAAGGCGGAGAGATACTTTAACATGGTCGTCGGAACGGAGTATGCAAAGACTCCTGCCGGGACGACAACAGTGATACCGTGTTTCATGTATATGCAGAAATACAAGGCGGCACTGGCAAACCTGGCAGAACAGGAGAGATACTACGTCAACGCAAAAGATACCATGAGCGAGGGATTCATAGATGGAGTGCTGCACAACCAGATGGTGGCATACGACAAACTGGGAATGTATAGGGAAGCCACAGCAGTAGGGCTGCGCCTTAAAGTTCTTGCTGACAGTCTCAAGGCGAGGGAACGCAACGGGAAGGTGTTGGAAATGATGACGGCATACGAGACTGAGAAAAAAGAGGCTATGCTGAGGGAAAACGCGCTGAAGATGTCACAGATGAGGCTCTTTATATACGCCGTCGGCATAGTATGCGTATTATTGGTTGTCGTAATAGGAATTGTGCTGCATTACAACAAGCGCATACGCCGCCGCAATATGGCTACTGTAAAAACTATCGAAGAGCTTATGGAGCAAAAGGACGAACTGCTCGGGCTACACATAAACAGCACGGAGAATCAGGAAGAGAAGAATAAGAACAGCGCCAAGAACCTTAAAAAATATCTTTCTGACGTTAACATGCGCATTGCGGTGAAGATGCTCAAAGGCGGAGCTGACAAAACAGTGGCAGAGATAGCACGGGAATGCGGATGGGGGAGTGAGGCAGAGTTCTGCAGGTATTTTGAGAAGAAATACGGCATATCACCACTCGAATACAGGAAATGGAGCAACAAGCTGCGTAACAAGGAACAACAGGTGGAGGACAATGAGGAGTTCAAACGTAACCTGCTGCGAAACATCAGCCATGAAATCCGTACTCCGCTAAATCAGATTTCAGGCTTCGCACAGTTGCTGACGGCACCGGGGCTTGACATCGCACAAAGCGAGAAGGAGCAGTTCAACAACATTATTATGAGTCAGGCAAACCACATGACACGAATGGTGAACGACTTTGTGGAGATAACGGAATATGAAAGCGGCAAGACACCACTCAAACGTGAGGACATCACTATGCGCGACTTGTTCGAAAAGATGCTGGCTGCCGCGGACAAACCGAAGAATGGAGTAGAACTGAAGGCTGTCAAGCAGGAAATGCCGCAACGCATAGTCCGTGTCAATGTGAAGGCTATGGTTAGAATGGCACAGTGTCTTCTCGACAACGCCTTCAAGTTCACCGCAAAGGGCGAGATCTCTCTTGACCTTACAGCAGATGACGACAAAGGGGTACTGAGGATGACGGTCGCCGATACGGGAAAAGGGGTATCGCAAAACAATGAAAAACGGATTTTCGAGCGTTTCTACAAGGAAGACACCTTTGTGCCTGGAGTAGGACTCGGACTGTCTTTAGTAAGGATAATAGCTGAGCGAATGGGTGGAACAGTCTTTCTCGACACCACCTACAACAGACCTGGCACACGGTTCGTCGTAGAAATACCTCTTACGTAAACAACAAGCCCCCAGGACAGAAAAGCCTGGGGGCGTATATTAAGTAGGGTCTGCTGAATTATGTTTCCTTTATTAATATTGTTTCATCTACCGCGAACACAGTGAGACATAAAGTATTCAGCCTACTGAGGAAAGAAATAATGCCAACAGAGGAAATGAAATACGGCCATCAGATGAAATAAAATTCAGCCAACTGAAGAAATTGTAGAGATTTTATTTGTTTATTCCATATAAACAGGTTGGCTGCCGTCACATCACTTTCAATACAATTCTAACGACCAAGAGATTTTCCAAATAAATACGCCTAATCCAAAATATCACCTTAGATTTCGGATTATGTTCGAAAATGTCAGCTGATTATTTGGATTAGGCAATCGTTATGTCTCTGTCATTAAGTTCCCAAAAGAGCTGGCGCCTTTCCTTATTTTAACGTCAGTTCGATGAATTCTGCATACAGTAAGACTTACCTGACAGAGGCGGGACATTGCTGCGTTGCCATGGCAAGTTGGCTTCATTGCCGATAAGATTAATAACCTATCAGCCGAAAGGTTATTAACCTTGCAGCCGAAAGGTTATTAACCTTGCAGCCAACGAAGACATATTAACCCTTTCGATGATATATCTTGTTGCGCCTTTCCTGTTAGTTCAAATTCATCGAACTCACGTTATTTTATTGAGGAATTGTCATTCGATATTATTATGCTCTTCTCTGTTCCATCGTATTCCACGACCCCATCAGCATTGTTGGAAATGTCGATGCCGGTTCCCTTGCCTTCGCCTACAATCACGATGTTGAGGCGGCGTGACTGGGTCATGCCCTTGAAGTCACCTTTACGGCTGCTGATAGTGAGACGACGGGAGCGGTCGTTCCAACGAAGTGTGTATGTAGCATACTTGCCCTGCTCGTAGTTATAGTTGTCGCCCTCGTCCTCATATACGGTAAATTCGCCGTCGGCACCGGGGTAAATCCTTATCTCCCAAGGAGCATCGGGGTTCTCCGACGAATACTGCTGCAATGGTCCCATAGGAATGATGGCACCGGCACGCACTAACACCGGTATGCGGTCGATGGGAGCATAGGCGGTGATGATGCGTCCGCCTTCGTTTCTTTTACCTGAATGGAAGTCTATCCACTCCGTTCCCTTGGGTAGATAAACCTGACGTGACTTGTCGATGCCGCGAAGCTCCTTTGACTCTGCCTCGTAATACATAGGCTTGGTGACGGGACATGCCATGATGGCAGGCCCAAATAGGAGCTGGTCTTTTATGTCATAGACATTGGTGTCGTCGCGGAAGTCGAACACCAAGGGGCGGGTCATTGTGCGGTCGTCGAGCATCATCGATGCCGCCACGGAATAGGTGTAAGGCAGCAGACGGTAGCGTAGGTTGATTTGGTCGATGACGGCATCGTAGAACATCTCGCCAGGCTTGCCAAACTGCCACGGCTCACGGGCACAGTCGGTGCCGTGGCTTCGGAACATCGGCAACCACTGACAGAACTGCAGGTTGCGCACGTAGAACTCACGGAAGCCCTTGTCCATTGTGCCCTTGGGATAGTTGCCCTGCCAAAACCATGACTTGTCGTTTCTTACGAAGAACGCTCCGACATCTATTGTCCAATAGGGCGACCCCGTAGCCATATAGTTGAGTCCCGACGGTATCTGCTGTGCGAAGTCGTGCCAAGTGGCTTTCGTGTCGCCATTCCATACTATCGTACCGTAACGCTGCTGACCGGCATAAGTGGAACGAGTGAGATTGACCACTCGCTTGTCGTTGGTGGTGCGGCGCTGGTTTTCATATATGCCACACGAATGGTAGAGCGAGAAAGTGTTTGATCGCATTATGCCGAGCAGGTCATACAGTTCCTTGGCGTTCTTCTCATAGCGTGCCTTGGGATTGTTGGCAATGTCGTTGGAAGCGTAATTCCAGTCGCCGTCGATAGGCTCAGAGCCGTCGCACCACCACGCATCCACTCCACATGAAAAGAGGTTCTTACAGGCATACTCGTCCCAATACATCTTTCTCGATGCAGGATTGTAGGCATCGTAAATGCCACGTCCCAGCACATAGCCTTTAGCTCCCATCTCCTCGCCTTCGTTGCCGTTGGCTGTGGGCCAAAGCGAGAGCATGAAGTGGGCGTTCTTCTTGTGAACTGCGTCAATCATTCCCTTCGGGTCGGGATAGGCATCGGCACGGAACTGCTTGTGCCCCCACCATTTGGGATTCCAGTAGTTCCAGTCCTGAACGATAACGTCGAGTGGGATCCTCTCGTTGCGGAATCTCGTCACAACACTGTCGATGGTGTTTTGGTCAGGATAACGCTCCTTCGACTGCACATAGCCGAACAGATATCGTGGCATCATGCCCACCTTACCCGTCAGCGAGCGGAAGTGAGCCACCACTTCATCCATTTCAGGACCATACATGAAATAATAGTCAATCTCGTTCACGGCATCCATCTGCATATAACTGCCCTCGGCATCGTCGTGGAAGACCATCGTCGAACCGACGTCGAACAGCAGACCATAGCCGCAGGTTGACATCAATACCGGAATGGAGGCCTTCATATTGTGCTGATAGAGATACTGCATGGTGCCGCGAAGGTTCATATAGTTCTCCTGATGCGAACCGAGGCCATACAGAGCCTCGCCGTCCTGCCACAGGAAATGCTGACGTGCCTTCCATGCCGTGCCCACCTGCTTGCGCGATGCCACATCGCTCACCATAAGGTCGCCGTTGGCAGTCTTCTCCACCTTGCTCTTACTGTCGTCATAGACCGTCTTTTCTATTGCTATGCTCTCCATCGTTCGCGGACTCTCAACATTCTCGCTGAGAAGAATCCTGCCATCCGCTGACTTGTAGCATATAGAACCCGTTGTACGGTCAATCTCAAGGACAATGCGGCTTGATTTGATTACCGCCTTGTCCTTGCTTTCGACCAGTTCCCATTTCACATCACCTTGCTTCCTGTCTGGCAGACAAACAATCGTTCCATTGTCCGTGAGCTGGCCTTCGGGAACATACTGCACCCTGACGACTGAAGGATTAACGAACTCCACCTTCAGCCGTTCGCCACCACAGATCATCACCACTCCGTTTGCCTCTTTCTTCACGGTCAAACGGTCGCTGTTGGCATTAACAAACTGCCCCAACAGCAACAAGATAAAACATAATAATACTTTTCTCATCGTATCTTTGTTTTATTGCTGCAAAACTACCGAGTTGAAATTCTCAGCACAGTCACGGAGTTTGCGTGGAACTTGCGACTGATGCAGTTACCGCTGAGGCTCACCTGCTCCTTACGAGGTGCTACCTTAGTAGGATTGTCAAGGCTATTCTCGTCAAGAGAGCTTGCTGATGAGAGGACTGTTGCCTCTGCCTTCTGTGCAAGTTGCCCGGCGCCATTGAGAATTATGGTAGTGGCAATATCCTTATTTGCTGCATTCACCACCTTAACTATTATGTCGCCGGTCTTCGCATCCTTCTGAGCACTTGCACAGATTGTCTTGCGGTTTTTGTCAGTCATCGTCTCCTCCTGCACGAGTTTTCCGTCTATATATCCTCGTACCGTCAGTGGAGAGACCTCCAGACGAATGTCATACCACCGTCCCTCCTCAATGGAGTAGTTTATGCTCTTGGAGTCCATTGCCGTCTTCATCTCGTTTATGGAGTTGCCATATCCTCCAATGTCCCATCGTGTCCGATTGTTGACACCTGTCTGATGATGGAAATATATCTGGAAGCCGTTCTCACCTGAGAGCTTGCGCGCCTTCAATGTAATGACATATTCCTTCCAAGCGTTATTGCCTGTGAACGCCGTTACGCCAGTGGCAAACGACGACTGCCTCAACACTCCGTCCCTTACCGACCATTCGCCGTCGCCTATCTGCTCCCAGTTGTCTATGCCCGTCGAGAAGTCTGTCTGGTACAGCACCTTGCCCTTCGGCGTTGTCACCTTAAGGTCTTTGAATTCGGCACTGTTTTTCCACGTTCCGAGCCCTATGCCTCCCGACGTGTACGGAATGTCCATCAGCGGGCTTCCCGTGACGGTGACAGGCAGGTTGTGCGTGCCCTGGTTCTCGGCAAACATCTGCTGCACGTAATAGCTTGGCAGTCCGTACCAACTGTGACTGTCGTAGTTTATGAGGTTTATAGGCCACCGCTGGTGGTTGACGTTACATAGCAGCGGTGCGTAGGCTGCCATAGCCACTACGTCGGCGTTGCGCTCCAGTCCTGTCATGAACGCCGCTTCGCCTACCGCTCCACGCATGTTTCCCTTTCCGCATTTGCTCGTCACGGCATATTCGCCTATAAACACCTTCTCCTCGCCACGTTTCCGGTTATCATATTTGTTGGCGTTGAGAATGAACCAGTCGGGGTTGTTGTAGTAATGCTCGTCGACCATGGCGTGGGCGGGCTTAACAGGATGCGCACCACCCCAGTCGTTGCTTATGACCTGCATCTCAGGATAGCGTGCCTTGATGGCGTTCGTGATGAGTTCAAAGTTTTGGAAATAGACGCTTCCGAAATTCTCGTTGCCCACCTCAATGTATTTCATGTTGAACGGTTCAGGATGACCGTTGCGGGCACGCGCCGCTCCCCAAACGCTCGTCACCGGTCCGTTGGCGTATTCTATAGCGTCGAGAGCATCCTGTATCCACTGGTCTATCTGTCCTGGTGGAATCACCTCCTTATGCGACACCCCGGCGTTTATGCAGAAAAGCGGCTCCGCTCCGAGGTCCTCTGCCAGTTGCAGGTATTCGTGATAGCCTATGCCGTGAGTAGCGTTATACTCCCATATATTCCATAAAGGAATGCGGCTGTCCACCGGTCCTATGGTGTTTTTCCACTGATAGCGCAACGCTATCTCCTCACCCTCTACCCAACAGCCGCCGGGGAAGCGGAAGAACGTAGGGCGGAGAGCCTTGAGAGCCTCGCCGAGGTCGGCTCGCACCCCACTCTTGCCCCAACGTTTCTGAGGCATGAGGCTCACCATGTCCATGCACAGCTCACCCTTGCCGTTGCCTTCAATAACAAGTCGGGCATCTGTTGCCGAGCCTTTTGCCGACAATGTGGCTTTGGTGTATCTCCATTCTCCCGTCACGCCCTTTATCTCAGTCTCTGCCAACACACTGTTGTTACGGTCTACGACCTTCGCCTTCAGACTTCCGTTATACGTCTCGGGAGAACGCAGTGCCATGGAGAAGTCATATTTCTCGCCGTCCTCAACGTTCATTCCCCAGAAGCCGTCGTTTCTCAGCGCGAAAGCACCGTCGGCCTTTACGTTCAGGAACTGCCTGTTCATTGGGTTCAGCGGTGTCACCGGTTTCTTCATGTTCGCCAGGTCAGCCTTCGTCACCCTCGCCTCTCCCTTCTCTGCCTTGAACTGCCAGAAGGCCAGCGTGTCAGCGTCCTCAAACGAGCGGTTGCGCACCAGCTCAGGATACAGTCCCCCGTCGACCGAGAGGTTTATGTCCTCCAGAAATATTCCGAAGAGCGTCGGCGACACCTCATGGCCAGGATTACCCACGTCGACGGTTATCGTCGCCTTCTGTGCCGTAGCAGACAATGCCACGCCGGCAAGACATGACATAAAAAGCTTGTTCATCAGTATATGCCGTTTTTAGAATTAGTTTATAAGAAACACCTTCTCCTTTCCGTTGTAGCTGCATCTTACCTTAGCCCTTCCGTCGGTTATTCTCCCCACTTCTGTCTTTATTTCCGCTCCTTCCACCACCACGTTTATCTTTGAGTCAGGCTTCAGGGGTGCGTACAGCTGATAATGCGTCAGGTCCATGAGTCCGTTTCTGTTTGTTGAGAACAATGGCAAGGCGGGCATTGCCACAGGCTTTCCGTCGACAAGAATTTTCACTTCAGGCACCACAGGCATCTTACACGGCTCGCCGTCTTTTCCGAAGCCAATGCCGTAAATGTCCACAAGACCTTCTTTCCCCTCACCTTCTATTCTGAGATAAATGGCATGTTTCCCCGACAGTCCTTCTACTGCCGGCACCGCAACGTCATACATCTTCACCTCTTTTGACGCATCGGCTTTGATGTCGATTACGGCAATCTCCTTTCCGTTCCATGTCTCGTTGGCGTAAGGTCCGTCGAGCATAACACGTATGCGTGCTGCCCCTTTGCCTTTCGAGGCGAGGGCAACAAACAGGCGTGTGTCGTCACCCTGCTTTGTTCCACAGAACGGCTTTATGCCCTTAGTGTGCTGCTGCAGTCCTCCGAAGCCGAAATACTTAAACCCTACGATACCTCCGTCAGCGACGTTGGCGAGCGTCATGCCGTTGTTCCATACGTCGAAGTTGTCCTGCAACCAACGCTGGTCGGTCATGTAACACGCTATTCCTGCGGAGTAATACGCATATGGCGGCAGTCCGAAAATATTGAAGCCCTCGCTTGTCACCTCAGCCCCGGTATATCTCGTTCCGTCGGCAGCCTCAGCCGTCCACTCATTGTCCTTGGCGTATGGGTCGTAAGCCGTTATGGTAACCTTGCCTCCCTTTGCCACCGGTTTCTTGTCCCATACTATTTTCACCGGTGCCACCATAGCCTGGCGTGCGAAGCCGAAGCCCCGTGGCGGACGATGATAGAAGACATACCACTGTCCATTTATTTCCTGAATGGAGCCGTGGGTGTTGTGTGCGGCGTTCATGCCGACGAGATGCTGCCCGTTTTCGTCAGGAACCACTCCGCGTGAGTCTACCAGAACACCGCCTGAACGCCATGGTCCGAGAGGCGAGTCGCCGTAGGCATAGCGCAGGGCGGAGTTTGTCGAGCCAAGCCCGTAGTCTGGTCCGCTGTAGCCAGAGAACACCATAATATATTTATTACCCACCTTACGTATGCTTGACGCTTCGAAAAAATTGAAGTCGCCGGGGTTCTGCCCTTTGCAGAGCGCAGGATATTGCGTACCTTCAGGGTCGCGTATGACACCGTAACGCTCGCTTGCGGGAATGAAGTAGTCGTGTATCTCTGTCCCCGGTCGCACGGCGTACATATTGTCCTGATCAAGCTCGTAAGCCGTAGAGTGTCGGAAACCGTAGTAGACATAGGCACGGAAGCCTCGGCTGAAGTCCGGGTCTTTCTTGTCGGTGATGTTCTCGACAAACACCGAAGGGTCGAAGTCTATCAGCGAACCTTCGACACATGCCGTACCTTCGGCATTGAGGTTTACTGGCGTAAAAGGTCCGTCGGGCCTGTCGCTCTTGCAGACCATTGGGACACGCCTCCAGCCTCGCGAATGGGGGTATAGCCAATATGTCTTCTTTCCCGTAGTCTTGTCTGCGACCTCCACGAGGTCGGGAGCAAACATCGTGTCCCACTCTCCGTTGACATAGTGGCTGAACACCGGTCCCTCATCGCGCCAGTCGGTGAGGTCGTCCACGGGAGCCGACCATATACGTATGTCGTTACCGCAATATTCCGTATATTTCACGTCGTGCGAGCCAACGATGTATGCCCTCTTCTTTCCGGGGTTGTCAGGGTCGTCGAAGACTCTCGGTTCTCCGTCGGGGAGATGCTCCCATAGTGGCAGGTAGGGGTTCTGCGCCGAAACAAATGTCGCAGCCACTGCCAAGGCTGCTGTAAGGATTTCTTTCTTCATTGTAACAAAGTTTTTGTTATGGTAATATATTGTTAGAAGTCATCGCTTGGCTAAGGCTGGTTCTGAAGGTATAGTATCAGCACCATTGTCAGAATATATTCCCAGCGTCAGCATGAGGTTTTTGGTTACTGTCTGCAAAGTTAAGTAATAATCTGTTTTTCCGCCGCAGGAAATCTTCCATAAACAAGCGAAAATGTAACATAACCGCCGTTTCCATCAAAAATGACTCCCATTGTATGTAACATTTTCATCACCCAGAACGGCAAATGACACAAATTCTAACGCCGATGAGAGGATTTTCGTAGTGTAATATAAAAAAATGTAATTTTGCACTTAGAAAAAGTTATTCCCTTTTCGGCTTAGTATAAACATTCGCCCTTCAGAGCATCTGCCTGCTAAAAGAACGACAGTTTTTTACATATCACACCCTCATAACCCTAACCCACAAGAAGTCCCAACCAGCACCCCTCAGAACTAAAAACCAACACCCCCATAATCATATACCGCCCCTAAAAAACAACTACCCCTAAAAAAAACTGGCTCTTCCGGAAAATGGAGTGATAGGTTGAAAAAAGTTGAGTAATAACGAAGAAATCTGCCGGCTTTTTTGTATATTTGAATAACTACAAACAAATGTACAAATATGAACAGCAGTTTTCTATATCACGCATGGGGGCTTTACAGCCTCGAATGTACCAAAGAGGAGTATAAAGGTAATACAATTATTCTGCATGTCCAAACAACAATAGTTTGAGTAAAGTAATAATAGTTTGAGTAAAGTAATAATAGTTTGAGTAAAGTAATGTTGCATTTGTTTCATAAAGGCAATAATGTTAGTTATTTATTTTAGGTTACATCATGTTCGTGAGAATAAGGATTGTAAATATGACTATTAAAAAAGACCAACACAAAATTTTATTGTTGGTTAATTAGGGTTTCAGGCTCGTCACAGTGATGCTGGCGAGCCTGTTTTTTAAAAAATGAAAAAGCCAAAAGTTATGATAA
Organism: uncultured bacterium; assembly: GCA_945829425.1. Lineage (GTDB taxonomy): Bacteria > Bacteroidota > Bacteroidia > Bacteroidales > Bacteroidaceae > Prevotella. The sequence goes on along the minus strand of CALZUQ010000023.1, from coordinate 11,734 downwards.
CAGAAATGAAACACATCGTAAATTCTATACTTCTGCTGATGCTGTCTATGACAGCGGCGGCACTGTCGTGGACCGCCGACAACGGCAATGGCACCTACACCAACCCATTGTTCTACGACGAGTTCTCTGACCCCGACATCATAAGGGTGGACGATGACTACTACCTCGCCGGCACCACCATGCACTGTCTGCCGGGCGTGGTGATACTCCACTCCAAAGACCTTGTCAACTGGGAGTTTATGAGCTACTGCATGGAGAGGTTTGACCTTGGTGACGAGTCCCGTCTCGAAAACGGCAGGGAAGCGTACGGACAGGGCTTCTGGGCTCCGTGCTCTTCGACGACGACGGCAAGATTTATGCCGTCCACCAGTATGGAACGGTGAAGGTGACGGAGATAAAGCCAGACTTCTCAGGATATGTAGAATGCTTCGTTTACGTTCGTATGTGCCTCTGAAAGGAGAAGGCCTGAGACCTGCCATGGGTGAAAACACAAACGAATTGCTTGCCCCTGCCGTAGTCAAACAACCAAAGGTGGCAGAAGGAATAAATCCTCAAAGTCCAATCATACCGAGTGTTTATGAATATGATATAGACACCAAAGCCGGACAAGAAATAACGGTCGAACGTTATAATGTGGGGTAATGTGTGTCCTGTTAAGGTAGGGTCAATTTACTCCCACCATAATAGAACCCACTTATATAATATCGAGGGCGTGTCAGTTACTTTTGACACGCCCTCGATACTATAATATATATCACCCAGTGACAGACGATCAGAAATCCACTCCGAAATTTATGGAGAAGGCAAGGTTTTGCGTGCTGTCAAAGATGTCATTACTAATATTTGAGAGCCCTATCTCTACGGCGAGGTCTGCATAGAAAACGTCATAGCCTAAACCACAGCCAAACTTTAGGCCACCGTCAAAACGCTGGAAACGCGGATAGTCTGGAATATCCTTGCCGAAAGAAGAGTATGACTTACGCAAGCCATAGTCTTTTATCCTGCCTCCCACACCACAGGCTATATATCCTCCCGCAAAAGGCTGTATCGAGAAATCTGAGTCTATATCGTAGATATATTTCACTACGACAGGTACTTCGAGATAGTTCAGACTATATGTAACCTTGTCGCCACCGCTGCCGGACTTACCGCCCTTCTCCGTGTACGTCAGTCCCGTCTCAAGGTATATCGGGGTGGACGAAGAAAGTTCAAAGCCGACAAAAGCTCCAAGGTTCAAACCGGTACGTGAACTGCCGCCGTCAAGGACGGGGTCGTCAGAAGACACAGAGGAGAACGACGGTCCTATACGAAGACCAAAATAGGTCCACGGACCGTAGCTGCTGCTGTGATAACGCTGCGAATAGTCTAAACGGTCGGTAGCGGGGTTGTAGTATTTGCTGTCTCTGAAGTGCTGTGAGAATGACGGCAACGTAGAGAGAAATGTCAGGACAGCGAGGATAAGCAAGTTTTTCTTCATAACTAAAGGTGTTTAGGGCATAACGCTTGTCCGAGGAGTGAAGCAACTCAGCGAGGCGGTACCCATTTCATATTAACTTTCCTATGCTTAGTGCCTGGCGGCTTCGCCGACAAGGCTGCTCCGGTCAGTGACTCCTGCCGGACGAGTTTCTGAGTGCAAACTTGTCCGAAGGACTCGCACGAAGGGAACAGGGCGTGTCGATCGTCCGAGGAGCGAAGCGGCTCGGGGAAGCGGCGCCCGTTTCTAAAAGTTTCCGAGTGCAAAATTACTTATTATTTTTTTATTCCGCAAGAACTTTTCCCTATTATCTCTGGGGGAAAACCCTATTTGAACAAAAAAAGAGAAAACCCCTACACACCGTTTAGCGATGTGCAGGGGTACGGTTTGGTATTACAGACACGATATGCCACCTTACAATGTCTCACTGTATGTATTTTCTGCCGTTCCGTATCACTATACCCTTATGATTTGCGCTTACGCGCTGTCCTTGCAGGTTGAATACACGGTCTTTGTAATGCTCCTGAGTGACGGTGATTTCCTCTATGCCAGAAGGAACTACATACGTTATCTCCATGACGAAACACAACTGGTCTCCGGAGTTGGTAAACGTAAACTGACTCTTGCCGCCGAGGGTGAACGTCGCCACGTCAGGATGTTCTCCGTCCTGGAAACTCTTCATTATTATTGGCGCTGTCTCTGCAGTATATTTCGTACCGTCTATCTCTCCCCAGAAAGAGGTGCGGTCTGTATCACCAGCAGCTTTGTTGATATAGCTGTAGAACGTCACCTTAGCGACCTTCTTTCCCGCAGGAGCCACGAAGGTGTTCTGAGCACCGTTAGACAGTTTGATACTCTTCATAGCCACTCCGTTTACGGTAATATCCTTGCCTGAGGAAATATTCTTGCCGGCATTGCCCGTAATGGTCAGCGTAGAACCGTCGGAAAGAGTTATGGAATTCGCATTATCCACATCAGGGTATGAGAGGACAACCACTTCCGTCGTCTCGGAAGGCTCTGTCGGTTCGTCAGGCTCTGCGACAGCCGACTTGTCGGGGTAATACTCGTCGAAGGTTGACAAGGCATCGGCATTCCCTGCCTTCATGATATCCTCCACGAGACCGTTGGCATACACCTCGATATTGGTGTATAACCCCTTAGCGTCAAGAGAATATTTTACAGCGTCAGAAGCGTCGGCAGGGTTCAGTCCATGGGCTGTCTCCCAAGAGTCAGGCATTCCGTCACCATCGGTGTCGTAACCTTCCGGATGCGCTCCGGTGCCGAATGTTTCCTCTGTATAGCCTTTGCAGTCACTCACTACGTCAATTAGGCCCGCCATACGTGTCACACTGCCTTTATATGTCGCCGTTCCATTCTGAGCTTCCTGGACGTAACGGCTGTCGACATCATCACGGTAGAACGACGCACCTACGTATTTCAACACCTTGTTGTATGCCTCTTCAGCACTGTGTGTAGTGACATATCCCTTAGGACATTCTGCATCCATTTTTATGTTGACATAGCTCTTGCCGTTTATCGTGACGTGCTCAACAGTGGTGTAGTAGTTGGCGTTGTCTTCGCTATAGTATGTGCCGTTCTGATATACCACTGCGTCATCACACGAAATGCCGTCCCAGTCACGGTTTTGCTTCACTGTACCGTCAGTCTTCACCGTTGTATTGCCCTGTATGTAGTAACGGCTTGTCATGCCGGTCATATCGGCAGGGGTACTGTTGTCTGATACTCCAGCAGAAATCTTGGTGACACGCTCCTGGTTGCTGCTGCTTGTACTACCACCGGGACCAGCCTTGTAGTAATTGTTCACTATGTTTATCTGTCCACCGCCGGGACCGCCGTAACATGTTCCCTGAGCGTTATACATCACGCAGTTGCGGAAGTCGACGTTCTCCGCCTCGACGGTGTTCTTCCAGTTGTATGTATTATAGTCCTTGTTAGCGGGATATCCCGTCCATTTAAAACGTGCACCGTTGAATCGAGGACCACGGTTAACGACGTGGGCAATCATGTTATGATGGAAAGAAGCTAACTTTCCGCCCCAGATGCCTCCGTAGCCGTGCTTACCCTTGTTGTGACCGGCGTTTACAAGGCTTTCGCCTACAGTACACCATTGCATGGTGAAGTTATTGTTGTCATAGAACGAAGCAACCTCGTCGATACTCCATGAGAAGGAGCAGTGGTCGAAGATGATACCCGTCTTATTTCTTTGCCAGCATGCGTCGGCACCGTCGTCGATGTCTTTCTCCTGACCGCGGCGGAAACGCATGAAGCGTATGATATTGTTTCCGCCAGGCTTTACGGTATAGTATCGCACCGTTATGCCCGGCTCTGGTGCTGTCTGTCCGAGTATCGTGGTGTTGTCGCCTATACTGAGTTCGCTATTCAGGGCTATCACTCCGGCAACATCGAAGACGACGATTTTCTTTGCTGTGCCTTTGACAGCTTCACGCAGAGAACCTGCTCCGCTATCGTTGAGGTTGGTAACATGTATTATCTTACCTCCGCGTCCGCCAGTAACAAAGCGTCCGTGCCCCTCGGCACCAGGGAAGGCAGGTGCCGACTCAAACTGCGCATACATACTAATCGTAGCTGTCAGTGCAAAGAATAATGTCAATAGTTTTTTCATGTATTTGTCTCTGTTATTTTATGTATTTCTTTCCGTCGAGGATTACTATGCCTTTATGGCTTCCGTCCACCTGTTGTCCCTGAATGTTATACATCTTCCCAGCACCCGATGGTGTGGCGGTAATGGTCGTTATTCCAGACGACGAGCCGTATTCTATATCCATGACGTAGCACACCTGGTCTCCTGAGTTGGTGAAGGTAAACTGACTCTTGCCGCCGATGGTAAACGTCGCCACATCAGGATGTTCTCCGTCCTTAAAGCTCTTCATAATACTGGCAGTCTCGGCGGTATACGTCGTACCGTCTATCTCTGCCCAGAAAGATGTGCGCTCCGTAGCATCGGAGGCTTTGTTGATATAGCTGTAGAACGTCACCTTGCTGACATGCTTTCCCGAAGGTGCCACGAAAGTATTCTGAGCTCCGTTAGAAACCTTCATGCTCTTACGCTTTTCACCCTCTACGGTGATGTCTGAACCTGCGGTAATCTCCTTTGAGGCGTTTCCTGTTATTGTCAGCGTTGCTCCATCGCCGAAAGTCACCGAATTGCCCAATGTTCCGGGACAATTGTATTGGGTTGTCTCACCCGCTGGAGGTATCTCCCCTCCTCCACCGTTCTGCATGTCAGGATAGTACTCCTCGAAATAACCTTCCACGTCGCTCATCGCACCTTCACGCTGAGCCTTCATCTGCTCCTCGACGAGAGAGTTGCAATATACTTCAAGGTTGGTGTAAAAACGGCGGGAGTCAAGGTTGTAGGCGTTACGGTCGTCAGCGTTCTCAGGGTTGAGACCATGTGCTTTCTCCCATTCGTCCGGCATTCCGTCGCGGTCGGTGTCGAGAGGTGCCTCAGCAGAAGCGAGGTCGGGCCAGCCGCCTGCGTCATCCTGAGAGTTTATGAAGCCAGGACTGTTTCCGGCTCCCGTGTACTTTGCTGTCGCTGTGGTAACGTCGTTGACTATATACATATCGTGAGAGTCACGTCGGAAGGACGCTCCTGCGTGTGCCAACACTTTATCGTAGGCGGCAGCAGCGTTGTGAGTAACGATACTGCCGTATGTTATAGGCTTGTATATACGCATGGTGTCACGTGTCTCCTGCGTGAATGTGTTGTCGACAGAGGAATTGTTTATCTGGTTGTACATACCATACTCCCAGTTGTCCTTCGTAACTTCGTCATATAGAGAGTTAACGTTTCCGTCAACATAGTATTTCCCCCATACGTGCCACATCTTGTCCCACTCGTTAGGACTGTCTGTGTCATGTTTCGTATATTCCGAAGTGCGTATGCCTATGGCAGCAATGCGCATGCCCTTCGTTCCTGTCGGTGAGCCGGGACCAGGCTTATAGTAGTTGTTCACGATGTTCACGTTCATGCCTTCTCCGCCATAGCATCCGTTGCCTCCCCAGTTGTATATGACGTTATTACGGAGATCCATGCGCTCGTCGGTCTGCGTGCCGGGACGCGGACCAAGGCGTGGGGTACGTGATGTATGGTGGGCTATGAGGTTATGATGATAAGACGCTCCCGAGCCGCCCCAGTTGCCGCCGTAGCCGTGCTTTCCTTTGCTGTGTCCGCAGTCAACCATGCTCTGGTCGGCTATACACCACTGTACAGAGATATTCTTTGAGCCGTACACCGACAGGCACTCGTCGACACTCCAAGAGACGGAGCAGTGGTCAACGACGATGTTTGCCTGATCAATGCCGCCGAGACCGTCGCCTTCATGATAAGCTACGTTACGGTTGCCGAGGCGGAAGCGCATATAACGTATAACGACATTGCTCGCACTTATTGAGAATGGATAGTCAGCGATACATATACCGTCGCCAGGGGCTGTCTGTCCAAGGATAGAGACATAGCCATTGCGCAATTTCAGCTCGCTCTTCAGGTATATCGTTCCTGAAACGTCGAAGACTATTGTGCGCTTTCCTGCTTTGTTGCAAGCCCAACGGAAGGTGCCTTCTGAACCGTCGTCGGCAAGGGATGTCACGTGATATACCGCTCCGCCACGGCCACCTACGGTATAACGTCCATGGCCTTCTGCTCCTGGGAAGGCGGGAGCGGAGTCAAACTGTGCGAAAAGACTTCCTGTCAGTAACGACAAGAAAAAAGTGAGTAAGGTTTTTCTCATAAAACAATTAGATTTGAGGTTGATAGCATGTATAGCTTGATTGAGTTTCAGAGTGCAAACTTGTCTGAAGGACTCGCTCGAAGGGAACAGGGCGTGTCGATTGTCCGAGGAGCGAAGCGGCTCGGGGAAGCGGCGTCCGTTTATAAAAGTTTCCGAGTGCAAATTTAGTTATTTTTTATGAGAACAGAGAAGGGAAAAAGGAAGAAAAAAACTATTTCGGCGTTTTTTACCCTATATATGCACAAAAAATCACCCTGCGAGAGTGATTTTCCGTGCACAATTTATGACTTTTTCAATAATTGTCATCTTACGTTAAAGTGGATCAGAGCCCAAGAGCTTTCAGGATAGCCTGTGTTGCTCCTGCCTTTCCCCTGACATACTCTCCTGCCGCCTTGCAGCATCTCTCTAACCTTGCTGAGTCACAAATCAGACCGTCCATGACAGCCTTGAATGTCGACGCATCAGAAATCTCAAGTCCCCCCGAGCACTCTTTCAGGTCCTGAGCCTCCTGAAAGCGTGTGTTGTTAGGTCCGAAGATTACCGGTTTGCTCCATACAGCAGCCTCAAGGAGGTTGTGAATGCCTACTCCAAAGCCGCCACCGACGTATGTCACGTCTGCATAGCGGTAGATTGAAGACAGTAGTCCGAAGCAATCTACGACAAGCGTGTCGTACGCCTCAGCGGAGACAGTACCTTCCGTCAGCACAGAATACCTCACCGCCCTCCTTCCGTTAGCTTTCAGCAGCTGTTCTATCTGTATGAGGTGTGCCTCTGCAATGACGTGCGGAGCAATGACTAACTTCCAGTCATCACGTCCTTTCATATACGGTATGAATATATCCTCGTCCGGTTGCCATGAGCTGCCGGCGATGAAGGTCTTCTTTCCCGCTTTGAAACGCTCTACGATTGTCAGGTCCTTAGCCTGTTGCGCTATAGCGAGGACTCGGTCGAAACGGGTGTCTCCGGTTACGGTGACATTGTCCAAGCCTATGCCATTGAGCAGTTCCTTGCTCACCTCGTTCTGTACGAAGAAATGCTTGAAACATCTCAGCACCTTGGCATAATGCCTGCCATACCAACGGAAGAAAATCTGCTTCGGTCGGAAGATGCTCGACACGCTATAGACGGGAATGTTGCGATTTTTGAGGATATGGAGGTAGTTGTACCAGAACTCATACTTAATGAACAGTGCGCCTACGGGCTTTATGGTACGGAGGAATCGGCGTGCGTTACGCGGAGTGTCGAGAGGGAGGTAACAGACTATGTCCGCACCACTATAGTCTTTCCTGACCTCATAACCCGAGGGGGAGAAGAACGTGAGAAGAATCTTATACTCCGGATGCTTCTCCCTGATGCGCTCCATGATAGGCCTGCCCTGCTCAAACTCTCCCAGTGATGCGGCATGAACCCAGATATACTGTGCAGAGGGGTCAAGCTTACGCTTAACGTCAGAGATAGCACGACGCTCACCACGCCACATCGTTCGCACCTTCTTGTCGAAGAGGCTCAGTATGGCGACACCTATAAGATACAGTGTAATAGCTATATTATACATTCCGCATGGTTATTGCTGCTGTGGCAGGGTGTTTATAGCAGAGCCAAGACGGCGAAGGGTCTCATCCTTGCCGAGGAAGGCAGAGATATCGAACATGCCGGGACCCTTTCCCTCACCGACGAGACACAGGCGGAAGGCATTCATAACGTCTCCAAGTTTATAGCCCTTTTCTTCAATCCACGCCATGACGGCAGACTCCTGAGTAGCGATAGAGAAGTCGTCAAGTGATGAAAGTACGTCACGCAACTCTGTCATCTGCTGTGGAGAATAGTCTTTCCAGCGTTTCTTTACCGTCTTCTCGTCGTAGGTCATCGGGGCGATGAAGAAGAAAGAGCAGAGAGGCCACAGTTCTGATACAAACGTGACACGGTCTTTCATCATACGTACCACCTCAGTGATGCGCTCCATAGTCTCGTCAACACCGTTGTTCGCCACTGCGGGAGCGAAGAGGACAGCAATTTCTTCAGCAGGCTTCTGGAGAATATATGCATGGTTGAACCACTGGCATTTCTTATAGTCGAACTTAGCTCCCGCCTTAGAGCATTTCTCAAGGTTGAAGAGGCTCACAAGCTCGTCAAGAGTGAATACTTCCTGCTCTGTGCCGGGATTCCATCCGAGGAGGGCAAGGAAATTGACGACAGCTTCAGGGAAATATCCTGACTCACGGTATCCTGAAGACACCTCTCCCGTCTTCGGATCGTGCCATTCGAGAGGGAACACCGGAAATCCGAGACGGTCGCCATCACGCTTCGAGAGTTTCCCCTTACCCTCCGGCTTGAGGAGGAGAGGGAGGTGAGCAAATCGCGGCATTGTGTCTGACCAGCCGAAGGCTTCGTATAGCAGTACATGGAGCGGAGCGGAAGGAAGCCACTCCTCGCCACGTATGACATGTGTAATCTCCATAAGATGGTCGTCAACGATATTCGCCAGATGGTATGTAGGCAGCTCGTCAGCGCTTTTATACAGCACCTTGTCATCGAGGATATCGCTTTTTATCCTCACCTCGCCACGTATTATGTCATCGACAACGACTTCACGCCCCGGCTCTACCTTGAAACGCACAACATACTGGTTGCCGTCGCTGATGAGGGCATCGACCTCTTCCTTCGACAGTGACAGTGAGTTACGCATGGCTCCTCGTGTGCGTGCGTCATACTGGAAATTCTCCGTCTCCCTGCGCTTGGCTTCCAGTTCCTCAGGAGTGTCGAAGGCGACATACGCCTTCCCAGCGTCCACAAGCTGGCGTACATACTGCTTATATATATCCCTACGCTCCGACTGGCGGTAAGGCCCATAGCTGCCGCCGAAGCTGACCCCTTCGTCGAACTTTATCCCCAGCCATCTGAAAGACTCTATGATATATTCCTCAGCTCCCGGCACAAAGCGGTTGGTGTCTGTGTCCTCAATGCGGAAGACGAGGTCTCCGCCGTGCTGTTTGGCAAAAAGGTAGTTGTACAGTGCCGTTCTCACTCCTCCGATATGTAAGGCACCCGTTGGTGACGGTGCAAAGCGCACCCTGACTTTTCTCTCCATGATTATATATATGTTTCTTTTCCTTTAGAAAACGCCCGTAAAAGGCGTTCCGTGACGAATTTTTGTGAATTTTCTGCAAAATTAATACTTTTCCTATATATAACCGAATTTTTTTTCGTATTTTCGCATCGAAATCCAAAACATTTACGAATAACATGGCAAAATCGTACATTCAGAGAGGAGAACTGTGGCATGAAGTGCTGACACGCCTATGGCTTGTAGCACTCACGACAGCAGTGATAGTTTTGCTGTTACCACAAGGCGACAGCATACATTACGACTACACTATCAACCAGCCGTGGATTCACGACCCGTTGATAGCGAGATACGAGACACCTCTGTATAAGACCGACGAGGTACTGAAGGCTGAACGGGACTCCATGCTCGCAACATTTGAACCGTATTACAACTTCTCGCCCGTGGTTAGGGAGAAAGCACTGAAAAAGTTTACGGAGAAATATGCCGACGGCATTCCGACACTGCCGCGAAGCTATGTCATACACCTCTCGCGTCTGATACGACAGGCATACGACAGAGGCATCATCGACACCGACATGGGCGGAAAGGCGTCAAAAGACTCTACGCTTACGATACGTCTCGTCAACGTTAAGACCGCGACAAGCGTCTACGTCAACGAATTCCTCACTCCAGTGACTGCGTATGAATGGATATCAAACGACCCTCTCATACAGGCTCACCACAACGTTTTACAACAGTGTAACATAAATGAATTCCTTGAGCCGAACATTCTCTATGACGAGCAACGCTCAAACATGGAGAGGGACGACATAATAAGCAGCATACCCGTTGCATCGGGAATGATTCTCGCCGGAGAGAAAATCATAGACCGCGGAGAGGTGGTGGACAGCAAGGCGGACGCTGCCATCAAGGCATACATTAGAAGTCAGGAGCAGCGCACGACTTCCCGCACAGAGATTCTCACGACTTACGGAGGACAGACGCTCTACGTCTTCATCGTAATGCTTCTCTTCACGCTCTACCTCCTCCTCTACCGTCGTGACTATTTCGACAACCGCCGTTCTTACGCCATGCTGTATATCCTGATCACACTGATGCCCATACTCGTCTCTTTCGTCATACAGCACAGGTTCTTCACCGTTTACGTCCTGCCAATATGTATGGTGCCTATGTTCGTAAGGGTTTTCATGGACTCACGCACAGCGTTTCTCACCCATGTGGCTATAGTCATGCTTGCGGCTTTGGCGGTACAGAGACAGTTCGACTTCATAGTGATAGAGGTGACTGGAGGCCTCATAGCAATATATACTCTGCGCGAGCTGTCACGTCGCTCGCAGATATTCACTGCTGCATTTACCGTTTCTGCCGTGCAATGTCTCGTCTACCTCTCTCTGCAGCTCATACAGGTCAAGAACCTTCAAGAGTTTGACACTCATACGATGTACCATTTCCTTGGCAGTGCCGTGCTCCTTCTGTTGGCTTACCCTCTGATGTTCGTCGTGGAGAAGGTTTTCGGTTTCGTCTCCGCCGTGACGCTCTTCGAGCTTTCAGACACTAACAAGGCGTTGCTTCGCAGACTCTCTGAGGTAGCCCCCGGAACGTTCCAGCACTCTATAACCGTAGGAAACCTCGCTGCCGAGATAGCATCGAAAATCGGGGCTAAGTCCCTCCTCGTGCGTGTCGGTGCCTTATACCACGACATTGGCAAGATGCGTCACCCTGTCTTCTTCACAGAGAACCAAGTGGGCATAAACCCACACAAGCGCATTTCGGAGACAGAGAGCGCACAGGTCGTGATAAGCCACGTAACAGAAGGCCTACGCATGGCGGAGAAAGAGAACCTTCCGACGCAAATTCTTGACTTCATACGCACGCATCATGGAGCCGGAATGGCACGCTATTTCTACGTGCAGTATAAGAACAACCACCCCGACGAGGACATCGACGAAGAGTTGTTTACATATCCCGGACCTAACCCATTCACTACGGAGCAGGCCATTCTCATGATGGCGGACACCGTAGAGGCGGCAAGCCGCTCGTTGAGCGAATACACCGAAGAGTCTATCGCCTCGCTTGTAAACAAGCTGATAGACAGTCAGGTGCAGCAGGGATTCTTCCACGAATGCCCTATAACGTTCCGCGACATACAGGTGGCTAAGGACGTACTGATAGAGCGTCTGAAAGCTATCTACCACACCCGTATAGCCTACCCGGAACTGAAGACGCAACGAAGAACGGAAGGCGCAACGAAGGAAGAAAAAGGAAAAAAGGGAAAGGAGTAAAGAGAGGAAGGTATAGTGTGGAGATTCTGTCATACCTGTGTATAGGAATCATATACATTTAAATATGTACACGAGTTATATATTAATATTATGTATAAGAGTTACAAATTTAAATATGTATAGAAGTCAATATATT
>CALZUQ010000022.1 GCA_945829425.1 uncultured bacterium | reverse complement strand
TTAACGAAGTTGGATGTTAATGCCAAATTAACGTTAACAAGTTAACATTTTTTGCCGTTACCGTAATATTTTCATTCAACTAACCATACGGTTTAAGTATAAATCCATTCAATTTTTTTTAGGGTAGTACAAATATTATCCCCCTCTCTCCCTTATTTTGCGTATCGTCCGGTCAGTTTCACCCGTACATACCTTTTCACGAGCTGCCACAGGCTCTCCGTGTCCATGAAGTCCGAGGCAGACATCGGAATGTCGTCTAATGGGCATGGCGTGTCGTGGTCCTTCACCAGGCTGCTCACGGCACTCTCCATGGCATTCTGCAGCTCGTGGATTATGCCGCTGTCGACAGCCTTGACTTTCTCGCGGCGCTCCAATATCTCGCAGATGAGTTTCTCGTGAGTCCTCATGGTGTTCAGGGCTGTCGTCATAAGCTCTTCGAGCGTGGTGTTCAGCTCAGTGTAGTAATCGCTTTCCTCCTGATATTTCTTGCCTTGCAGTACGAGGTTGTTCGTGATCAGTGCACGCTGTCTCAGCACTATCTGCCTAGGGTCGTAGGGCATGTCCTTTGCTCCCCTTGGCGGGTTGCAGTATGTTTGCAGCACTTTTACGTTGTCCATGGCGTTGACAGCGACATAGAGGATGTCGTGGAGCAGCGAGGACTTGTCGGAGGGGATATGGCGTTTCTCTATCCAGCGCATGAATATCATGAACGCATACCTGTCGCAGCTTATCTCGTCGAGGAACTGCTTGTCGTCGCCGTTGAGCAGCCGGTCGATATACGTTGCCAGGTCGGTGAGGTAAAAGTACAGTGCCACCTGTTCGTTCACGATGCGTGTCATCTCCTCTTCGCTGCTGCCCTCGGGTATTTGTGAGAGTATGAAGTTTGTCACGTCCTTGCGTTTCATGGCTTCCGCAAAGTTCTCCTCGGTGAAGACCTCGGTGTACGGTCCTTTCAGGCTCTGGAGTATCTTCTTGCTCGTCGCCGTGGCTGTAACGTGGCAGTTGTCGAGACGGCGGTAGAATTCGTGGGATATTTCATGGAATAGCGTGAACAGCACCTGGTATCTCCTGAAGCTGTTCGTCTCATGCCGTGTCTCTTTCATTACCTCCTCTATCCGCAGCCGTTCCAGCTCCTCAGTAAAGCTGTTGAGGAACTCCCGTGCATGGTCATATTCGTCGAGGCTGATGCACTCGTAGAACAGGATATAGTATGATAGAGCCGCCCCAATGTTTATGTCGCGGATTACGGCGATGTCGTATAGCGACAGCACCACCTCCACACGCTCGTTGAAGTATAGCGTGTAGCTCTCTCTGCCTCTCCTCCTCACTCTCCTCATGTGCGGGAAGAGCTTTGTGCCATAGTCCTCGCCCACGGTCATGTCCGCTTTACACTCGTCGCGGAACACCTCACGGGCTGTCTCAAACAATTCGCTGTATTTCTTGTTCATCTTTCAGAAGGGATAATGTCTGCCACAGGGTCAGCGACTCCTTGCTTATGCGGTCATGCTCAGAGGTGAGCGACAGTTCCTCAAGCACGTCGGTGCCGAAGGTCCCGCCGATGTCCTTGAGCACGTCGTGAAGCTCCTCAGCCGTGCCTTCTATCTGGAGCAGCGTCTCGTCAGAGTCGGCGTTGCCGTCGAAGTCGGACAGGCTGACAATAGAGTATTCCACGTCGTTGTCGTAAAGGTAGTTCTCTATCATGGCCCTCTGTCCCTCTCTCACCCTCTTTATGACGATGAGATATTTCTTCGTGTTGCCCATGAGGCGCTCTTTCTCCTGCTCCGTTTCCTTGCGCTGCCATTCCAGGTCGCGTATCATGGCACGCATGTGGTAGGACACCGCCGCCACGTCGTCCTTGCCTTTCACGAAGTTCGGGGCGAGGTCTACCAGCGTCTGAATGAAGGCTGCCGAGACGGCAGTGACGGAATTGACCTTACCGACACCCTGCAGATGCGAGACAACGCGGAAGGCTATGTCGCGGGGCTTCCTGGCGTCCGTCAACCGCTTCAGCGTCTCCTCCAGTTCGTGCTTGTTCTCGTGTGGGTCTAACCACGTGTATAATGCCTGTATGTTTCTGTCTGTCATAATAGTGCAAAAATACAATAATTTTTCTTTACGCCATCTTGGCAGGGACTCCCTTACATGATAATTTACGACAAATTAACTGTTTCATGCCCTTCCTGCCAATCCTTCAGGCTGTATCCATGTCCCGACGGCCTCATTATCAGCCCTCAGGATACGTGTTTTCTGGGTCTATGCTAAAATATGCCTTATAGTTCATAAAGCATGTTTTATACTTGTAAAACGTCCCAATGTCTTCTTTCGGCAAATGCCTAACTTTGCAACGACAAAACGAGAAGATGGCCATCCGCATCGTTGTAACATAAACATAAACTTAAAGACATTACAACCATGACACATTCTGAGAAAACATTCATCCTGCCTTCCAAGGTACAGTCGACATTCTTCGAGTCTCTCAGCGCCGACAAGCGTGAGTTCTATGCCAACATCTTTGTGGCTCTCCGTAGCCCCAACCGCCAATGGCTCGCCCTGGCACTGTATAACTGGCACAAATACAAGCAATGGCCTGAGGAAAACCGTAACCCCTTCATGCAGAGCCTTTTCTCTGCTATTACGGAAGCTGAGGACTTTGCTGCTTTCGAGGATAAGATACGCCGTCTGGGTGCTGTCCATGAGGCAGAGGCGGAAAGTACCTTTGAACGTCTGAAGAAGTGGTTCCACAATAGGTTCACACTGTCTTTCCATAAGTCATGACAGCCATGGAGAGAGCAGACATAGACAAGCTGAGGAACCTGCCGATAGAGGGCGTGGCACGGCGTCTTGGGCTTCAGCCTAAGCAACGCCGTTGCCTCTGCCCGTTTCACGACGACAGCTCTCCAAGCCTCTCCTTCAGCGTATCACGTAACACATACCGCTGCTGGTCATGCTCGGCACATGGCGACTCTATCGACTTGGTACGTGGCGTGCTCCACAAGTCCTTTACCGAAGCCTGCCGGTGGCTTGCCGACGAGAACGCCGTGATCCTGAGAGAAAATACTACGCAGCCGAAGACAGAGGAAGCCATGGTCTTTCCTGCTGCTTTCTACACCTTCCTGACAGAACGGATGACGCTCGGCACCTTGGCAGAGGACTTTCTCTTCAACGAACGCCGATACAGCCGGCAGGTGGTCACGAGGCAGCATATCACCTCGATAGAATGCTCCGGCTACAGGCTCCTCGCCTTCCTGCGGAGGCATTTCACAGAAGGGCAGCTCGAGGATTACGGCATACTGCGTGGAGAAAAGGACAGAAGGCATTGCTTCTTCTGGACTCCCTGCCTCCTGATACCGTATTTCTCGGCAGACAATGAGCTGGTTAGTGTGCAGGCACGATATCTCGGCACACGCCTGCGCTTCGCAGACAGTGAGAGACAGAAACGCCACGACGCCATGACAGCCAGGGCACCGAGGTTTCAGTTCTCCCCGGGAAGTCATCCCATGATCTACAACCTCCCCGTTTTGAGAGATATAAAGCCGGGAGAGGAGCTGTGGGTTACAGAAGGTGTCAGCGACTGTCTTGCAGTCATGTCGTCAGGACGTAAGGCCATAGCCATACCTTCTGCCACTCTGCTCACTGCTCGGAACAAGCAGCTCCTTGCCTCGGCACCATCACAAAACTGGCACATGGCGCCTGACACCGACGCTGCAGGCGAGAGCCTCTGTCAGGCTCTTCTCAAAACAGCTTCAGAAGTGGGAGCTACGCTGACACGTCATCAGCTGCCCGAAGGATGCAAGGACTTCAGCGACTATTGGAAAAACCGTCGGAAATTCTTTTCAGACTTGTCTTTCGAGACACCATAACCAAACATCTTCATAACCAAACATCATCATAACATCATGGAAATAAAGATACAACGCAAAGAGACAAACAAGGCATACACCTCCGGGACACTTTCTGCCAACGGGAAGACCGTAGCTCAATATATCCTGGAATATACACAGTGCATGCTTCCTCCCGGAACATATCAGCTCACTATGCTCACTGACACTGTTGCCATGCACCGGCAGCTTGCCGTAGTGGCGGAAGACCACGACACTGTCAACGCACAACCACACGTCATGGCTGTTGTCATGAGCGGAAACAGCTATCGCAACGTGATGAACACTCCGAACGTCGTCATTGGCGAAAAACTCATACCGGGAGCCGTCATAAACAGCCGGAAGGTCTTCGAACGTTTCTTCGACCGCATGGAGAAATGTGTGGCACGGGGAGAGAGCATAACACTCTGCATAGAAGGAAACAACCTGCGTGAACATAAGGTGCCGATGTTCTGGCTGACACCCCGGAATAAATAAATTGACTAAAAAAACTGACAACATGAAGACAAATTCGACAACCGACATCGGGAGCCTCAAGCTGCCGGAGTGTGTGGCACTCTTCGTCGACGCGGCTCCCAGTGAGTTCAAGATAGCCGTACTCCTGTCCGTGATATGCTGTTACTGCGTACTCGGGACACGCCTGAGGGTGAAGTATATCTACGACCTAGACCTACACGCACTGCTCATACAGGTGCTGATAGTAGGAGAGCCGGGAGCGGGAAAGTCCTTCACACGTGGCATAGTGAAACGACTCATGGGACCCCTGCGACTTCGCGACAAGGTGCAACGCGACAAAGAGAAGAACTACCGCAACCTCATAAAGAAACTGAAGTACAAAAGCCTGCCCGACGAGCCTGACACCGACGTTCGCTGCATACAGACCATAACACGTGCCATGCTGACAAAACGTGCCGACGCCATACAGACGAAGTTCGGAGAGCCGCTCGCCTTCTTCCTCTATGCTGAGGAGATGGGACTCATGGCAGACTCCTACAAAAGAGTGTATGCCGACCTGCGTACGCTCGACCGTCTGGCTTACGACCTCGGAGCGGAGTTCTGCAACGAGACATTGCATGAAGCGGGATGCAACTCTGACGTCGATATCTGCTGGAACTCGCTCTTCTGCGGAACGGAGAACAGCCTGAACGAATACATTGACAAGAGAAGCATTGAGGGTGGCAACGTCACACGTAAGATACTCTGCAAACTCCCCGACATGCTCGGTGACAAAGCACCGCAGTTCACGACGATAGACAAGGAAGGCTCGGCGGTGATAAGCAACATGGTCGACAGACTCATGAACGAGACATACGCCGACGACGATACACTGCAGCCAACTCACATCATACCAATGGAATGGCTCGACCAGGAAGTAGAGAAATGGTGTGACGAACAGCGACTCGAAGTGCTGAAAACTGGAAGCCGCGCACGCAACTGCTTCTACAAACGCTCCTCGCTTTCTGCCTTCCGCATGGCTGCCTTGATATACTATCTCTGGGGGGAGGACGAGACAAAGCAGGAACACGTGGCTGAGTTCTATAACTTCATGGCGACATATATCGTAGAAGGACTCCTCGCACAATGGGGACAGGACTACGACGAGATACATCAGGCAGACAAGGATGCTACGACGGAGCAGAAGACTTCAATATACGCTCTCTGTCCAGACAGGTTCACACGCGACCAGCTGCGCGAAATCTTGCTAAAGCAGAACCTGAAGACCGACGCACGCATCTTCATCTGCAAATGGAAACGTGCCAGGCTCATTCATCAGGTCAAAGAATGCACAGGAGAAGTATTTGAGAAAAACTATTCCTCATAAATTATTAAACGCCACGACACATCCTCATAAACTCATACCCCCAACACACACATCCTCATAAACTCTTAAAAAACCTATACAACATGAAACTGACACAACATTTCGCCCTTGAGGAGTTCACACGCTCACAAACGGCAGCACGCCTCGGCATAGACAACACGTTGAACCCGGCGTTCTTCGCTGACAGCCTTGTCATAGCCAACCTGAAGAACCTCTGCACGCAGGTCCTCGAACCTCTCCGCAGGCATATCGACAAGCCGATAGTCATATCCTCCGGCTACCGATGCCCAGTCCTGAACAGGGCGGTGGGAGGAGTGGCGAACAGCCAGCATCTTACAGGACAGGCGGCAGACATCACCATACCTTCCGTAGCAGAGGCACGCGAATGGATGAGGTGGATCATGGACAACACCTCCTTCGACCAGCTCATTCTTGAGCACAACATCAGCAACACGTACTGGCTCCACGTCTCCTGCAATCCCGACCCCGAAAGGAACCGCAAGCAGGTCATCAATGACCTCCTGAAGCAGCACGCAAGATAGGGTGGGGGTTGTAATATACCCACACCGCGACTGACAAAGAGGCAGGTGAGAAAAACTCACCCGCCTCTTTTCGTAGTTGGAAATGGTGGCGATAATGCTATAAGCGTCAATGAATATGAGCTTGCCGTTAGCTGGAATTGATAACGTACGCATGCAGCTTCATCTGCAAATGAATATTTGCCATGTCCGTAGATGAGCACGGCGGTAGCAATACTTCCTGTTTTATGCCTGTTTGTGATTTGATATAGGTTGGTTCTATTAATTCGCTTTAGATAATATCGGCTGCATTTGACTTCGTTTTATATCGTCAAGGTATTTTTTTTCTGTTTTCCTTGGCGTTGTCATTTTATTTGCTTAATTTTGTAGAGGAATAATATTATACACGAGAAAGGAAGGCATAATGAGCAGAAGATTCAGATACCCCGTTGATACCGACCAGTTTGAAGACATTCGCAAGGAAGGTAAGGTTTATGTTGACAAGACCGATATTGTATATGACCTTGTCGACAGATATAAATATGTCTTCCTCTCGCGTCCCCGCCGCTTCGGCAAGTCATTGCTGTGCAATACGTTCAAGGCTTATTTCCAAGGGCAGAAGGAGCTGTTCGAGGGACTGAAGATAATGGAGCTTGAGAAGGAATGGAAGACATATCCCGTGCTGCATTTCATTATGAGTGGATTGAAGAACCTAAAGGTGAGTGAGGCAAAGACCAAGTTAGAAAACTTTGTTGCAGATTACGAAAGAATTTATGGGCGTAATCCGGAGGAAGAAACCCCTGGTGCTCGTTTCCGCGGCTTGATACACCGTGCCTTTGAGCAGACGGGTGAGAAGGCTGTGGTCATCCTCGACGAATACGACGCTCCGGTGATGCGTCTGCTCTACGAGAAGGAGCAGCTGGAGGCCATGCGTATGATGCTGCGAGAGTTCTATCAGGTACTGAAGGACGAAGGAGCGTATCTGAAGTTCGTGTTCATCACGGGAGTCACGAAGTTTTCACAGATGAGCATCTTCTCCGAGCTGAACAACCTTACCCAGATATCAATGTTCGACGAATATTCGGGTCTTTGCGGTATAACGCAGAGGGAGCTCGACACTGTTTTACGTCCATGTGTAGAGGAATACGCCGAGGCGCTGCATATAACGACCGATGAGGCGTACGCCTTGCTGAAGAAGAACTACGACGGATATCATTTTTCACGAAATAGCGAGGAGGTTTATGCACCATTCAGTCTGCTGAGGGCATTAGACGGACGCAACAGCTATCACTACTGGTTTGAGTCGGGCACCACGACCTCACTTATTGACCACCTGCAGCATTACGCCGGTTTCAACCCCCTTGACTACGATGGCGTGGAATTGTATATCGGAGATTTCAATGTTCCATGCGAGAAAGCCCCGACTCCCATTCCGTTGCTTTACCAGAGCGGTTATCTTACAATCGACTATTATAATAAGGAAGATGACGTATATGTACTTCATTTCCCGAATTTCGAGGTGCGCCAAGGCATGGTTGACGGCATGACAAACTACCTCATGGACACCGACGACCTTGAGCGTAATTCAGCTATTCTCGCCATGTCGCGTGCCTTTAAGCGTGGCGACCTGTCAGCAGCCCTCACCTCCCTCCGTTCCTACATCGCCTCATTGCC
The DNA here is from genome assembly GCA_945829425.1 of uncultured bacterium. GTDB lineage: Bacteria > Bacteroidota > Bacteroidia > Bacteroidales > Bacteroidaceae > Prevotella. Next base: position 35,543 of record CALZUQ010000022.1, on the reverse strand, counting down.
CTACGACATCATCACCCGCAAGGAGTGGATGGCGAAAAAGAAACGCGAGGACTTCTACAAGCTCCTGATGTATGTCGTCTTCTCGCTCCTGAACAGTAAGGTAGATACTGAGGTGAAGAGCATCCTCGGCAGGGCTGACGTGGTGGTGAAGACCAAGACGGACATCTTCGTCCTTGAACTGAAGATTGACGACACCGTGGACAACGCCTTGGCGCAGATAGACAGCAAGGGTTACACCATACCTTACGAGGCTGACGGCAGGAAGGTAACGAAATGTGGCGTGAGCATCTCGTCGGAAGCCCGCAACATCATTCATTGGCGTGCCGTGGACGAGGAAGGCAATGTCGTTGATGAGGTTCGTTTTTAATTTATAATTTACAATTTATAATTAGAGATTAGAGGACTGAGATTATAGCCCCTAATCACCTAAACCTTAATCAGAAACATTTATAATTACACATTATAATTTGTTAGGTTTGCGGTAATGCCGTGGAGACATTCCCGTCTGTTTTTTGAAGAACGTTCCGAAGGACGAGATGTTTGGGAAGTGCATCTCGTCAGCTATCTGTTGTATTGTCTTGTTCGTGTTTCTCATGAGGAATATACATCGGCGTGTTATAGCCATGAATATAACCTCCTGCACGGTGTTGCCGCATACGGACTTCACCGTTGTGGAGAGATATTTTGGTGAGAGGCAGAGCTTGTCGGCATAGAAGGCTACGCCTCGTTCGGTATTGTAGTATTGGTCTACGAGTTCTATGAGCCTGACGAATATTTCCATTTTCCTGTTTGACGCTTTGTCGAGTTCCTCATGTGCCCTGCTGAATATGGAGCACATGCGGTATGTCAGGGCGAGGAGCAGGGAGATACGCTCACGCTCTTCATACGACATGCCGTTGCTGCGTTTCTCCTGCTGAGGGTTTGGGAAGGTGTATCGTGATAGCAGTGTGATGAAATGACATAGCTCCTCCTCCTCGCCGGTCGCCACGATGTCGCAATGTGCCGGAGCCATGAGGGCATACATCTTCATGGGTATTATAGTGTCGCCGAGGATCTTACGTATCTCGCTGGCGTCGTAGAAGAGGAAGGAGATGAGGAGGTTGTCGCTCTGCTCTTCTACGCAGAAGGTCTTGCCGCTTGTCAGGAATACCGTCTGTCCCTCCGTGGCGTTGTATCTCCTGCCGTTGATGAGGAAGGAGAACGTCCCTCTGTGGCATACTATCAGTCCGATCTGTTCGAGGAAATAGTTTGACGTCAGAGCCTTCGGGAAAGCTGTCAGAGGCTCTCTCGTGCCGCATATCTTATGTCTCTCTCCGAGAGCGGCGTCAAGTGTCGTTACGGTATGGGTGTTGTAGGGCATCATGTCAGGTGTCGTTTTCTGCTTAGGGGTGGGTCCTGCTTGATATAAAAAAAGAGCGACACTCACACGCTGTTGTGTGACGTCGCTCTGTTTGTCTTTTTCCTGCTTGTGCTATTATCCTAAGCTGATAGCCTCGTTAGGACAAACGCTGGCACATGTGCCACACTCTGTGCAGAGGTCTGCGTTGATAGTGTAGATGTCGCCCTCAGAGATAGCCTCTACAGGACACTCGCTGATACATGTACCACAAGCGATACAATCGTTGCTGATTACGTAAGCCATTGTTCTGTTTTTTTATGATTAATAATGTTTCTAAAGTAACTCGTTAAGGTTTTTTGTCAGAATACCGACTCTTTATTACTGCAAAGTTAACAAGAATAATCGAAATACCTAAAAATGATTATTCTTTTTCTTTGATTTTAACTCTAATCAAGAGGTCTTAACGTTTGTTTTGTGTTTTTGCGGTCCTATGCCTTTTCTGCTTCACCACTTATGGTGGGGACGATTATAACCTGCCTCATTCGAAATACAGCGAGAGGCATATCATTTTCGAGCGTGCCTTGTCTGCCGCAGAGGAGTAGGGGAGTTTGTTTACGTCTTGTATCCTTGTGGCGTGGCCTTTGTCAAGACAGTTTGACAGTCCGTACATGAACTTCAGCTCCGGTCTGAACTTGAAGAAAGGCAGGTAGAAGTCGCATCCCATGCCTATGCTGGCGAAGATGTCCGACTTGTTGAGCCTCAGGTAGTCGTTGTCGCGTGAGGTGAGGTTAAGCATAGGTGTAACGCCTGCCACGACGTATGGGCGGTGGTTGTTGAAACGTTTTGCGCTGAATATCACGTCGGCTACCGCACCGATATATACCGACTTCAGGTTCTGTCTCACCTCTGTCGGCGTGCCGTCGTCAGCCGTCTTGCTGAGGTTGAGGAAGGTGAGGTGTCGTGTGCCGAAATACAGTACCGGGGCGAGACGGAAGGCGAGGTGGTTGCCTAAGCGGAGCTCTCCAAGCACTCCGACCTGGAAGCCTGGGTCCCATCTGTCTTGGTCGACGGAGACCACCGAGACATATTCGTTGCCGTCCTGATCGGTAAGCGTCACCGGTCCGACGTTGTTGAGTTCCAGGTCCTGGAAGTGCGCTCCTATTATCACTCCGAAATGGAAGGGGCGGAGGTCGGTATATGGCCTGTTCTCCACCTTACGCTCCTGAGCCTCTGCGGCTGTCGTGGAGAGCAGCAGGGGTAGCAGGAGAATGTATGTCAAAAGTCTGTTCATTCAATATTCATTATTATTTTTCCCACGTAAACAGCCGACTTTCCGTTCTGGTTCACCGGCACCTCTTTTCCGTCAGCGTCAGTGACGTACTCTATGTTTTTGAACAGCGTATGGCTATGTCCGCCCAGGACGAGGTCGATATTCCTCGACGAGCGTATCATAGGCATGTCCCCCTCCTCGTCCCATCCGAGGTGAGAGAGGCATATCACCATGTCGCAATGCTCTTTCTCCTTTAGCATGGTGGCTGTCTCTGCTGCACAGCGTGCCGCGTCGGTAAACTTCACGTCGCCGTAAATGCTCTTGTCAACAAGGTCGGCAAGGGGAGGGCTCAGTGCGAAGACCCCTATCTTCATCCCTTTCCGTTGGATTATGACATACGGCTTTATGAGTCCTTCGAGTACAGTCCCCGTGAAGTCGATGTTGGAACATATCACTGGGAAAGCCGCCATTTTGATAAACTTCGCCATGCCTTCCATTCCTGCGTCCCATTCATGGTTTCCCACGGCAACGGCGTCGGGCTTCATGAGGTTCATGAGCTGCACCTCCACCTCGCCCTGGAACAGCGTGAAATATGCCGAACCCTGTGAGAAATCACCGGAGTCGAAATATAGCAGGTCAGGGTCTTTGGCACGCTCTTCCTTCAGCATGGTGATGCAGCGCAGGAAGCCTCCGCGTCCCGCTATGGCGGTATCGGAGACGTTTGTGCTTATAGGCATGACACACGAGTGAGTGTCGTTGGTATGTATTATCGTCAGTTTCCTGCCGTCCTCCGCCATGACGTTCAGCGCGAGGAATGCGGCAAGGAGTGTCAGTATCTTCTTTCTCATGATTTATTTCTCCATTGTTATACGTCCTTCTTTCTCTGCATCCACCTTCTCGCCGTTTGTCTCCCTCTCGCGGAAGTACGCCGCAATGATGTCGCGTATCACTGCATGTTGGTCTTGCGGAGAGACTACGAAGGTGGCGTTTGCCAGTTCCCTGAAGCCGTCGTTGCCGTGCATGAGGTAGTCGTTTGTCGCTATGCGGTATTTTCCCTCCGGGTCAATCTCCTTACCGTTGAACGTCAGCGATGCCAGCTGTCCCTTCTCATATACCGCCTTGACACCTTTCGACACGCTGAAGCCGTAGCTTGTGGCAATCTGTCGGAAGAGTGTCGTGAGCTGCCGTCCTGTCAGCGTACCGTAGCTTATCTTGTTGTTGAACGGTGACATGTCGTTGATGTCGCCAAGAGTCACCGCTCCCTGTGGCAGCGAAGCGCGTACGCCCCCGGTATTGAAGAAGCCTATCTCCGGTGTCTCAGCGTATATCTTTCCGCTCCATACCATGATGTCTGCTATGAGGTTTGCCAGCTCGCTCTCCGGCATATATGATGCCATGGCTTTCGCTGTGTGTCCCACGACGGGAGCCATGAGCGAGTCCACCAGCACCTTGTATGGCTTGAGAACCTCCTCGCCTTCTTTGTCTGCCGCATATCTGCTGTCTATGAGTATGCGTTCATGTTCCACGCTCTTCACCTTGATATGCTGTGCCGTAACGGAAAGCGTGAGTAGAAACGCTGCGGTCAGCATGGCTGTCTTTCGTATCATTGTCTTTTATAGGATTTTTGGCTGCGTTATTTCCTTTCGCTCTGCAAAAGTAGTTATTATTTTGGAATACACCAAATAATTACTGCCACATTTTTCATGTGGAAGGAGAGAAAAGGCTCTTTGGCATTCTTTCCTGATTGCGTCTTTAATATAATAAGGTGGCTTTCCTGATTGTGCCTTTAATATAATAAGGTAATGAGCGAAGATAAGAAAAGGTAACGTTTATGTTAATAATTATAAATTATCAACATGCGTACGAATAATTATTATTACTTTTGCAGATGATTGACTACGAACTTATGTATCACTCACTTAAAAAAAGAGAAAATGATCAATAGAATACTTGCAGGAGCATTATTCCTCTGTGTCTCATTGTCGGCACAGGCACAGGCTACCGGAGGCATAACGCCGTAGATGCTCAAGGAGATAACAGCGCAGCCGGAGCCTACGCAGGCACAGAAAGCATTGCGCAACGCTGTGCTGACGAACAACATACTCGCCCTTGCTGCCGGTGACGCCTTGCGCTACCCCGTACCGGCGACGTTCTCGATAGAGACACAGAAGCAGTCTATCCACGACCAGAAGAGTTCCGGTCGCTGCTGGATGTTCTCTGGCATGAATGTCCTGCGCTCAGACTTCGCCCTGCACAACGAGGGAAAGGCTGTGGAGTTCTCTCAGGGACACCTCTTCTTCTGGGACCAGCTTGAGAAGGCGAACCTCATGCTGCAAGGCGTCATAGACACAGGAAAGAAAGACATCGACGACCCCGAGGTGCAGTTCCTCTTCGGAGCACCGCTGAGCGACGGAGGAACGTTCTGCGGAATAATAGACCTCGTGGAGAAATACGGCCTCGTGCCGCAGAGCGTGGTGCCCGAGACGTTCTCGTCAGAGAATACGTCACAGATTGACCGCATCATGCGTTCGAAGCTGCGTGAATACGGTTTGCGTCTGCGCTCTATGATTGCCGGAAAGAAGACGGCTTCAGACATAGAGCGTGAGAAGACCGCCATGCTTAAGGAGATTTACCGCATCCTTGCCACGGCATACGGCACACCGGTAGAATGCTTTGAATACGCACATGTCGACGCCAAGGGGAACAGGGTGGGCGAGAAGAAACGCTATACCCCCAAGGACTTCTCCAAGGAGTGCGGCGCTACGGGACTGGCGGAGAGGTATCTGATGGTTATGAACGACCCTCGCCATGAATACCATAAGGTTTACGAGATAGAATACGACCGCCATACCTACGACGGACATAACTGGAGGTATCTCAACCTTCCCATGGACGAGATAGAAGCTCTGGCGATAGCTTCGCTGAAAGGAGGTCAGAAGATGTATTCGTCTTATGACACCGGGAAATATATTGACCGTAAGAGGGGCTTTGCCTCGTTAGAGACATATAACTTCGCCGACCTCTTCGAGACCTCCTTCCCTATGGACAAGGCGCAGAGACTCAAGACCCGCGAGAGTGCCTCGGCACACGCCATGACGCTGACAGCCGTAGACCTCGACGAAAAGGGCAAGGCACGCTTCTGGAAAGTGGAGAACTCATGGGGTGCAGACTCCGGACAGAAGGGTTATCTCGTCATGACCGACGGATGGTTCCGGGAGTATATGTTCCGCCTTGTGGTGGAGAAAAAATACGCCGGAGAGAAACTGCTGAAAGAGGCAGAGCAGAAGCCGGTGATGTTGAAATACGACGATATTTTATTCTGAGTGGGGCGAAAGAATATCCCCGGATATTTCTTTGGACCTTTTACTGCCAAATCATACAGGGTGTCAACCCATAATTACTAACTATTGACGGTGGGAATTAAAAGAACCCACCTCCAAATAAGATGATTCTTGACAATATCGACATACCTTCTGACCTGAGGAAACAGCCGTTAGAGAGCCTGCCGCAAATATGCACCGAGTTGCGCAACGAGATTGTAAACCAGCTGGCTGTGAATCCAGGACACCTCGCTTCAAGTCTCGGAGCCTTGGAGCTTACGGTGGCTCTGCATTATGTCTATGACACTCCCGACGACCGCATAGTATGGGACGTGGGACATCAGGCTTACCCGCATAAGATGCTCACGGGCAGGAGGAAACTTTTTCATACGAACAGAAAGCTGAACGGACTGAAGCCGTTCCCTTCGCCCGACGAGTCGGAGTATGACACCTTCACGTGCGGACATGCGTCGAACAGCATCTCGGCAGCTCTCGGAATGGCGATTGCGGCAAAGGCGGCGAGAAGCAAGAGACACGTCGTTGCGGTGATAGGCGACGGCGCTATGTCGGGAGGACTGGCTTTCGAAGGGCTGAACAATGTCTCTTCATCGCCTAACGACCTCCTCATCATTCTCAACGACAACGACATGTCGATAGACCGATCCGTGGGAGGCATGAAGCAGTATCTGCTGAACCTCAACACCAACGAGACGTATAACGCCTACCGCTTCCGTTTCGCGCAATGGATGAAAGGACGCGGAATGCTCAGCGACGGAAGGCGAAAGGGGCTGATACGCTTCTCGAATGCCTTGAAGTCCGTACTCTCACACCAGCAGAACATGTTTGAGGGTATGAACATAAGATACTTCGGACCTGTCGACGGCAACGACGTCGGTGAGGTGGTGAGGGTGCTCAGGCTGCTGAAGAAGATGGAGGGACCTAAGCTCCTACACCTACATACGGTGAAGGGCCACGGATATAAGCCGGCGGAGGACATGCCGACGGTATGGCACGCACCGGGGAGATTCAACCCTGAGACAGGCGAGCTGTCGGCGGCAAGTGCTGACGACAAGCCTATGCCGCCGAAGTTTCAGGATGTCTTCGGAAATACCGTGCTGGAACTCGCGGAGCAGAACCCACGCATCGTGGGCGTGACACCGGCCATGCCTACGGGGTGCTCGCTGAACATCATGATGCAGGCTATGCCCGACAGAGCCTTCGACGTGGGCATTGCCGAGGGACATGCCGTGACATTCTCGGGAGGCATGGCGAAGGATGGGCTGATACCTTTCTGCAACATATACTCTGCCTTCGCACAGAGGGCGTATGACAATATCATTCACGATGTCGCTACGATGCGACTGCCCGTAGTGCTCTGTCTTGACCGTGCCGGACTGGTAGGCGAAGACGGGGCGACACACCATGGTGCGGTGGACATGGCTGCGCTGAGGGTCGTGCCGAACCTTACGATATGCTCTCCTCTCGACGAGCACGAGCTGCGCCACATGATGTTCACGGCGCAGCTGCCGGAGAAAGGACCGTGGGTGATAAGGTATCCGCGAGGCAGAGGAAGCCAGCCGCAGTGGCACTGTGAGATGAAAGAGCTGACGGTGGGCAAGGGCAGGCTCCTCGTACCTGCCGACGAGAGCCGTGAGGCCGGACGTCTCGCCATACTCACGATAGGTCCTATAGGCTGCATGGCGAGGGACGTGGCACGGGAGATTGGTGCAGCGCATTATGACATGCGTTTCCTCAAACCTCTCGACGAGGACATACTGCGTGAGGTGGCGGAGAATTACGACGCTGTGGTGACCGTGGAGGACGGCGTGCGCAACGGAGGCTTCGGATCGGCGGTATGTGAATGGATGCAGGACAACGGATGCCTGATGCCGGTGAAACGTCTCGGAATCCCCGACCGCTTCGTGCAGCACGGCACGGTGGCGGAGCTGCAGCACCTCACAGGAATAGACCGTGAGGGCATACTGAAGACATGCCGCGAGATAATTGCCACCATAACAAAAAGAGAGATACTATGAAAGTGATAATAGCCGGTGCCGGTGCTATGGGAACCCACCTTACCAGACTGCTTGCGTCAGAGAAGGTGGAGTGTACGCTTATTGACGCCGACAGCGAGAAGCTGGCACCCTTGGAGACGGAGTGTGACATACTGACCATAACAGCTACGCCGACAAGCATCAGGGCGCTTGTAGCAGCTGGCGTGGACGGAGCAGACCTTTTCATCGCCGTAACGCCGGAGGAGACGACAAACATAACATGTTCTGTCCTTGCCAAGGCTTTGGGAGCAAAGAAGACCGTGGCGAGGATAGACAACTTCGAATATCTTGACCCTAAGACACCGCAGATATTCCCTACGTGCGGGGTCGATGCACTGATATACCCTGAGGTGCTCGCAGCAGAGGATATCGTGAAAGGACTGAAGATGACGTGGGTAAGGCAGCGCTGGGACATCTTCAACGGAGAACTGGTGCTCCTCGCAATAAAGATGCGCACCTCGGCAGAGATACTCAACATTCCGCTGAAAGACCTCTGCGGGCCGGCAGACCCATACCACGTCGTGGCGATAAAGCGCGGGCCGGACACCATTATACCCGGTGGCTTCGACATGCTCGAAGACCAGGACCTCGCATATTTCATGACGAGGAAAGAGTATATCCCGTATATACGGAAAATCGTTGGCAAGGCGGACTATGAGGACGTGCGTAACGTCATGATCATGGGCGGCGACAAGGCTGCCGTGCGCACGGCACATACCATGCCGGAGTATATGAACCTCAAGATCATAGAGTGTGATGAGGAGAGATGTAACAAACTCAATGAGCTGATAGACAAAAAGAACGTCATTGTGATACACGGCGACGGAAGGGACATGTCGCTGCTGCGCGAGGAGAATATCTCAAACACTCAGGCGTTTGTGGCGCTGACAGGAAATGCCGAGACGAATATCCTGGCATGTCTCGCTGCAAAGAGAAGGGGAGTGAGAAAGACGATAGCGCAGGTGGAGAACCTCGACTATATCTCTATGGCTGAGAGTCTTGACATAGGCACCATAGTGAACAAGAAAATCATTGCGGCGGGAAGGATATACCAGATGCTGCTCGACGACGATCTGCGCAACGTGAAGTTCCTCATGACATCCAACGCCGACGTGGCGGAGTTTACGGCGTCAGAGAACTCGAAGATAACACGTAAGGTGGTGAAGGACCTCGGACTACCCCGCGGAGTGACAATAGGCGGCCTGATGCGCGACGGGCATGGCATGCTCGTATCTGGCATGACGCAGATAGAGCCGGGCGACCAGGTCATGGTGTTCTCGCACGATGTGAATATCCGGAAGATTGAGCAGTTGTTCAAATGATGTGAGTTATGCTGAACTGGAAGATATTAAATAAAATCATCGGCTCGCTGCTGTGGCTGGAGGCTTCGCTGATGTTCCTCTGCCTGCTTATATCGTTGTATTATAAGGAAGATGACGCACTGCCGTTCCTATATACCATATCCGGCACGGCGGTGGCAGGCACGGCGGCGAGGTACTACGGCAGGGAGGCAGAGAACAACCTCAGCCGTCGAGACGCTTATTTCCTCGTCACGGCGACATGGATAATATTCTCGTTCTTCGGTATGTTCCCCTTTCTGATAGGAGGGTATATCGACAACGTGACGGATGCGTACTTCGAGACAATATCCGGGTTTACAACCACAGGGGCTACGATACTCAACGACGTGGAGGTGCTGCCTCACGGGCTACTCTTCTGGCGTACCATGACGCAATGGATTGGCGGCTTGGGAATAGTGTTCTTCACCATAGCCCTACTGCCCTCGCTTGTCGGCAGCGGCAACGTTAAGGTCTTCTCGGCTGAGGCAACAGGACCGATACGCACGAAGATGCACCCGAGGCTGTCGACAAACTCTCACGCTATATGGATGGTGTATATCATACTCACCGTGGCGTGTGCCGTGATGTACTACTGCGGGGGTATGTCGCTCTTTGACTGTATAAACTACTCTATGACGACGACAGCGACCGGCGGCTTCTCAACGCATAACGCCTCGACGGAGTTCTTCGGCTCGCCGTTTATAGAATACACCGGAGCACTGTTCTGCTTCCTCTCCGGCATAAACTTCACCATGATGTATATGGCACTGGCGAGAAAGAAATTCAGAGACTTGGTGAACAACAGCGAGTTCCGCATGTATGTGTCCATAATACTGGTATGTACGGCGTTGGTGATGTTCTACCTGATGCGAGACATGCACTACGATGTTGAGCCGGCGTTCAGATACGCTCTCTTCCAGGTGGTGTCGTTCCTGACAAGTACAGGGCTCTTCAGCGACGATGCAGGACAGTGGCCGCATGTGACATGGATAATACTCGGAATATTGATGTTCGTAGGAGGATGTGCCGGCAGTACGGCGGGAGGAGTGAAGTGCGTGCGCTTCGTGATAGTGATGCGCATAATACGGAATGAGTTCCGGCAGATTCTACACCCTAATGCGGTATTGCCCGTACGGGTTGGGGAGACGATAATCCCTGCGGCAACGCGAAACCGCCTGCTGCCTTTCCTCGGGCTGTACCTCGGGCTGTTCTTACTCTCTGCCACGTTCTTCGCAGCGATAGGCATTGACCCGATTAACTCTATCACGATGTGTCTGTCGTGTCTCTCGAACGTCGGGCCAACACTCGGAGTGGAGATAGGCCCTACGATGTCGTGGGAGGAGCTGCCAGACTTATGCAAATGGTTCTGTGCTGTGATGATGCTGATAGGACGTCTCGAGTTCTTCTCAGTGCTGATCTTGTTCACTCCGGAGTTCTGGAAGAACAACTGAGTAAGAGCAACTGAGGAAGAACAAGAGAGTAAGAACAACTGGGGAATAGTAATGACGGAGGAGGAATGTGTGAAGCATAAGAAATAATGACAATAATAACAATAGAAACAAAACAGGTAAAAAGATGAAAGTAGCAATTGTTGGCGCCAGTGGCGCAGTAGGACAGGAGTTTCTCCGTGTCCTTGAAGAGAGGAATTTCCCTCTCGACGAGCTTGTACTCTTTGGTTCAGAGCGTTCCGCCGGAAAGAAATACACTTTCCGTGGCAAGGAACATGAGGTGCAGCTTCTGAAGCATGGTGATGATTTCAAGGGTATAGACATCGCCTTCACTTCTGCCGGAGCGGGGGTGTCAAAGGAATATGCCGAGGATATCACAAAGTTTGGTGCTGTCATGATTGACAACTCCAGCGCGTTCCGTATGGACAATGATGTACCCCTCGTAGTGCCGGAGTGTAACGCCGAGGACGCTCTCGTGCGCCCACGTGGCATCATAGCCAACCCTAACTGCACGACGATAATGATGGTGGTATGTCTGAAACCTATTGAGCGTCTCTCGCATATCAACCGCATACATATTGCCTCATACCAGTCGGCTTCAGGAGCGGGAGCTGCGGCAATGGCAGAATTGCAGCAGCAGTACAAGCAGTTGGCAAACGACGAGGAGCCTACGGTGAACAAGTTTGCATATCAGCTGGCATACAACGTCATTCCTCAGATTGATGTCTTCACAGACAACGGATATACAAAGGAAGAGATGAAGATGTTCAACGAGACAAAGAAGATTATGCACACCGACGCACGCTGCTCGGCAATGTGTGTGCGTATCTCCTCACTGCGTGCCCACTCTGAGGCAGTATGGGTGGAGACCGACGAACCGATAAGCGTTGAGGCGGCTCAGGAGGCTCTCGCTGCAGCAGAAGGCGTAACGCTCATCGACGACCCAAAGAAGGTGGGCAATAAGGCTAACGCCGACGCTACGAAGGAGACCATGGAGAACCTCCCTTACCCTATGCCGCTCTTCACTGGAGGCAAGGACGACGTATATGTAGGACGTGTACGCAAAGACCTCTCATGCGACAACGGTTTGACATTCTGGCTCTCCGGCGACCAGATACGCAAGGGAGCAGCCCTGAACGCCGTTCAGATAGCTGAATATCTCATAAAGGTGGGGAATGTAAAGTAATCTCTCCGCATGAAATAGAGTAACCTCGCTACGATGTGGGCATTATAAGCAAACGTCAGGCGAGGTTTTTTTATATACGTTATAATAAAGGTGGGTGCCGGTTATGTTGTTTAGAACCGTATTTCCGACTCTTCCCCTTACAAGAACAACGAACAGCAAGGTTTTAGTTTTTTTATTATGAACAGAACAGAACAATCAGAGACGTCGGCAATGACGCTGCGTAAGCTTGGCAGCGATGCCGTGACGGCATTGGGCGCAATGGCTCAAGGACTTTTCGCTTCCCTCCTGATCGGTACAATCGTTTCTACGATAGGTCAGCAGGCAGGAGTTGAGGCATTGGTGGAGATAGGTGACTTCGCAAAGTCTATGGCAGGTCCTGCCATGGCGATAGCCATAGCCTACTCAATGAAGGCTTCACCCCTTGTAATCTTCTCTTCTGCCACGGTAGGTGCGGCAGCCAACAGTCTTGGTGGTGCTGGAGGACCTTTGGCAGTGTATGTCATAGCTTTTATCGCTGTAATGGCAGGCATGGCGGTGTCGAAGAAGACAAAGGTGGACATCATCGTGACACCTCTTGCCACGATAGTCGTTGGCGTGGCTCTCGCTCTTGCCATAGCGCCTGCGGTGGGCAATGCGGCGAGCAGCGTGGGTACGCTGATAATATGGGCTACGGAGCAGCAGCCTTTCGTCATGGGTATCGTAGTGTCTGTCGTCATGGGTATCTGCCTTACGTTGCCTATCAGTTCTGCTGCGATATGTGCAGCGTTAGGACTCACGGGACTTGCAGGAGGTGCTGCACTCGCCGGATGTTGCGCACAGATGGTAGGCTTTGCGGTAGTAAGTTTCCGTGAGAACAGATGGAGCGGCATCGTTTCGCAAGGTATCGGAACGAGCATGTTGCAAATGGGTAATATAGTACGCAACCCGAGGATATGGATAGCACCTATCGTGGTGAGTGCTGTGACGGGACCTCTCGCTACCTGCCTCTTCCATTTGGAGATGAACGGTCCTGCCATATCTTCCGGCATGGGCACATGTGGCTTGGTAGGTCAGATAGGCGTTTATACAGGCTGGATGGCTGAGACAGCTGCAGGGGCACGCTCCGCCATAACGTTCTCTGACTGGTCGGCGCTCTTCCTCATCTCTTTCCTTTTGCCGGCAGTCCTCACTCCTCTTGTCGCCTTGCCGTTACGCCGCATGGGGTGGATAAAAGACGGGGACATGAAGATATAGAATAAGACGTGGTCATTAAGATATAGAATAAGACGCGTTCATTAAGACATGGAATAAGACGTGTTCATGAAGACATAAGTTAATGACGTGGTCATGACGAGACACGTAAAAAGGGTGAGTCAGAAAAACTGGCTCACCCTTAATTATTGTTTCAAGTGTTGTTTGCGGGTATCGTTTTACCCGTGTGTCACAATCACTTTACGAATACCTTCTTGCCGTTGATGATGTTTACAGCGCCCTTTACAACCTTCTTTGTCTGCATACCAGAGATGCTGTAGACAGCGTTGTTGCCACCCTCTACATTGATGTTCTCAATGCCTGTAGAAGTGCTTACCTTGATTGTAATCACAATCTCCTCGTTGCTCTTTGCACCGCTGAAGAATGGGTCAAGCTCGTCGTACTTGCTGTCGAAGATTGTTCCGGCAGGTATAGTGATAGTGTACTCGCCGTCCTCGTTGATAGTCTTGTCGAGAATGAGTACTACGTCGTTGCTGAGAGGTGATGAAGCCCAGTCGATAGTCGCTGTAGCAACCTCAACACCGTTCTTTGTTACAGAAGCCTTAGCTGCCTCGTTGAAGCCACCGACAGGAGCTGTCATGAATACAGTAACCTCGTTGAAGCTTGCTACGGTAGCTCCGTTCTCAGGCATTGTAGCTGCAACCTCGAAGAGACCTACGTGGTAGAAGAGCTGGATAGCCTCATTGCCTCTTGCACCGGTCATGAATGCGTCTTCACCGTTGTAGTACTTGTCGAAGATAACACCTGCAGGTATCTCAATCATGTAGTCGCCGTATTCTGCAAGCTCTTCCTCTATGATTACGCGAACGTCATTTCCGTAAGGCTCGGTAGCCCAGTCGAGAGTTGCGGTAGCTACGAAGTCGCCGTTTCTGTAAACGTTGAGCTTAGCACCGTCGAGGAAGCCACCGACAGGAGCTGTCATGAATACCTCAACCTCCTTGAGAGTCTTAAGGTCAGAGTTTGGCTCTGGAGTAACCTTGGCAATGTCGAAGAGACCTACCTGGTATGTCAGCTCGAATGCCTCGTTGCCTGTAGCACCAGACATAACAGCGTCCTCACCGTTGTAGTACTTGTCGAAGATAACGTTAGCAGGAACAACGATAGTGTACTTTCCGTACTCAGTCAGCTCGTCAGCGAGAGTAATGGTAGCCTCGTTAGAGTTGCTGTTGAGGAAGTCGATAGTAGCAGTAGTGTAAGCCACCTCAGTGTCACCGTCCTTGTAAACGTTGAGCTTAGCACCGTCAAGAACACCGCCTACGCGGTCAGACATGAAGATAGTAACCTCCTTGAGAGACTCAACAGCCTTGTCAGTAGCAGGGAGCACAGATACTGGAGCGAATGTGCCTACCTGATATGTCAGCTCGAAAGCCGCATTTCCTGTAGCACCAGACATAACAGCGTCCTCACCGTTGTAGTACTTGTCGAAGATAACGTTAGCAGGAACAACGATAGTGTACTTTCCGTACTCAGTCAGCTCGTCAGCGAGAGTAATGGTAGCCTCGTTAGAGTTGCTGTTGAGGAAGTCGATAGTAGCAGTAGTGTAAGCCACCTCAGTGTCACCGTCCTTGTAAACGTTGAGCTTAGCACCGTCAAGAACACCGCCTACGCGGTCAGACATGAAGATAGTAACCTCCTTGAGAGACTCAACAGCCTTGTCAGTAGCAGGGAGCACAGATACTGGAGCGAATGTGCCTACCTGATATGTCAGCTCGAAAGCCGCATTTCCTGTAGCACCAGACATAACAGCGTCCTCACCGTTGTAGTACTTGTCGAAGATAACGTTAGCAGGAACAACGATAGTGTACTTTCCGTACTCAGTCAGCTCGTCAGCGAGAGTAATGGTAGCCTCGTTAGAGTTGCTGTTGAGGAAGTCGATAGTAGCAGTAGTGTAAGCCACCTCAGTGTCACCGTCCTTGTAAACGTTGAGCTTAGCACCGTCAAGAACACCGCCTACGCGGTCAGACATGAAGATAGTAACCTCCTTGAGAGACTCAACAGCCTTGTCAGTAGCAGGGAGCACAGATACTGGAGCGAATGTGCCTACCTGATATGTCAGCTCGAAAGCCGCATTTCCTGTAGCACCAGACATAACAGCGTCCTCACCGTTGTAGTACTTGTCGAAGATAACGTTAGCAGGAACAACGATAGTGTACTTTCCGTACTCAGTCAGCTCGTCAGCGAGAGTAATGGTAGCCTCGTTAGAGTTGCTGTTGAGGAAGTCGATAGTAGCAGTAGTGTAAGCCACCTCAGTGTCACCGTCCTTGTAAACGTTGAGCTTAGCACCGTCAAGAACACCGCCTACGCGGTCAGACATGAAGATAGTAACCTCCTTGAGAGACTCAACAGCCTTGTCAGTAGCAGGGAGCACAGAAACCGACTCGAATGTACCTACCTTGTATGTCAGAGTGATGTCACCTGTAGACATACCTATTGAAGATATTGCTCCGTCAGGTATTACCACTGCGTAACGACCATAGTCTGTAAGGCTTGTCTCGAGAGTTACAGTAACTGTGGTCCCATTGCTTACAGAAAGTGTGCCGTTGCAGAACTCCACTTCTGTATCGCCGTCCTTATACACTTTTACAACGTTGCCCGACTGCACAGAAACCGGGTAGTTTGTGGTGAGAGTGATAGTAGAAAGACTCTCCACAGACTCTGTCTCTGATGGTGCTGGGTTAACAGTTGTAATCTCCAAAGCGCTTACCTCCTGTGACGACTGTGCAGCAACTGTCTGAGCGGTATAATTGCCGCCAAACAACAGCGCACCAGCGAGAAGGTACTTAGCCATTGAAAGTTTTGTAATGTTTAACCTCATAAAAACTAAATGTTAATTAATAATATAGTGAAATAATAAAAAGAAATCTTATGTCTTGGGTTTGAGAGGAAAACAGCGTTGCTCCGTAATCTTGGGCGTAGCAAGAGGAAAACAGCACAATGCCGTATTCTGTGGAAATACGACCCGCCTGCCTTCAGCTTATTGACTTTCTGTGACTGTGTTTTATATTACAAGAAATCACCTCCTTTTCCTGTTTCTCCTGTTTCCAAAATCTTTTCTTGTTCTCTTACCTTTTTTCTTTGGTTGTAAGTTTTACCTGTTTGTCGGTTGTAAGTTTTACCTGTGCTTTGGTGCGGTTTTTATTCCCGCCATTATTTGTTTTATATCGTTATTGTCTATTCCTTGTTATACCTGATAAAAATACAAAAGCATTTCTCCGCTTTATCGAAAACAGTCTTCCTGCAGTGATATAACAGCGGTGTTCTTTTCGACTGCAAAGTTAGTTGTTTTTTGCTTAAAATTAAAAATTTTTATTTGAAAATAGTGTTAAAACATGTTTCTACTTATCATGGATTAATAAAAACGGCTCTTTTCTTGTTATTAATTACCTATTTTTGAAGAAAACGTACAGTTTGTAAGCATGTAAAACTGTTTATTTTCGTTAACCGACAATGGGGCGGTCTAAGGCCTGTTACAGCGGGCGGATTGTCGTCGCCCCGCATGGCGAAGATCCCCTTACGTTTTGTCACAGTTGTTCCATGGCTTTGTCACACTTGTTTCAAAGCCATGGAACGATTGTGACAAAGGCATGAAACAACTGTGACAAAACCATGCGTCTATTGGAGAGAAAGTTCGTCTTGTTTCCGCCTTCCCCTAACATCTGTGTCATGGCAGTAGCTAAGAAGAATAAAAAAAAGGTGGGGTATATTAACTCCACCTAAACAGCCTCCCCCTCAGTCTAATACGTGAATTCATATTCATCGTAGAGGTTGTCTGCCTTATATCCGTAGCTTTCGAACAGTTCGGCTATGCGCTGCTGTTGTTCCTGCGAGATGAGTTTCTCGCCCCTTATGCAGCGATAGAAACTTGCCCTCCCTCCAAGTATTCCTGTCACCTTCAATTTCAGCGTTTTGTAGTGTTTCATCTTTACCTCGTCGAAGAGTCGTCTCGCCCCTTTGGCGTAGCTTTTTGCCACAGCCTCGGCGAACATGCTGCACTCTCCGTCCTTCAGCGACGAGGGCATGACGGTACTTCCGCAAGCCTTCTGGTCGCCGAGCATCTCGTATGCTATGTGTCTGATACACCTCTCTGCCTTTGGGCAGCCTTCGAGGAAGCACATCGTTATGTTCGTCCCCGTTTTCCTCAATAATTCCTTGTCTATCATAATTAAATATCTTTGTTTCTGCAAAAATACCTAATTCTCACATTATATGCAAGAAATATCGCCGAAAAAAGCAATGCAGCATGTATTATCCAGTAAAAAATACCGCACCCTCACGGATGAGGATGCGGTAAAATATTGTTTTGGCAAGCTATGTCATTAATAACCCGGATTGACGAAGTCCTCGCCGTTCTCTATGAGGTCGATATATGCCTGAGGTATAGGTTTCAGGACATATTCCGGCTTGTAGTACTTTGCCAGGGCAGGGTGTGTCTCCTGCAGGTAAGACGCGTTGGCGAGATAGCCTACGCGAACGAGGTCGAAGAAGCGGTTGTACTCTCCGCAAAGCTCACGTCCGCGCTCGTCGATGATAGAACGGAGGTCGACGGAGGAGAGCAGCTGTGCTCCGGCACGCTGACGAATCTTGTTGACGTAAGACGTTGCCGTAGAAGCGTCGCCGAGCTGCAGTGCTGCCTCTGCCGCGATGAGATAAACCTCCGGAGTACGCATGATGAATGTGGCGTTGAGGTTTCCGAGACGGTATTTCGCATACGACTCTACGATATAGTTTGAAGAGTTATGCTTGTTGAGCACCGGCCAGTAGTAGCGCAGCTGGTTCTCTGTTCCGTCGGAGTTGAGGTCTATGATCTCGTTCTGCGTGTCGCTGTACAGTTTCTTATAGTCAACGAGGAGATAGTTGCTTGTTGCGGCCTTAGCCACCTCGTCAGCATAGTCGGCGTCCTGTGGCATGACAATCTTTATTGCGAGGTCTCCATTGTTTATCTTCTTGCCCTTCATAGACATGTCCTTGCCGTAAATCTTACAGTCAGACTCTGTCCATTCATATCCTGACTCGCGGTTGCAGCTCCATTCTGTCGTGAACCATTTGTGGAAGCGTGGGTCGAGCGAGCCGTCGCTCTGTACGAAGAGTTTCAGCAGATGCTGTGTCGGCATGAAGTCACCCTCTTTCGAGCCTTCCCATTTCTCATGGTCCTCGCCGAGGTTCTGGCGTGCTCCGAAGTGTGAGAGCCAGCAGTTGAAACGCTCATCGTTACGGTTGAGGTTGGCAAGACCCGTAGATCCTGACTGAGCCTTGCCGTCGACAGCCCAGCGGTGCTTCCAGAGAGCCTCGCGGTTGTTGTAGTTGTTTACTTCTGCAAAGACGTCGTCGATGTTTGAATACATATATGTATTATACTGGCTTCCGCCGCTCTCACAGTCGGTTATGAGTTTCTTGGCGTTCTCCAGAGCCTTCTGGTAACATGTCGTCTTGTCCGAGTCCCAGCGCACCTTCTGCAGGTAAGCCTTTGCGAGGAAGCCTATGGCAGCCTTACGTGTCGGTGCTGTCGTCGACGCGTCGTTGCCCACCTCGAGGTTTGCTGCCGCAAACTCCAGGTCAGGTATGATCACCTCGTTATATACTGTCAGCGGGTCTGTACGCTTCGGGGTGTATGTGATGTTCTCGCCGCTGGTGTTTGTTATCATGACGACTCCTCCGAACTGCTCCACGATGTTGAAGTAATACACCGCGCGCATCATGCGTGCCTCGGCAATGAACGAGTTGAGCTGCTCTTTTGAGAAGCTTTTGTTATACTGCGCCATGTCTATTGCAGTGTTACATGCTCCTATGCCGTCGTATGCGCAGTTCCAGAATCCTGCGAGGTATGTCGTGTTCATCGCTCCGCCCATATACCAGAAGTAGTTCTGCTGGTTCGTCACGAAGTTGGCGGCAGATGTCCAGAGGTCTGTCTCAGCCTCTGAGAGAGCCATATATCCTGCTGCGAGCGCCTGGGGCTTTCCCCATGACGATGTGCCGTCCGCCGTGCCGTAGAAATAACGTGCCATGGCGAAGTAGCACTGGTTTACGAAAGCCTCGTAGTTGTCTGTCTCGGCATACTGTTCCATGGTGCCACCGCCGGGGTTGTACTCCTCAAGCATATCGGTGCAGGAAGAAGCACCGCCGATGAGCAGTGTGCCACCTAATAACATGTTGAAAATATATCTTGTTTTCATATCAATACTGTTTGTTTATGGTGGGAAACGAAAGAACCCACCTGATGTGTGAAAAGTGTTCTTGAAATGTCCTCGTATGTTTCTTGAGGATCAAGGCTTCCGGGAGCCGTCCCTTTCTCTTCCCCGTTTTTGTGGGGACAGGTCTTTCTCCCGTCTTTCCCGTTTTTTTTAGAATGTCACGTTGACACCGAATACGAATTCACGGTATGTCGGGAAGGAGTCAGAGCCGTTTGTCTCAGGGTCGGTGTCCTTCAGCAGGCCTTTGGCAACGATGAGTGGGTTGTAGGCGGTGAAGTACACGCGCAGACGCTCCATGAATACGTTCTTCAGCCATGACTGTGGGAGGCTGTAGCCTAATGTCACGTTCTTTATCTTGAAGAACGAGCCGTCGACGTATGTCAGTGCGGCATAATATGCCGACTGCTTCTTTGCCGAGCCCGGGCGTGGGTAGTAAGCTCCCTGGTTAGCCTCTGTCCAATAGTCTGCTCCTGCCACCTGGTTCATCGTGATGTCCTCAGAAGCGGTATAGCGTCCGAGCATGTCGCTCTGGATCATCTGTCCGAGACGTGCCATCATGTGTATGCTGAGGTCGAAGCCTTTGTATGTGAAGTTGTTCGTAAGTCCGAGCACCCAGTTTGGGTTGGCGTGGCCGAGCACCTGACGGTCGTTGGTGCCGTAAGCGTGAACGCCGCCGTCGCCGTCGTTGTCGAGTGTCTCAATCTTTATCAAGCCCGGCTCGCTGCCGTATTTCGCTGCCTCTTCTGCCTCTGCCGTCGACCAGATGCCGAGATACTTATATCCGTAGAACGATCTTATTGGCTGGCCTACGAAGAGGTTCTTTCCGTTTACGTTGTCGAGGAAGTAGCCTGTCTCTACCGGTAGCGATACTATGCTTTCCTTAGCCCATGTCGCGGTGAGTGTCGTGCTCCAGTTGAAGTCTTTCTTCACGATGTTCTGGCTTGTTATCGTAGCCTCCACGCCGTAGTTCTTTGTCTCGGCGAGGTTCTGCCATGTAGAGATTGGCGAGCCCCACATCGTGATGCCGGAGGTGATAGGCATCTGCTGTTTGAAGAGCAGGCCGTCAGTCTTGGTGTGGAAATACTCCAGAGAGCCAGAGAGACGGCTGTGGAAGAGTGCGAAGTCAAGACCCACGTTCCAGTTGTATGACTTCTCCCATCCGAGAGTGTTCGAGCCGTAGGTGTTGTACTGTATCACGTCGACACGCTGTCCGTCGCGCATACCTGTTCCGGTGAAGTAATAAGGTATGGACTGTGTGGCGTAAGCGTTGCCGCCCGAGATGCCGTTCTCGGTGTCTATGGAGAGCATTCCGGCGTTACCTGTCACACCGTAGCCAACGCGCAGCTTCAGGTTGTCAAGCCAGTCGCCCGCGATGTTCTGCATGAACGCCTCGTCGCTGATGCGCCATCCGAGTGCTACTGCCGGGAAGACATCCCACTTGTTGTCATCTACAAACCATGACACGCCGTCCCAACGTGTAGAGACGTTGAGGAGATATTTGCCCTTGTAAGAGTAGTTCACACGCAGTGCGTATGAGAGCTTTTGCCATTTCTGGTACTCAGAGTATGCCTTGGCGTCACCGCCCTTGAGCTGGTGCCACTGGTAGGAGTCCATGGCTACGCCGTTGGAGTATCCTCGTGCGAATTCAGTCTCGTTGACGATGTAAGAGGAGATGAGCTGTCCGCCGAAGGAGTGGTCGCCGATGGTGTTGTTGTACGATATGACGTTCTCCCAGTTATACGCCCAGTTGTTATAGTTTGATGACTCGGCGAAAGGCACGGAGCCGTAGGACGGGTGTGTGGCGTTTGCCTGCTCTCCACGGAACTTTCCGTTTCGTGAGTGCTTCAGTATGCCGTTGATGCTTGTCTTGGCTGTCAGGCCCTTGAAAGGAGTCCATGCCAGCGAGCCAGCGATGTTGAGGTATGTCGTGCGTATATTCTCGGCATACTGGTTCTCTATGAAGTCGCCGAGCGGTGTTGTCAGACCCGGTACGAACTGGTAGTTTATCTCGCCGGTCTCAGTGAATGGGTCGCCGAGCGGAAGGGTCTTTATGGCGTTTATGAAGGTGTGGCGGTCTCCGGCGTTACGGTTTGAGTAGTTCAGGTTTGACGTGAAGCTTGCCGTAAGCCATTTGTTCAGCTCCTGGTCGATGTTCAGACGTAGCTGGTACACCTGCTGGTTGTCGGTGTCTATAAGACCTTCCTGCTTGGTGTATGCAGCAGAAGCGAAGACCTTGGTCTTCTGAGTGCCGCCGGAGACGCTGAGGCTGTATTTCTGCTGTGTCGCCGTGTTGTTGATGAGGTCCACCCAGTCAATCCATTTCCCTGCGTTGTATGCGCTGAGATAGTCGGAGTTGCCGAAGAGGGAAGCGTCGTCGGCAGGTGCCGTGCCGTGGCTGTATGTGTATGCCTCGCGCTGGTATGCCAGCCATTCGTCGCCTATCATGCCGTGCTGGAAGTTCGGTGTTCCGCTGAAGCCGTAGTAAGCGTCGAAGTTAACACGTGCCTTGCCTTCCTTGCCACGTTTCGTCGTAATGATTATTACGCCGTTGGCACCGGCAGAACCGTATATGGCGGTAGACGATGCATCCTTCAGGACGTCGATGCTCTCGATGTCCGAAGGGTTGACATCCTCGTAGGAACCGCCCTGCACGCCGTCAATGATGAACAGCGGAGCGTTGTCGCCGTATATTGATCGGCTGCCGCGCAGCTGTATGCTCACTCCCGATCCTACCTTTCCTGAGGTCTTCGTGATGTCAAGGCCTGCAACCTTTCCCTGTAGAGCCTCCATGGCGTTTGTGGTAGGTGCCACGGTGATGTCCTCATTCTTTATAGATGTCACGGCTCCCGTGAGGTCTTTTTTCTTCACTGTGCCGTAGCCTATCACCACTACGTCCTCCAGTCCTACGAGGTCCTGCTCCATCTTCACCGTCATGCCGTCGGTCAGTTTCACCGTCTGCGACTTGTAGCCGGCATACGAGAACGTTGCGGTGTTGCCCTTGCTGATGTCAATGGAGAATTTTCCGTCGATGTCGGTCACGGCGCCCTGCTTCGTCGTCGTGGACATGATGGTGACACCGAGCAGCGGTTCTCCGTTCTGGTCTGTTACCGCTCCCTTGATAACCTTTGCATGCGTTTGTCCCTGTACGGCAATCGACGGCATGGTCTCTGCCATGGTCTCTGTCGGGCATAGTGCCAATGCTGTACCTGCAATAAACAAAGCCTGCAAGCTCTTGCCGAAAAGTGTCTTTGTACTTTGCATAGTTAATAGATTTTAGTTTTTAGATAAGTTAGTTAGATGTATATCTATATATTTGATATAGTTTATCTGAGAATGTCATGCCTTGCGTCGGTATGTGTCATGTCGAATGTCTGTATGTGTCATATCGCATGACTGTATATGTCATGCCTTGCGTCGGTATGTGTCATATCACATGTCTGTATATGTCATACAGTATTCTTGCGAATGTCAAACTGTATATATATAATAAGGTGTAGCAGTACCCCGCTGTGGATGTCTTGCCATGTTTCCGTCAGAAAACACTAAGTCTCACCGCCTTTGCCCTTATCGTATTTTTCGCAAGAGGAAGACGGATGCTGTCTGCTGGTTGAAATAGTGGGTTTTGCGTAGTTTCGTTTTTCGTAGTTGCTTTGTTAGGTTTCTGCTGCGAAATTATATAATTATAGTTATAAACCAATGAATAAGTAATATTATTTAATATCACTTAACTTAAAAATGTTGTATTTTAATATCGCTTAAACATTATAGCGTAAGAAGTACACTTGTTGCCTTTCCCTGCTTCTCCTGTTCTGTCTCAACAGTGTGGCAAGACAATTACTTACCGTATTTTCAGCAAGAATATGTTAATGCGAAAAAACTCTGGAAGCAGGAGTCTGTCATTGCCATTTTTAAAGGTGTTTTACTGTCGTTCTTGACCTTTTGCACAATATTTCATAGCTTTGATGATATTTGTTCTGTAAAAATTTGGTAGATACTGGTATTTTGCTTGCCTTTGCCGACGAATAAACTCTTCTCCCTCCTCCCTTCCATCTCTCTCTCCCTTGGACTTTTTTCCTGACATAGCGAAAAAAGCCCAAGGTTTCTTTTGTTTTTCAATAAAGAAAGCGTACCTTTGCACCATGGAAAGAAACAGAGAAAAGAAAATCCGCCTGATAGCCCTCGACCTCGACGGCACGCTGACAAACGAGGAGAAAATCATTACGCCGAGAACATTTGATGCGCTTATGACAGCGCAACGCCAGGGCGTTCGCCTCTGCCTCGCCAGCGGAAGGCCGCCATACGGCATGATGCCTCTTGCACGCCAACTCCACATGGAGCAGTACGGCGGCATAGTCATGGCATATAACGGTGGTCACGTCATGGACTGTGCTACACGGAAAGTGATTACGGAGACCATTCTCGACGAGTCGCTGCTCAGCCGTCTGCTGCACTTTGAGTCTCTCTCCGGCATGACGCTCATGACTTACCACGAAGACAAGATCTACACCTCCCATGCCGACGACACATACGTCCATATCTCCTCACGCAACAACAAGATGGACGTTGTGGGTGTTGAGGACTTCCTGCGCGATGTCCCCAAACCTGTGAACAAATGCCTCATGGTAGGCAACCCTGCCAACGTGCCATACTGGGAACATGTCATGCAGGAGGCTTTTCGGGGGGAGATGAACATCATGCGCTCCACGCCCTATTTCATAGAACTGCTGCCCCTGCATATCGACAAAGGACCTGCGCTTGAGAGCATAGCTCGCTCAATAGGCATTGTGCCAGACGACATCATGGCGTTCGGAGACAGCTATAACGACATAAGCATGATACGCACGGCAGGCATAGGTGTGGCTATGGAGAATGCGGAGGATGCCGTAAAAGACGCTGCGGACTATGTCACCCTGAGCAACGACAACGACGGAGTGGCGGCAGCTTTAGAGGCGTTCTCGGTAATATAATCTTTTTTTAGCTTAGAGCTTAGAGATTGGAGCTTAGAAAACAGATGTCATAGGGATAAGTTAAGACCGGGCTGGGGCATAAGTTATGACTGACCTTGGTCATAAGTTAAGGTTTCAAGGGTTTCAAGGGTTTCAAGGGTTTCAGGTTTCAAGGGTTTCAGGTTTCAGGTTTCAGGGGTTTCAGGTTTCAAGGGGTTTCAGGTTTCAAGGGGTTTCAGGTTTCAAGGTTAAGGTCAAGGTTAAGGTCAAAGTTATGATAAACATAAAGGAATATCTGAGCCGCATAGGCAAGTCAAAAGGTTTCGGCATACAGTCGCCATGGGCTTTCCGCTTCGTCACGGAGGTGGTGAGGGAGAGGTGGCGGTACTACGGATATGACGACATCGAGACGAGATGCTCCGGGAGGTATGAGAGAAAATACCAGAAGCTGCTCTTCCGCATACGAAACTTCATATATCCTCATACGCTCTGCGTCATAGACATAGAAGACGGTGGCGAGGCCCTCGCCGATGCTGTCTCATGCGCTACGGAGCAGGGTGCCATAGTGATAGAGGGCATACGGCGCAGCAAGTCATGCCAAGAGAGGTGGGAAGAGATAAAACAGAGAGAGGATGTCGGAGTGACGTTCGACATGTACTCCTTCGCCGTTTGTTTCCTCGACCGGAAGATTTACAAGCAGCACTACAAACTCAATTTCCTTTGACACTCACCTCATAAGCCTTGCAAAAATACCCGTTGAAGCCTTTTCCCTCCGCGTTCTCAGGCATCTTTCCTATCCATTCGTGACTTGTTTGCTTCGCCGTAACATGTTTTTTGCCATCGAAAGATAAAAAAACATGCGTAATGCTTGCATTATTATAAGAAAATTACTACTTTTGTGGCGCAAAAGAAAAAAGCTTTATTGCGAGTGGCTCGAAAGGGCGGAAAAACTCTTTGTGAGACACCTATATATCAACAAGAAAATAACTTCATTTTACTATGTATTGGACACTTGAACTTGCATCGAAGCTGGAGGATGCTCCATGGCCTGCAACAAAGGAAGAACTTCTTGACTATGCCACACGTTCCGGACTGCCTCTTGAGGTGATTGAGAACCTGCAGGAGATTGAGGACGAGGGCGACGTTTACGAAACGATAGAGGATATCTGGCCGGACTATCCTTCCAAGGAGGATTTCCTTTTCAACGAGGACGAATACTAAAAGTTTATTTTACCCCACCGCCTCAACCGGCTGGGATATTGTACGAGAGAAAGGTCTGCAAGAAGCGTCACCGGCGTTGCTTGCCGGCCTTTTGCTTTTTCTCCTACTTCATGTTCTTTGGGAAATGATACATATACAGAGATATAACTCCACGGACAAAGCGCTATGGGACTCTTTCGTCAAGAAATCGAAAAACGGCACGTTCCTCCTGCTCCGTGACTACATGGACTATCACTCCGACCGCTTCCACGACGCTTCCCTGCTTTTCTTCGACGAGAAAGAGAGGCTCACTGCCGTTCTCCCCGCCAACATCAGGGGAAAGCGACTTGCCTCACACGACGGACTGACATACGGCGGACTGGTCATGGACAGCCATGTCACCACGTCTGTCGTGACGGAGATGTTCCACGCCCTGAAACGATGGATGAAGGACGAGGGCATTGAGACGCTGCGTTATAAGCCGACACCGTATATCTACCATAGCTATCCTGCCGAAGAGGACCTCTACGCTTTGCTGCAATGCTTCGACAGGGTAAGCATAGAGTCGCGCGATGTCTCGACAGCCATACCGCTATGCCAGCCACGCCTGCCATGGAGGGAACTGCGGCGTCGGGGAGTGCGCAAAGCGGCAAGGAACGGCATCTGCGTCAGGGAGACGAAGGACTTCACGGCATTCTGGAAGATGCTCGACGACAACCTTCACGCGAAATACGCCACACACCCCGTCCACACCTTGGAGGAGATTACACGTCTCGCAGAGTCTTTCCCGGAGAACATAAGGCTGTTCATGGCGTATAAAGACGACAGAGGCGTGGCAGGCATTGTCATGTATGAGGCAAACGCCATGACAGCACACTCGCAGTATATCTCGTCAACGCCAGAGGGACGCAGCGCAGGAGCTTTGGACGCTCTGGTACATCATCTCGTCACCGAGGTATATACCTCACAGGCATTCTTCGACTTCGGCAAGTCGACAGAGGGCGACGACAGCAGGCTTAACGCTAACCTTATCTTCCAGAAAGAAGGCTTCGGAGGCAGGGCGGTATGCTACGACACGTACTCTGTGTCCGACACCTCTCTGATGTCCAAACCACTCTAATGTCCGAACCCTCTCTGATGTCTGACACCTCTCTGATGTCCGACACATAGGAATGACCGCCACACACGCCAGCCGCGACAAGACCTGCCATGCCAAGGACTTCGGCCTTCCGTCTCCCTACCTTCAACGACTCTCTCGCTCCACGTTCAGCACCTCACGGTAGCGCGCTGCTACAGCCGTCACGGCAAGTATTATAATATATATAAGGTATAGCTGCAGGAGAGAGATACGGACACCGGACAGTGAGGAGCAGGGCAGCGACGACAGTGCCATGAGCAAGGCGTTCTGCCAGCCTATGACCCACGACAGGAGTCCCGCTGCAGCAGGCAGCACCACAGTGTTCGCCACGCTTGCCGCAGCAGACAGAAAAGACAGGAGTACAAGCAGGAGTGTGCCGCAGACGATGACGGCAGAGAGTGGCACGACGATGATATTCGTTATGAGAAACAGCAGTGGCACCGTACCGAAATAATATGCCGCAAGGGGCATAGTGCCAAGCTGTGCTGCAAGACATACCGCACAGACTCCCCACACCTTACGCACCAAGGCCTTGCCTCTTCTGCACCATACCCCGTCGCCTTCCTCCCATTCCGTTATCCTCACAGGTGCCATGCGCTCTATCTCCCTTGCGTACACCACTATCGCAGCGACGGCGAGGAAAGACATCTGGAAAGAGATGTTCCACAACGTCATGGGATTTGCGACTGTCATGAGAAGCAACGTCATGCCGAGGATGTTCAGCGGATGCTGCCTTCTGTCTGCCAAACGTATCACGTCCCAAAATGTCAGCATCAGTGCGGCACGCATCACCGACAGCGGCATACCCGTAAACACCACATACGCCCATACGGCAGAGAGGGTGAGCACGACGGTGAAGACATTCCTGCGGCGTAGGAAGAACGTCAGAAGCATGTAGATTACCGAGAGGTGCATACCTGAGAGAGCCAGGATATGCGATGCGCCGGAGAGAGAATATCCTTGCCGCAGCTCTTGGGTCAGACCGCCCTTGTAGCCCGTAGTCATGGCTGCCGCCACGGCAGAGGCTTCCATGTCCATGCCGCTGTCGCATATACGTCTCACCACTCCTTGGCGTATCAGAAGAGCTTTCATGGTAATCCTCTCCCACATTCCGAACATGTCCTTCCTTTCTTCCCAACGGCAAGCCTCAGTCCATTTCCCCCCGGCAATATACATTGTCGCAATGACGCCACGCTCTTGTTGGCTGCGGCGGTAGTCGTAACGCCCCTCTCCTTCCGTTTTCTGCAAAGGGCGCAACGTTCCCTCCACCCTTATGACGTCACCCAAGGAAAGAGATGCCGCAGAAGCTTTCGGCATAAACACGTCAATGCGCTCCCCGCACAGATCTTTACGCACCGTAGCACCGTGAGAAGGGAAAGAGACGTTCCTCGCCGAGTCTTCGTATAAGCCTTCTCCTGCTGCAGTGTCTGGGCTTTCCGGGTTGTAGCAGAGCAGTCCCTCGAAAACCACCGTCTCCCCGCCCCCTCTCGGATCACTCGCCACTACGACTTCCCCGACGATCCTCTCGCGCTCATGAAGAGCCTTGCCGTCGTGAGAAAACCACGCCATCCTCACAGAGCCGAGAAGGAGTATTCCGGCAAGCGTTGCAACACTTGACGCCAAGGCACTGCGTTTCGATGCGAACAGAGCGACGAGAGTCAGCAAGGCCGCTGCTATCGCCCAGTGTCTCGCCGTAACGCCGTCCATAATATCCGCCAGCACGATACCTGAACAGAACACTACGGCATAACGGAACATCGGCACGCTGTGTATCCAACTACGAGGGTTATAATCCACTTCTTTTTACTGTTTTTATAGACTTTTTCGGGTTAAACCGAACAAAAATACATTATTTTTGAAAAAACCTCTGAAAAAACTTGCACGTTACGGAAAAAGTTCGTACCTTTGCACCCGCAATTCAGAAATGACTTGCACTGAAGTAATCTTCAGGGCGTTTAGCTCAGCTGGTTCAGAGCATCTGCCTTACAAGCAGAGGGTCGGCGGTTCGAATCCGTCAACGCCCACCAGGGGTGTTCCGCGTAATATGAATTAACGTTCTATTGCGCGGATTTTTCTTTTTAAACCCCTCAATCCTGATACATCGCCGAAGCCTTCAGTTCTATGCCGTCGGGAGCCAGCGTTATCATGCGTCTCTTATACAAGTCGCCCACGGCTTTCTTGAATACCTTCTTGCTTACCTGGAACTCAGCATAAATATCCTCTGCCGGCGACTTGTCCGTAAACGGGCAATAACCGTCGTGGCGGAAAAGGTATTCATGCAGACGTTCGGCAAAGTCAAGAGACTGCTCGTAGCCGGTCTTCTGTATGGAGATGTCGAGCTTGCCGTCAGGCCTTACCGTGGAGACATACGCCTTCAGCCTGTCGCCGGTATGCAGCTCACGGAACACCTGACTGCTGTACACCAGTCCCTGGAATTTATTGTCTACGATGACCTTGAATCCAAGGTCCGTCTTCTGCCATACGAGTATCTCCACCTCTTCGTTGGGCTTATAGTGCGGCATATCCTTCGAGAGCCAACGCTCCACCTTTGCCGTAGCCACTATGCGGTATGACTCTTCGTCAATATGTATATACACCACATAGCTGCGTCCCTTCTCCATACGCATTTTCTGCTCACGGAAGGGGCAGAAGACATCCTTCATCAGTCCCCAGTCGAGGAAGGCTCCATGCTCGTTTGTCCATGCCACTGTAAGACATGCGAAGTCGCCTACCATAGCTTTTGGACGCTGTGTCGTGGCGATGGGACGCTCCTCCTGGTCAAGGTAGAGGAAGACCTCAAGCTCGTCGCCTATTTTAGTACCTTTCGGCACATAACGTGTTGGAAGGAGTATATCGCCCGTAGGTCCCCCTTCGAGATAAAGCCCGAAGTCAACCTTGCGTAAGACCTTCAGGGTGTTCATTTTTCCAAGAGATAGTGACATAAGTATCTTTTTTTTTTGTTGAGTCCTGTTATTCTGTTATCTGTCCGTCAAGCATGTGTATAGTGCGGTCGGTTATTGCTGCGAGCCCCTCGTCGTGTGTCACGATAACAAAGGTCTGTCCCAGCCTGTCACGCAGTTCGAAGAACAGCCGGTGAAGGTCTTCCTTGTTCTTCGTGTCGAGAGCTCCCGACGGCTCGTCGGCAAGTATCACGTCGGGGTCGTTCACCAACGCCCTTGCCACCGCCACACGCTGTTTCTCTCCTCCTGACAGTTGTGCCGGCTTATGCTCCTCGCGCTCTTCCAGCCCGAGCATGGCAAGCAATTGCCGTGCCTTCTCACGTGCCTTGCCTTTCGGCGTTCCGGCTATCAGTGCCGGTATCATGACGTTTTCCAACGCCGTAAACTCCGGCAGGAGCTGATGGAACTGGAAGACGAAGCCTATGTGCCGGTTGCGGAAGTCGGCGAGTTTCTTCTGCGAGAGTCTCGTAACGTCTTCGCCGCCTATCGTCACCGTTCCGCTGTCTGCGCTGTCGAGTGTTCCTATGATTTGCAGCAATGTCGTCTTCCCTGCTCCCGAAGGGCCTACGATGCTCACGATCTCTCCCTTCCCTATGGTGAGGTCTATACCTTTCAGAACCTGCAACGTTCCGAAGCTCTTGCATATATTCTTTACTGTTATCATGACGTCAATGGTTATAATGATAGGTGGGTTCTCTAATGTCGGTGTGTTTATAAAGTGTTGCGTTGCATGGCTTATGTGCAGCCGGTATTTCTTCTTTTTGCCAACGTCAATGTCTGTGGAACAGCCTCCTGAGCAGTCCGCGGAGCATGTCGTATGCTGACAGCTGCTCTGTATGCTGTGCTGTCGTGAAGGTCATGGTGTCAGCCTTGCCGTACTGGTCAGGGAAGACGATCATGATGTTCTGCCCCTTGAAATAGTCTGACAACTCGTCGGGGAGGCGGTCCATGGCGGTTTTATACGACAGAGTGCCCTTACGTGCTGTCACCACGACGAACATGTCGTCGCTCTTGATCTTTCCTGCCAGCGTAGGCAGCTGGTTCCAATGCTCCATGGAGAGATATTCCGCCCTCACGCTGCCGTGTCCCGTAAGGAGATAGTCCTTGATGGCCTGCAGCGTGTCTTCACGTCCGTGGAAGAGTATGCGGCAGTCGAGGTTTCCCGCCAAGCGTGCCAGACGTTCCAGCCAGCGTGTGAACCCCGGCTCATACTCCGCCCTCGACGGCACGGCGACCTGCAGCCGCCTCAGCGTAGCCAAAGGCATGACACAGCGTGCTATGATGATCTGCCTGTTCAGTCCGTTGAAAAGACTCTGTGCAAACTCTCCCCAGAACCTCTTCGTGACCTCCTGGTGGATATGCAGCCCCATGATTATCTCCGATGCGTCATATTCTATGAAGGCGTGCTTTATGCCGTTGGCGATATTCGTCGCCAGCCTCACCTGCGTCTGCATCCTTACGTCCGCCCCCGCCGCCGTCTGTGTCACGTGTTCCAGCAGTTCCTGCCCTTTCCGCTGGTTGTATGCCGCGTCCTCGTCGTCATATACGACGTTGAGAGCCACGAGTCCCCGGTTCAGCTTCCTGTTTCTCATGAGTATGCCGAGCGAGACGAGGGTGTCGCAGGTCTCGGGGTACTTCACGGGTATGAGGATTTTCTCGTCGTCGCCCTCCTGTTTCTCCACCACCTTGTTGTGGGCGTTATGTATCACCATGGCCTTTGCCGCGTTCTCTGTCACCATGGTGCTTATGATGCATGTGAAGAGTATCATCATGACGACGCCGTTGAGTGCAGTGTCGTCCATGAGGAACTGCCCCGGTGCCGTCTCCATCTTCATGCCTACCATAACCATTGCTATGGCTCCTGCAGCGTGTGCCGAGGTGAGTCCGAACATCATGTGGCCTGCCACCCACGGCATACGGAAGAAGAGACATGCCACATAGGCTGCCATCGCCTTGCCCAACGTCCCGAAGACCACCATGACGGCTACGGCGATTATTATGCCGCCTCCCTCGAAGAGCACTCCGACATTTATCAGCATACCCACGCCGATGAGGAAATAAGGTATGAAGAGGGCGTTGCCCGTAAACTCTATGCGGTTCATGAGGGGTGAGACGGAGGGTATGAACCTGTTGAGGACAAGACCGGAGAAGAAGGCTCCGAAGATGCCCTCAAGGCCTATGAACGCCGAGAGTGCTGCTGACATGAAGAGTATGCACATGACGAATATGAACTGCATCACGGCATCGGAATATCGTCTGAGGAAATAGCGTGTCAGCCTCCTTGTCACCATTGACACCACGACGCAGTATGCCACGAACTTCAGCAGGAAGAACACCCAGAAACGCCAGTCCGTCCCGTCGCCGTAGAACACTCCCGTGAGTGCTGCCAACGTGATGAGCGAGAAGAGCAGCGAGAGCATCGACGCGCCTACCGATAGCGTCACGACCTTCTTCTTCTGCAGGCCGTAGCGTCCTACTATAGGATAGGCTATCAGCGTACATGCCGACATGACACACGCCAGGAGCAGGGCAGAGAGTGAGGAGTAGTGGAGCCACGCCATAGACGTGTAGTATATCAGTATGAAGGGCAGCACGAAGGAGAGAACTCCGAAGACCACGACCTTGCGTGCGTTTTTCTTCAGTCCCTCCATGTCCATCTCCAGTCCGGCGAGGAACATGATATACAGCAGTCCCACCTTTCCGAAGAGTTCGAAAGAGTCGTCGCGGACAAGGATGTTCAGTCCGTAGCGTCCTACCAGGACTCCTGCCAACACCATGCCTATGATATGTGGTATGCGCAGCTTGCCCATGATAATAGGTGCAAGGAGTATGATCAGCAGCACTACGAAGAAAATCAGCGTAGGGTCTGTGATGGGGAAGTATTCTGCGAGGTTGAACATCGGTTGTGTGTAGGTTTTTTGCGTGAGGTGATTATTCTCCCTTGGCGGCTTTGTCCATGTCAGCCCTTGAGCGTGACTTCGTGACGAGCCATACTCCGAGGAATACGAGTACTACGGCGAGACCTTGTGACCATTGCAGTACGGCGAGACCCAGTATCAGCGACACCGTGACGGAGACGATAGGCTGGACGTAGTTGTAGACCGACACGACGGTAGGGCGCAGTGTCCGCTGGCCTATCATGGTGAGGATATATCCTACGTATGTTC
The DNA here is from genome assembly GCA_945829425.1 of uncultured bacterium. GTDB lineage: Bacteria > Bacteroidota > Bacteroidia > Bacteroidales > Bacteroidaceae > Prevotella. The sequence continues at coordinate 2,736 of CALZUQ010000022.1, read as the reverse complement.
CGAACGCCACGACATACGCCACCTCCCACCATGTCTTCTCCGGCACGGTGGCGAAGTCTATGTCCTTGAGGCTCATGGATGAGAACGGCACGATAATCAGCGTAGCCCAAAGGAACATCCATTTGTTTGTCGTGAACACGCTGTAACGCCGTATGAGAGGATTGAAGAGGGAGAGGTAGAGGGCGAAGGAGAACTGTGCGCCGAGGCACATCAGGTCACCGCGGATGTCGCCGACCTTGTCGCTGATGGCTTGCGCACTGGTGAGTATGAGTATCAATGCTCCGGAGCATCCCATCAGCACTCCTAAGGCTTTCTTCCCCGTGATAGGTTCACGGAGTATCAGTGCGGCGAGGATCATGGCGAAGATAGGCATGGAGGTCGTCACGATGCTTGCGTTGACGGGCGAGGTGACGGAGAGTCCGTAGATATACAGACACTGGTTTGTCACTATGCCGAGGAAGCCGGCACCTATGAAGCGCACGATGTCCCTGAACGGCACATGCTCACGCTTGACGAAGAGCGAGGTGAGCCAGAAAAGCAGTGCACCGCCCGCCACGCGGAACGTCACCATGTCTATGCCTGTGATGCCGTGGGTCATGGCGTCTTTTCCCAATGGTGCCATGAGTCCCCAGAAGGCGCAGGCGAAGAACATCGAGAGATGGGCTATGAGAGGTGTGTTGTTCGTTTTGCTGTTCATTATGATAATTTCACTCTTAACACATTAGATTATGTTAAATTTCAGTGCAAAATTACTAAGAATTCAGAGAAAAACACTATTTTTGTACAAAGAAAATAGCATATATCATGGAAAAATACGCAGAATATATCAAAGAAATAGAAATCGGGGCATTATGGAAGGGCAGGAAACACATTCTGTGGCACCTCGACCCGAAGGTGAATGTGCTCAGCGGTGCCAACGGCATAGGGAAAAGCACCATACTGCGGAGAGTGGCAAGCGGAGTGATGGCGCTCGGGGAGAAGGAGCCTTCTGACATAACCATCGTGACGCATCCCGCCGACGCTACTCTCTTGCGCTATGACGTAATAACGACGCCCGACGTACGCAGCGAGTTCGACAGCAACCTCTCCGCCTTGCAGGAACGTGTCGTCCACTATCCTCACAACGAGCGGTGGGACATGTTCTGCGACATCGTAGACAAGATGTTCACAGCGACGAAGAAGACCATCGTACGTGACGAGGCAAGGGTCACGCTGATGCAATGGGGTGAACGCCTGGACCTCAGGCTCCTCAGCAGCGGTGAGAAGCAGCTCCTCGTAATTCTCATGACGGTGCTCCTCGAAGACGGCGACCCTACCATACTCCTCATGGACGAGCCGGAGGTGTCGCTCCACATAGAATGGCAGCAGACGCTGATAGAGACGATACTGCTCCTGAACCCTAACGTACAGATTATTCTCAGCACACATTCTCCTGCCCTCATCATGAACGGATGGATGGACAAGGTCACGGAGGTTAGTGATATAACATTATGAAACTGACACAACATATCAGTTCCCGATATATGTCGGCAGCCAACGCACTGCAGCCGCAGAACAGCCGGCGTAAGGTCATTGCTTACGTCGAGAGCTACGACGACGTGCTCTTCTGGCGTACGGTGCTGAGGACGTTGGAGACGGACAGACATTACTTCGAGATAATGCTTCCCACGAAGCAGCAGGAGAAACGCACGCTCATGGGGAGAGGGAAGAAGTCTGCCATATACAGCCTCATACAGAACACGGGGCACGACATGATAGCCTGCGTCGATGCGGACTATGACTACCTCATGGCGGGAGCCACGGAGAACTCACGCCAGCTCCTCGACACGCCGTATGTCTTCCATACCGTGGCATACTCCATAGAAAACCTGCAATGTTACGCTGAAGGACTTCACGAGGTTTGCGTCATGGCGACACTCAACGACCACCGCATCTTCGATTTCTCTCTCTTCATGAAGGAATACTCACGCGCCGTATGGCAGCTGTTCTGCTGGTCCATAGCTCTCTACCGCTCTTTCGACTATGGCATCATGACCATAACGGACATGGACAAAATCATCACGCCGGGGAAGATAGACATGTACAACGCCTCCGACGTCGTGATGCGCATAAAGCATAAGGCTGCTAACAAAGTGAAAAGCCTCAGGCAGGCATACCCCGCCATGGCGTCGAAGGTGAAGGGCGTCGAGGCTTCGCTCCTCGCCCTGGGTGCCACTCCCGAGACGACATATCTCTTCATCCACGGCCATTACCTCTTCGACCGTCTTGTCACGCCTCTCGTAAAGAGCGTATGCCGCAGGCTCATTGAGGAGCGGGAGAAGGAGATACACCGTTTCGCCATTCACCATACCCAGATGAAGAACGAACTGTCGTGTTACGCCAATTCCGTGGAAGACATAACGTCAATGATGAAGAAAAGTACGGCATACACTGAGTCCGAGGTCTTCCAGCGCATAATAAAGCAGTTTGAGAAATATAAAGAAGAGGTGTGAGGAGGGTTAGGGGACAGGACGTTGAACCATTTTCTGTTTGGCTGCAAACGGTTCAATCTCCTGTCACTTGACCCTTTCAAAGGTACTGCTTTTTCCCCATTCCTGCAAGGTCTGTCCAGAAATTCAGAACGTCTGGAAGGCATCTTTTCCAGCATTTTTTTTCATGCCTATAAAAATATTTTTTCATGCCTAAGTAAGTGATCAAAATTATTTTTATAATGTAAGCTTCAACTCACAGCTGTGG
>CALZUQ010000021.1 GCA_945829425.1 uncultured bacterium | reverse complement strand
TTGCTCAGGAACTTATAAATAAAGTTAAATCAAAGTGTTGCGGAATTAAGGATATTATATATGGTACGTAATACAACTACTGCAAATGGAATATTCACTTTCATGAGATAATAGGCCATCTTATCTACTGTATGGGCTCTTGGACTCAGATACTCCAGATTTACATCCTTGTATAAATTTCTCAATAAACTTGCAGGCGTTTGAGATGACAGAACTAATGAAACAAACCAACTCAGCATCATCGCATCGCAACGTTTCTTGGCAATGGGATTGTTCCGTTTCAGTTCCTTGAATGCCCTTACAGATGCCATTTCATATTCTGGTTTCGGATTATTAACCGCACTCTGGTCATTGTCTCGATAGAAATAGAGCACATCGCCTATGCGCTGGATTCTTGAGCAATATTGCATGTAGTTGAGAAGAAAAATTTGGTCTTCTCCAAGTCTTATTTTTTCATTAAATCGAAGGGAATGCTCCTGAATGATAGAAGTCTTGAACAACGTTCCCCAAACACATGTTAGATAATTTTCAGAGTCGGCATACTCTATTGCAGAAAGTACTTCTGTCTCATAGTTCACAACTTGACCTGCCGTAAACTCTCGGTTGAAATGGCATTGTGTCAAGTCCAAATTGTTATTCTCTGCAACTCCAATCCATCTCTGAAGAGCATTATTATATAGGCAATCATCGGAATCAACAAAAGTAAGCCATTTGCCTGTAATTATGCCCATAGCCATATTCCTTGCGGAACTGACACCTCCATTCTCTTTATGAATTACCCGTATGCGAGCATCTTTTGCTGCATACTCATCGCATATTGCTCCCGACCCATCAGGACTGCCGTCATCCACAAGGATGCACTCCCAATCCGTGAAAGTCTGTGCGAGGATGCTATCAATGCATCGGTGCAGGTATTTCTCTGCCTTATATACAGGCACTATGATACTTACTTTATTCATATTGTCAGATTATAGATTCTACCTCTTTGATAATCCAATCGTATCTCATACTGAACTTTCTTGCAAAAAGGTTCTTGCTTTTTACTAGAGTAGAAAGGTCATGTTCTTTAGATAATTCTTGAGAATCAGCCCCCCATGTATAAGGATTCCCTTTTCCCCAGTCTATTTCTCTTAACGATGAGTATTTCCCTTGATAATGATAAACATGTGTTCTAAATCCTGAATTCCATACCAAAGTCTGGAGAAATATCTCATCACAACAGAATGTATGTCTAAACATTGATAACACATCGTTCTTTTTTGATAAAATATACTCAAGAAGTTCATTAGTAATACTACACCAATTAGCTCCCTTATAGAGTTTCATTGGATAATGCCGCTTAACGCCTATCAATTGTTGAAATCTTATTGAATATGACCGTATATAAGCTGCAATTTTCCTTATACGAAAGTTTGGATGTCTTGCATATCTAATTAAGAAATGGTAATATCGTGTCTTCAACTCTATATTATGATTAGTTTCATCATCAAATTGTATCGATAGAAATTCTGTGTGAGGATGCTTCATAATGAAATTATGGATATAGTCTTGTGTTTTAATAGGCAAATCCACGCCAGAGATAAGATGGTAAATTAAATAAGGACCATGCTTGAAAGCGCATTCAAAAACAGAATATTCTGCCTCTATCTGACTTACCCCCCCCATTTGATATTTACAGGTTCTGCAAAATACATATTTGAAAATTGGGGACGTATGTCTTTAAATTTGCTAAAATCTGCTTTTTTATCTATCAATAAGAAAATGTCATTTCTTTTGTCATCAATACTCTTAATTAAAGTTCGCAGCAAATCAGGCTCATTATGAGCTATTATGCAATAAGCGTGTTTCATAATTTTATTATTTGTTATTTATGGGCTTATCAATGTAAACATCCACAAGGATGCACTCCCCATCTCTGAAGGTCTGTGCGAGAATACTGTCAACACATCGATGCAGATATTTCTCCGCCTTATATACAGGCACTATGATACTTACTTTTGGCATATTATTTTGAAAGCTCTGTTAATAACAGATTTATACATTCATTGCGCTTTTGCTCAACGATGGAATTGACGGATTGCCAATCTATAGGGCGGTCAATATCCACTTCCTGCAATTGATTAGCCTCCAGCAATCGGTCTTCAAGGTGAAAGACTTTTAGTAAAGAGGTGAAGCGAGACATTCCTCTATTGACATTGCCTATAACCCAGAATGGCTTGTTGAAGATGATGGAGAAGACCATACCGTGGAAACTATCGACAATGGTCATTTCTGCGTCCATGAAAGCCCGAAGCCATGAAGTGACTCCTGGGAACACGCAATCTTCTATATGGTTCTTAACGTCCTGCTTTGTTCGGGTTTCCTCCTGACACCTTGGCAGAACTTGGAAGGTTGTAAGTCCTTTCTCTTTTGCCACTTTTTTGATAAATGCTGATTTTATAGCATCTGGATCAAGGATGTAGTTGAAAAGAGTTCCTTGGGCTTTGGGCTCTTTTTCAGCTTCTATAAGACGGATATAGTCTTCCTTCGTAAGCAACAAGGTTGGGTCGAGCACATGAATGGCATCAACACCAAGATGTTCTTTGCATAGCTTTATGCCAGAATCTTCCCGAACAGACACAAAATCGAACTGCCGAGCAAGTGGAGCACATATCTCCGTCTGCATAGGTGTAAACTCCCATTGGTCGGTACCAAAGCTGGCAGCATAGGCAATACGCTTCGCCTTTTCGTCCTTTACAAAATCTAAGAACATGGAAGAAAGGAACGAATTATAACGAGGTCGCCAACACTGGTCGCTACCAACGACATATACATCGTAGTTTCCTTCCTTGGCCTTCGCAATGAACCCTTCTTTGGAGCGCACTTTTTCGGTATGATTGATATACGACGAAATGAAGTGGTTGGTATTACGCTGGATAACCATCCTTTCTTCCTCAGTAATCTTATACCTCAGCTTCGGATATTTATCGGGAAAGAAAACCGACAGCACCTTCCTTTTGATTCTATATAGCCTTTCTCGCAATGTATTGGCGGATGGGTAAAACCAGTCAATTGTCTCTACTTGATGACCTGCACGCAGGAGCACCTGCTGCAAAGCATAGTTCTGCAACAGGCCTCCATAATTCGCATGAAGCGGTTGAGTAAGTATTCCGATTTTCATATTTCGGGTATTTCATTTAAATAACTATCAAATTCTGTGTACAGGAAATTTATAGCAAGCAAACAAAATCGTATAAGTGAATCCCATTGATCCTCCGAATAATTTTCATGAGAACTTTCTGATAATTGATAATGAACGATATTATTTCTGGTTTCATAAAACAATTTACTAACATTTACATTTCCTGTAAATGCACTTGAAGCAACATCTGTTATAGATACAGGCAGTAATGTGAACAAATAATGAATTTGACATTCCTGATGACCATTTCCTGCATACTTCTTTACAAAACTTGCAATTTGTTCCTTATTGATGCTACTATTTAGCGTATTTGCAAACTCGTGCGTCATTGAAACAATAAACAAACGTTCAATGCATCTAAATAAATCAAGATAACAGAACTTGTATTTCTTTTCGAGGAGACTTAAAAATACGTCTTCTATCGGGATATGCTTACAGGCATTGTTCAATACATTATTATAGGCTACTAAAGTGTCATTTCCAAAATGAAGTACCCGTTGTGAACCATCTTGTATTACATGTTCATATAGTATCTTTATTATGAACAGCTGTCGTTCTTGTCTTTGTGTAGGCAGTTGTTCTTTTATCAGGTAAGAATTGAAAATTCCATAGCACTTTGGCAGAAATTCATGCAACTGTTCAATACTAACATCATCGCCTGTGAAAAGATATTCTTCTAGAAAGGATTCTGTAGTAACATTGCGATTACATGGTATCTTCTGTTCTTTTATCAGATATAAGAAATGAGCGAAAACGAAACCGATATCTTCCAAACTTGTATATGCAAAATTGTCATCATATCCAAATGTCGCAAAGAATTCACTGACATTTCCATCATCCTCCACTGATAAAAGAAAAACTTGATGCTCGTTGTCTACTATGTAACTGTCAGTTATGGTTATTTTACTTTCAAGAATCTTATAAGTACACTCATCTATCATCCATTTTTTGTTTTGCAAGGAAGTAGAAATATTTGTACCATCTAATGTATTCTCCTTTATCGCATCAAGTATTTGATTCACATTCTTACTCATTTTATACAGAAAGCCAAACGATACCCAAGTTTTTCACCTCTTCCATGTCTAACATTTCCGAGAATGCTTTTTTGTAATACTCTCGTTGCGCGTTTCCTATCTTTTTCTTATCCAGAGAAGCTATTTTCTCGTTTAGAATATCAAAAGACAAGAACTCAGCCAAATTCTCATTCTCTAATGATTCAACTTTCTCAATAATTGCTGCTATACGCATTTTTGCCTTTTCTTCTTTTGCGGCTATTATTTCATTAGGCCTTTCTTCTCCTGATCTGCCAACTATATATTGTGCTAATGCAACAATAAATCCGACTTTTGAGGGCATTTGTGTAAATAAATCCATTCCAGAACAAATGCCTCCAGTACTATTTACTTCGTATTTACATATTGCGTTGTCGAATTGTACTAGCAATGATAATATATCGTAAAATAACAATGAATATTCTGATTCACCAGACATTTTTACGATATCAAGTCGAGTGAACTCATCAGATAATTTGTCCGTAGTCGATACCAATTCTTTTCTACTGGAGAAAGCCATGTAAAGCTCAACTATACTGCTGGCTTGATAAATACCGCCATCAGTACGTCTCCTTTTGTCTGACTTGTAATTCAACTTCACGTTATCTATCCGATTCTCTACTTCTTTAAGAAGAGGTTTGTAAACCACCTCTAATTGACGTTTGGTATCCCATGGCGTTTGCCCAGTATTAAGTACAAGCATTCTGTAGATAAGACTTGTGACATTCTTTGTTATCCAGAATTCAATTCGTAGATTGTTTGTTTCAATTGCTTGTTTTTGTTGTACTGCATTTAACAAAGCCTCTGTCCTTTGTATGCCATCTATCACGGTACCCATTGATAGACCAGCTTGAATATAACCATCAACAGAATCTTCTTTGATATTATCTACATCGTCTGATGTCATACCTATTACAATTGGAGGAATAACAGCTCCCTGGGTCAAGTCGTCAATTAATCTTTTCCTGACCATATTTGCCGACCTTGTATTTAGAACTGGTCTCTGGTCCTCCAGCTTGTTGTCTTTTCCATACTGATTATACCAGGACAGATACTCTCCTATAGTTGTAATACATGACACTGAGACACTTTCTGATCTTGTGTCTTTTAAAAATTGGATATTTAAAATGTTCATTGTCATTATAATTAAAATTAACACTTATAACTCTCTGGTATCGGAAATAAGTACAGCTGCAGCTATCCCATATAGTATTACCTAACTTTTATTTCCATTCGATATGACTTCCAGCCTTGCTTCTTGTTGCGGAAGGTGATGTAAGCAACGGAGGCATTTGCAGATATTGGAGGGATAGAAATCAGCTCTGGGTGTTTGATGCTCTTTGTATTACCCCCCCCTCATAACAGATTTTAACATTCTCTTCATCAGCTGTTTGCATGATGAAAGAGACATGCGAAGGCGTTGCTTGAGCGTTGGACGGAGGCAGTAAAGGATGAGGGAGTTCACACTCTCTGTTGTGTCTAAGCTTGCAAAGAATTCGGTTCGTTTGGGATGAGCTGCAACGGAACGGGAGTAGGCTGGATTGTGACGGATGGCGGTTTCTGCTGTTGTCTCTTTGAAGGTTATATTTCTCCAGTCGAGAGATACTTGTCCTTTGTTGGTATTTACCAATACCAATCCTGTGCCTTTGTCATCGTCCATATCGGGTATTTCGGTATTGATGCCCCAGAAGTCGGCTATGGTGATGTCGCTATGGCTTCTACCGCTCTTTGCCTGACACTGATAGCACGAAGGACGGAGAATCATGTCGCGAAGGAAAGCACGCATGAAATGGTTCTGCTGATGATGGCTGCAAAGGGAGACCGTCTGCTCGTCCTTGTTGTATTCCATCATGAAGTTGAAGGCTTTCCATCCATTGCTCTTGTTGCGGAACTGCACATCGTTGATTGCCTTGCGTCCTGCTGTAACCACCTCATCAAGATAACGACTCCATACCTTTGGACTGGGTGTGCCATGGCAGATGATATCTACAGTCAGGAGATTGTCGTATGGCTTGCGGAGGAAATGGTGCAATCCTGCTATCTGGCAAGGTGTGCCTGAGAACAGCACCTTTCGTCCTTCGCTGAGGAAACGCTTTGCATCTATGTATGCAGTTTCCATACGAGCTTGCACGTATTTGCTTCCCATGAATGCTTTTACGCCTTCCATCGTTTCGGCATAGTCTATCACCACCTGCCACTGCTCATCAAAGCGTGCTCCAAAGACAACACCACCTTCTGTAATGGTCTTCTCTGCCAACAGATGGAAGATGCCACCAGAGGAAGATTTCAGACGTATCTCCTCATCCTTGTTGATGGCAGCATATACTTTCTGAGGTTTGCGCTCCTCAAAGGGATGCAACTCATGGCACACTTTCTCACAAAGCCCGCAGTCAATGCAATCAGCTTCATTGACTACGGGATAGAGGAAGCCTTCGTTGTCGGCTTGCATCATGATGCAATGCTTGGGGCAGATGGATGCGCAAGTACTGCAACCGCAACAGTTATGTTTGTCTGTTATATTTATCATTTTACAAAGAGTATTACTCTGCTAAGTCCACTTCTTATCAATCTAACAACACGCATAATTTCATTCAACAAGATTAATGAAACATAGTTGCTGCCTCCCCAAAAAACAATTCTGTCTAAGGCATTTACAATTTTCAGTTGCTCTGTTTTTAGTGATTTTCTCAGTTTAAGCGCATCGCTGTATTCTCTACAACTCAAAGCCAAAAGAAAACGTTCGTACTCATATTTACTGTTTATTTTTTCTTTATAACAACGCTTTTCATTTTCGGGCATCTCTTTGATTCTTTCAAGTGTACCAATAACAGTATTCTCATACGCTCGAATCTTTGCCTTCTTCTGTTCGTACGTCTTGTATTGTCCACGTGAATGAGATTCCGCTCTTACAAGTACATTATGTAATGAATCCTTAATGGTATGAACCTTGTGTGAATATAGTACAGGAAGGTGCATTTGCCAGTTTTGACCTGCGTTCTTCTCTACATATATTTCTCTCTGAGGATTCACATTATCAAAAGCCTCCATACGAAGTATGTAGTTTCCTGGAGCCCAAATAAAACCGTCAGAATAGAGACATTTTCCAAATTGACATGGCTCTAAATATTCCTCCTTAAATATGGGGTTTGATATAGGTTTAAGGCTTTTATCGCTCACGTAAGTTGGAATACAACGCACTTCGGCATACTCATTAGGAAGTTTTTTCAACTCATAGACAAAGGAGCTTATTGCTTTGGAATTATTATACCAATCATCACAATCCGGCCATACTAGATATTCGCCATTAACATATTTCAAGCCGTTGTTTATGGCAGCTGACTGACCTCCATTGTCTTGATAAATATAGTTGAGTGAAATACCTTTCGCTTCGAATTTCTGCTTATAGAAATATACAATATCTTTCGTGTTGTCTGTAGAGCCATCATCAACAATGATAATCTCCATGTCGGGATAATCCTGTTGAAGTAATGAATCAAGTAGACGACTGATCAATCTCTCTCCGTTATAACATGGTGTAAGAACCGACACTAAACCTTTTTGCATAGCTTCTTCTTGACGTTTTGAATAATTACACTTCTAAAATTTTTACTCAGCATGATATACCACCCCAGTGTCGCCAAACATACTGTGGATGAGAATACTGTAACACAAAGACGAGCAAATCCTGGCTCAATAAAATGAACAGGCATCCACACTATACACATGCCTACTGCAACAAGAACCACGCATCTTGCGAGTACTTCTTTGATAAACAGCCAGATAGAAAACTCATTTACATAAAGATGTAGGGTATAGACGTTGGACATCAATCCAACTATCACCGCTATTAAGTTGATCAAATATGCCACCCAAGCTTCTCCACCTATTTTATAGACGAAATAGGAAATAGGAACAACCATCAAATACAATGTGCCGTTAATGAGACTTGGGCGAATGATTTTTCCGTAAGCGTGAATACCAGTAACAACAACGTATGACATATTAGCGAAGACACTGAACCACAAAGTCAAGATACAGAATACAGGTGTGGAGTCTGGATATTCTCCTAACCAAAGAGAAAGTATGTATTCTATTTCAGCACACAATGGAATTACTAAAATAACCATTACGAGAAATATGCATCTGCTTGCATTGTATATCAGTGATGACATTGCATCGTACTCTCCTTGAGCAAATGATTTGATGATTTGCGGTCGTACAGCTGTAGAAATATTCGTGGCGAAAGAAACTACAGCTGTCTGTACACTGGCAGCAATTCCAGCGGCTGCATTCATCACAGGTCCGAAGAAGACATTGAGCAACATACTTACTCCTTGTGTTCTTGCCGTGACGGACATGTTGCCATAAAAATCCCATGCAGAGAAAGACAACATCGGCTTTATAATTTCCGGACACCACTCTCGTCTTATCTTACATTCTTTGAAATGTCTATGACCATAAAACCTGTAATACATAGCTATTCCTATGCTCACAACAAGCACAAGGAAACCATAGAGGATAAGCTTATCATAATCAAGCAAAATTAAGAAATAAAGAATAAGCAATTTCAAAAACACATTTACAATTTCAACGTATGCATATACATCCATTTTCTCATGGGCAATCAAGGAAGCGTTGTATGGCACTTGTGTTATCGAGACAAATGTTGATAGAATAGACATTTGAAACACAATGTGGGCAGCAAAAAAACGGTCCTCTGGGATGACCATTTTATTGTTGAGAAACCACAATCCTATCGTTTCTGATAATACTATGACAATAAGACCAATTATAACATGTATCCAAAACGATGCTGAAAATGTTGAATTCAGTTTTCTTTGGTTGCCTTTGCCTATTTCATAAGTCAAGAAACGGCTCGTAGCCCCAGACATGGTGGCGTTGATGAATGAAAACATTGCAACAACCCCTCCTACGATATTGTATATTCCATAATCTTCAACTCCAAGAGTTTGAAGTATCACTCTCGATGTATAGAGTGATACAGCCATGGAAATCAACATTCTTAGGTATAACCAAAGGGTGTTCTTCGCTATGCGCTTGTTGTTTGATGATGTATCTGACATAAAAATAATATGTAAGTGTCCGAAAGTTGGGCCACTAAGCAATTGCTACCTGATTTACAGGTAGTTTACAAAATGACCTTTTCGGTGTGAAAAGTTGTTTTTATAAATTTTTAATATGGATTATGACTGTTTGCGCCATAGATGTAGCAACACAAACCTTCTGGGTTTCCTGGAGTGCCCGAAACTCCTTGACTTGTTATGACAATCCATATTTGTCGCAATTTTTGTTAAACCACTGAAAAGATAAGTGGTTTAGCTCACCCTCCAAATTGGTTGTGGCCCAGGATTCGGACACTTACAATTAGAAAGTTCGATTTTGGTAATCATATTCTTGAATGGGACAGAATGACAGGTTCCCTTGATTCGCAATGTGGGTACTTATCATATGCTGAATTGCAGATGTAGGTTTCATATACCACATCATTGCATTGTTCCTCAGTGACTTATATTTCATCTTCTTCGTATTCTATCCTAAAGTATGTCCTCGGATTGTAGTTGTCGGTATATTTCATCGGAAGGTTTGTAAGGAAGGAATACTTTTCGATGTACTGCTTTTCTCTCCATTTCTTGCCGAAGCGGGAAAGAAGGTTAAAGAACAGCACATAGAGTTCGGGATTGGAAAGCTGTGCTCTAAGGATTCTGACATAGTGCAGTTTTTCCTGCTCTTTGAGATAAATGCATTCATCAATAAGCCGAATCGCATTATACATGTTGCGGAAGTAACTACTCAGATGTGTCTGATTGGTTCTTGATAGCCGTCCGTGCGGATTATCTTTGAGTGCCGTTTTCAAGTTCTCCACCATGATGCTTGATGACTCGCCATAAGTCGCCAGTTTGTCAAGTATAAACTGCTCCCATCCTGCATCCATGCCATAATAGAAGATTACGATGCTTATATCGGCGAGTTGCTCATGTGTAAGTCTCAGTTTCTTCTCTTCGTTGATCTTTACGATCTCCTGAAGCAGATAATGAAACTGAATCTTCAGAGTCACAAAGGCCATTCGATGGACAGCAGGAGGGGATGGGTTTGATGGATCCTTTTCGGACAGAGGTTTGACAGAAATGCTTTGCAGATTATTTTGATGATAATCTAGCATCTTAAAGAACTGACCTACAACTGCATTCTTCGCTGTCTCACAGGTCTGTCCTAAAATTGTATAGGCTACGAGCAATAAGCTTTCAACCGTCAAGACTGTCCCTACAAATCCTCCTACATAGTCTCCATAATCTCCAGGTACATCTTCAGCAAAGACTTGGCCAAAGAGAATCCATGATTCTGTATGGATAAGAGAGGCTATGAAGAATGCTACGGAGAGAACTCCAAAAGCAATGGACACATAGCCAACAACGGATTTAATCATTATAAGGTTGAAGTATGACATTTGGGTTCTTTGTATCTGTTTGTTTTACTTCTTTTGTAACAAAGTGTCCGTTCCGTGTATTCTAGTATGGATATGATTTCGTTTGCGACATACCCTCATTTTCAGAGAAGATATGGAATATCCGTTTGTCGAGCTTTATACGCGATATTTTTATTCTTTCGAATAATCTTCATAATAATCGTAAGCATCTAATTCCTGTAAACATCCAATTATCCCCAAGCATATAGTATTCCACTGATTATATAGTGGGTAACTCTCAAAAATACAATTGTGGCTATTATGAATTTAACGCTTATAGGTCACATATAGGGTTTATTTTCAATGTTCGCGTTCCCACTCTTCATTTCTCCGTCCAGTTTTTTCATATTCAGCACTCGCTTCATGTAAGTGTCCGAAAGTTGGGCCACTAAGCAATTGCTACCTGATTTACAGGTAGTTTACAAAATGACCTTTTCGGGAGTTGAACGTAAATGTCTGGAAATTGAACGCGAAATATTATAAAACGCTTTAACTTTGACTGTTTGTCCGCTGTTGTCAGACAGATGTTAAACGTTTTTTTCTCTCTAAACTCTAAGCTAAGTTCTCTAATCAAAAACACCCCATTTTCAGAGAAGATATACTTACTTTGCCCGAGAAGTAGTACTTACTTTGCCGATGAAGTATATCTTCACTGAAAAGTAAGTAGTATTGCTTAACAACATTGACCTTGAAATATCGACCTTAACCTTGACTTATCGACCTTAACTTTAACCTTGACCTTAACTGTTTATCCACAGATGTAAGACAGATGTTAAACGGAGTGTTCTGTGTGTTCAGTGGATAAAAACATGTTCCACGGAAGACACGGAGGGACACGGATTAATGTATAATGTAATAATTAATTAATAATGCTCGCTACCTGTGTCCTTGATGGTCTTGAACAGAAGAATACAGCGATAACGATAGAATAAAACACATACAACTATTTTTATCTGAACGCGAATTATCGTAAATTAGCCGTAAATGACGTGAATAAAAATGGTACGACAGAAGGGGACGATCCTTCATCCGCACAGGGCGGATTGCCGGCATGTCGTTGATTGATGATTGATGAATGATTATTGATTGTTGATTGCTATATCAAACCAAAACGACGCAGTAGTTTTTTATTTGCATTACGATAACTTGTTGCTTCTGACTTTATTATAGAAATATCCTCTTTGTTAATCTTGGCGATTGACTTTTTTGCAGAAAAGAGAGCCGAAAACCTCTCTTTTTGAATGATTTTGAAATCCGAACAATCCACATATCTATCCGTACCTTCCAAGAAATCATAATTACAGGATAACAACTTTATGTGTTTCTGCTTTCGAGCTTCAGGAAGAGATGGGTTTATGTTTGTGTCAATCAGAAAAAAGCCAAAAGCATTGCCTTCAGAGTCATTTCCAACCAATACAAAATACTTGTTCCTACTGTCAGCACCGTCTTTACCAACAACACCTTCACGATTGTCGAGGCGCATTCTATATACATCCCCTTCCTCTACAACAGAACTTATCAATTCTGCGATTTTTGCTTTGGAAAGCATGTCTGCAAAAGAAGAATTCATATAATTATCCTTTTATGAATGAATCCAAAGCCTCACATTCCCTTAAATAAGCAATGAAATCGTCTGATGCTCCGCCAGCTTTGGCAATCATAAGGGAGTCCATATGCGAGTTATGACTCCTGTCCCAAGCCTCATTCCATGCCAAGTCATGAGAATCAGACGAGAGCTGATATATGTTCTTGTTTACATTCTCATTGTATGCATTATCTATTGCTTCTACTTCAGCATCGCTCAGCTCTTCCATATCTGGCTTTTCAACTGCCTTAAGCATATAATGACACTCGCCACTTCCAGAAGAGAGGGCATCAGAAATCAATTCCATATTTTGATGGTGATTATATTTCAT
The DNA here is from genome assembly GCA_945829425.1 of uncultured bacterium. GTDB lineage: Bacteria > Bacteroidota > Bacteroidia > Bacteroidales > Bacteroidaceae > Prevotella. The sequence continues at coordinate 33,030 of CALZUQ010000021.1, read as the reverse complement.
GCCCACAACCTTCTTTGCCACGTCATAAAGCAAAGAGGGAACGGGACCACGTTCTAATGCACAGAATGTATCATGCACCAAATGCTGTCCATATTCTGAATACTGCTTTCGTTCAGCAAAATACAGAATCTTAAAGAGATGAATAAAATCCATCTCGCCACTCTTGTCTAATATGTATAAGACAACAGCCTTCAATTTCAAAATATCTTCCTTAGTCATAAATCAATGGACAATAAATGAAAAATTAACGTTGCAAAAATACAACAATTTCCCGAAACCACCAAACTTTTCCCTATTTTTTACCAGATGATGAATGAATGAACATGAACATTGAACAGGGGGACAAGCTCCGTTCACGAACTGGTGTTCGATGAACGACATCCAGTGCCTGGTGTTCACATTCAGCATTTCGATATCAAGGCTTATACCTGTGATGCGGGAAAGTTGTCGCAGGTCAGGGGGCAGGTTCTGACATCACTAAGAAAACACCCGTAAAGTATGTCAACATAAATGGCAAAGTATCTAAAGATAAATAGCAAAGTATGTTTAGATACTTGGTGAGGTATGTCAAGACAAATAAACCGCTCGCGATGCGGAAAAACAGTGTGTTCTGTGGATAAAAGATCTTCAACGGAGGACACGGAGAGACACGGAGGTGGTGACAAAAACCGGAAAAACACTCCTGATGCGTTTTCGTACTCTTCGAGTCCTTTGGCGGTAATGGTCATGAGTCTGCTGGTAAGCAGGCTTCCCGCATTCTCTTGCTCATTACCTCCAACCCCTTGGGTGAAACACATCTGGAGCGATAAACCGTAAAAACAAACATAGTGAATAGAGTGATAAACCGTAAAGCTACCATTGTTATGGTATAGGAATGTTTTTTCTGTTTATGGCTTGGTTGCAATGCAGAGTCCGAAGGACGGATGATGAAGAAGACGCAATTTGTCTGGGAAGCCAATAGGATTCACAAGGAAATTGTTTCTGGTTCAGCATAGAAGATACTTGAAGAGTATCAGCATTGCAATCAAGGGTTTTTATGGTTTTTGTCAACTATAGATATCATGCAGAAACCGCTTGCTTCGCGAAAAAATATTGCGAAATATATTTGTATGGGTTGTAGTTTAATGGCATTTGACCTCATCTCCTTATATTTAGGGTAAAATGTCCCATTTTGCAAAACAGTAAGGTCAATATGCTTGGTTTCGCGCTCAAACAATATCACTTCATCATGCAAAGTAAGGTTCAAATATTTGTAACAGTCAAGCATTATTCTAAGACTATGGCGCTGGGCTTTTACGACTTCTTCTTCAATAGAGTCGTTTGTCGCCTCTTCGGAATAGCATCGAGATATATGGTCATGAAGGGCGCGTATCTCATTGAAAAGCGGAAGCGGAAACTGTTCTGTCCTTGCCTCCACTTCTGCTATAAGAGGTTTTATTACACTATTGTAATCTTTGTAAAGACCAACTATCCTTTTGTCCATAATGGAGATTTTTAAATCTTAGAGAGTCTTCTGTCGATATAATCAGATGAAACGAGCCTATTTCCAAACAAGAATACCGACCCTCTGCTTATCATGCCCTTTAATGCCTTGGCAGGCCTAAGCCTTTTGCCAATGCGATTTTCGATGAACGCATCAATTTCTTCTGCGCTCATCTTTTGCAACCTCTCAAAATCAAGTCCGACCGTACGGTTAATAGAGGCCTTGGTATTTATATTCAACTGGTGCATATCCTTATATTTTATATATAGTATCGCTTCAAACAATATTTTGGCGACAAAGATACATATTTATTCTGAGATTTGCAAGAAAATCGGGAAAAATGTGCGAATTTGCAAATTCAACCTTAACCTTGACCTTAACTTTGAAACTTGAAACCAATAAAACCTTAACCTTAACCTTGACTTTCTAACCACGGACTTAGGTCGATGTCGTTCAAATCGGCTTGCACCACCGTGATGCGGTTGTCGTACTTGCGGGCGGGATGGTCCTGGACTGTGAGGGTGGTGTAGCGGTTGGGCGAGAGCTGGAGGGTGTTGCAGAGGTTACGGCACACGTTGTCCATGTCGCGGTCTATGAGGGTGATCTCTGCCCGGCGGTTGCTGCGCACCATATCGCAGAAGAAACTTTCGGCAGCATGGATGCTGTGGCCGAGGATGAGGATGCGCTCTGCCCGGCGAATGGCTTCGGACGTGCGGTACCAGGTGGTGATGTAGCGGTCGGAGATGACGGGCTTCAGCTTCAGGGGCGGCATGAACGAGGGGACGGGGATGGCGATGCGGTCGCCTTCGATGCTCATCTCCTGCGGCAGCCGATTGCGGAAGAACTCCGTGAGGTCGAGGGAGTGGATGTCGTCGATGTGCAGGTCATTCTTGTTCTCTATATCCACATAGTCGGTGAGATTGCCGTTGAAGTAGAGGGCGGTGGGGGATGCCGTGGCGGCAAGGGTGGTGTAGTTGAAGGTCACCACCTGTATATCGTCTTTTCCCCTCAGTTGACCGTAAACCGACCGCGAGTTAAGGTTAAGGTTAAGGTCAAGGTTGTATTCCCGATAAATCAGATACGCCCACAGCGTCCAGGCGATATAGAGGTAGGTCTTTATCTGCCCCTGCTTGTTTGTGAAGAAGCCGTAGAAGTACTGTGCCATGAGCTGCTCGATGTCCAGGAGGTTCTTATAGACATGGCGCAGGATGGGGTTGGCGGAGTCGTGGAGCGAGGAGCGGAGGATGTGGGTGATGATGGTCTTAAAGGTGTCGGTGTAGTTGAGCTTGGTGAAGTCGATGATGGTATGGTCGGTGGGTTCCATGCCCGTAACCTCACGGATGAGTTCCTCGGTCTCCTCGTCGATGGCGGCACCCTGCTTTACGTCGGTTATCTTCTGGAAGATGCGGACGATGAGGTTGCCCATCTTACGGTGAGAGTCGTCGAGGCCGGGGTTGTGCTCCAGCTCCTCGCGGACGTTGCGGCAGATGGTGTCGCGCTCACGGTCGAGGTCCTTGGCAAGGCGGTCGATGGCATCATCGACAAACTTGTCGAAACGGAAGGTGAGACGTTTGAGCTGCTTGCGCAAGGCATCATCGACAGCCTTGCCTTCATCGGTTTCGAGCCAATCGACTATGCCGGGGATGAGCTGGGAGGAGGCTGGAAGCCCCATTGAGGCATCGGCTCCGGCACCAAGGATGACAAGGGTTCTGGCGCAGTGGGACACTGCATCTCCTTCATCGCCGTTGTTAAAGTAGATGTTTTGGACGGCGTGGGTGGCGTTGGGCACTATCTGGTTGTTGCCGCCGTGGATATCAGTATTGCTGTCCATAAGGTATTTTAGGTTTTGTGGCAAGCTCGTTGTTTATCTGCGCACGGAGATTGCTATCGGAGATGCCTTTTTTAAGGTTCGGGCAGAACGGGAGGAGGCGGGTGAAGAACTCTGCCTTGACGGCGAGGACACTGTCGAGGTAGGGGATGGACTCGTCGCGCACCATCTCACCCACGACCTTGGCGAGGTCGGAGGCGGTGCAGCACCGGCGGAGCTTGTCGATATAGTCGGAGTCTATCTCCACATTATTATATATACGCGTGCGCGAGGTTAGCTCTGCCACTGCCGTGGTGTGGTAGTGGAAGTGCTGCTCGGCATGGGTGGCGTTGGGCAATATCTGGTTGTTGCCGCCATGGATATTGATGTTTATCGTGGCCTTTTCGTCTGTCATTTTTATCGGAATTTTATGGTCGTACGACCAGGGGTGCTATGGACGTACGTTCAAAGGGTCTATGGACGTACGGCGTTAGGGGGTAAGGACGTACGTCCTAAGGGTGCTTGGACGTACGTCCATAGAACCTTTGAACGGTGATGAACGGGAGTGAACGAGAAGTGCGTGGATTCCACTGTTTCTGAACAATTTTTGAACGGGAATGAATATGCTTGAAAACGCTGGTCAAATGTTGTAACTTTGCATCGTCAAAAGGAAACAACCACCTGATGACATGAGGTCTTTGAAATATTGACGACAACAGTGACAACGTTGAACAACTTGTTTTTTTGAACGCGAATTATCGTGAATTAGCCGTAAATTGACGTGAAAACAAAAGTTTCTTTAATTTGCGGAACATTTGCGGTGATTTGCGTTCAACTCTAAACAACTAATTTTCATGAACGCGAATTTTCGTGAATTAGCCGTGAATTGACGTGAAAACAAAATTTTCTTTAATTTACGGAACATTTGCGGAGATTTGCGTTCAACACCAAAACCATATATTATTATTTTTTATTGTTTAACTCCTGCCGGGCAGGACACGTGCCCTGTAAATACCAAGTCCCATACCGGCGATGGGCGATTGTTATGAGTAAAGCATATAAAGTTGTTGCCAAGACCATTCCTACTGGCGAGCGCAAGGGTGAAACGGTTTATACCGTGAGTCCCGTGAGTTATGGACTGCTGACCACCGACGAGGTGGCGAAGCAAATCTCTACCGAGTGTACGGCAACGCCGGCTGACGTGAAGGCTGTGCTTGACCGCTATGCCTACTACGTGAAGGAGAACCTGAAGAAGGGTTATGACGTGGAGCTGCTTGGCTTCGGCACGCTGACCATCCGCTTCATGATCTCGCACAGCGTGGATGACATGAAGATGGCGACGGGTAAGATTGTTGACAGTCTGATGCCTGCCTTCCGTCCTTCCTACACGATGCACAACGGCACGCGCATCTACAACCTCCTTCCCGAGAAGGTGACTCTCGTGAAGTATGGGGAGGGTGTTTCTGCTGATGAGTCGGGAAACACAACTCCTTCTGAGGGCGGCTCTGCTGGCAATACGCCTGAGGACCCTACCGACCCTGACAACACGCCTACGGGCGGTGAGGACAGCGGTACGGATACTGGCGGCGGCGAGATGCCTGACAACGAATGACCTGCATTCGAGTAAGTGACTAATTCCACGGAGGGCACGTCCTTCCGTGGATAACTCAAGACCCATGAAGTTTATAATGTTCATCTATCTAAAGACAACGAGTATGAAGAAAGACTGGAAGAGCATCGTGCTCTACATAATCCGTGTGATTGAACTGATCCTGACGGGCGCAGCGGGTGGCGCTGCCTCGCAGATGTTCTAAGTGTTTATCTGAACGTAAATTGCCGTGAATTAACCGTGACTGTGAAACTGATGAGCACCAAAGAAAAATATGAAATGAGCGAATAATTGACGTAAAAAAATATTTTCTTTAATTTGCGGAACATTTGCGGTGATTTGCGTTCATTACTCTCAAAGATTTAACCTTGACCTTAACTGTTTTTTGAACGCGAATTATCGTAAATTAGCCGTGAATTATCGTAAATTAACCGTGACTGTGAAACTGATGAGCACCAAAGAAAAATATGAAATGAGCGAATAATTGACGTAAAAAAATATCTTCTTTAATTTGCGGAACATTTGCGGCAATTTGCGTTCATTATAATCATTTCAGCAGTTGGATATATTCCGATTCCACCTGAATGGCGGCGGAGAGATTACATTCCTGAAGGTCGATGAGAAGACGCTTGAACTTGCTGCCTCGTTTGCTCATCAGACGGCCCTCGAAGCCGTTGAGACGGCCACCGATGATGCGAATATGTTTGCCGTAGAGACGGGGTGAGACTTCGTCGTAACTGAAATATTCCACATTGTCGGTCTGCTCGACGGCTTCCTTGAACTTTTCAAAATCCTTTGCCCGCACACTCATCGCCTCATACTGCTTGCCGCCACGTACATAGCGATACTGCAACAACGACATTTCGCTGACGATGGGGTCGAGTTCTTCCTTGGTCTTATGGACAAAGACAAGGTCGGGCATGAAAGGGACGAAGCGCACCACACGCTTCCCAAACTCCATGAAGATACGTTGCTTCATGGGTATGAAGACGCAGTCTGCCATTTCGGGCATCGCTTGCAGTTGCTTGTAGGCGGGATTCTTGGCGTTTGGACGTGCCAAGTCGCGCAACACATACCAACGGTCTTCTGTAGTCATGGGGAATCAACTTTAACCTTAACCTTGACCTTAACCTTAACCTTGACCTTAACTTGTTATTGACCTTAACCTTGACCTTAACCTTGACCTTAACCTTAACTTTAACCTTAACGTAAATGGAAAAATCTCTAAGCTCTAAGCTAAGTTCTATGGGCTTTATCAAATAGCCTTGGAGGGGTAAAAATGGAAGGTAAGAGCACTTCTTTTATTCCTGCCTGTTCCTCTTTTTATCTGAGAAACAAGCAGTTACGCATATAGTATGTAAAAGCTGGCTCCTGGAGTCAAACTTTCTGTCAACTTGCGATTTCATCTTAACCTTACATTCCGTTTTTATTAAATTCTACACTTTTTTGTTGTCTCCAATTATCTTCATCTCTTGGTAAGAGATGTATCGGGCAACGTAACGTGCATGTTATCAACAAGAAAGGAAGTGGGGTCAGATTTTTCGCTCAACATTTGTATCACGTTTTGGAGAACAGTTCAACGTGGCTCAAATCAACAATTTTGCCAATTTTTCAAAGATAATTCCATAATTATTTGGCTGTTTGAAAACTTTTTCATACCTTTGCCACAGATTAGATACATCTCTTACCAAGAGATGAAGCGTTTTGCACAACATACTATTTTCCCCTCCATTCTTTATGCTATCGCACTGAGTACCTTTTGGTTGGCACAGTCAACAAGGGTATTGTCGAACGACTTCAGGTAGATGCGTGTTGTGCGTTCGGTGGTGTGTCCCATCGCTTCGCTGATGGCTGATACAGGGACGTCCTGACTCTTGGCAATACTTGCCCAGGAGTGGCGTGCCACGTAGGATGTGAGGTTGGTGGAAAGCCCCAACGCTTCGCCCAAGTTCTTAAGATGATGGTTGATGAGATGTATCATGTTCTGGTATTGCCGTTCCTCGTCCTCACCGGGACGAGTGATAAGAGGAAGCAGGTAAGGGGAATCATCATTCTTGTATTTATCGACCAGCTTCTGCATACAGGGTTCCCAACGGATGGTGATGCGCTGCCCCGTCTTCTGGCGGCAGTAGGAGAGGTAATCGCCTTGCAGGTCACTTTTCAATAGATGGGCAATGTCGGTCAGCGACATGCCGCAGGTGTAGAGACTGAAAAGGAAGATGTTGCGGGAGAAGTCAATGGTGGAGTCGGCAGGTAGTTCCTTTGTCTTGATTTTCTGCACCTCCTCAATGTTGACGGCTCGCTTTACGGTCTTGGCAATGCCTGTATAGACACGGGCGAAAGGATGGTTCTGCGGAGTGAGTCCCTGCTCCACAGCCTGATTGTAGATAGCACGGAGGTTGCGCATATAAAAAGAGGCGGTGTTGGGGCATCGCCCATGGTCTTTCAGATAATTCTCATAGCTGAGCATCAGCGAGGAGTCCATGTCTTCGAAGGTGAGCTGACGACCTATGAGGAAGCGATTGAGGCTGTTGAGTGAGGACTGGTATTTGGTGGCAAGGGACAGATGTCCCTCCTCCCTCTTTTTGTCGATAAGCGATTCCGCAAATACTGTAAATTCATTGGACTGTTCTTTCTTCAAGAACCGTTTCACCACATCCTTTGCGTGATACTCCTTGCGGCTATGATCAAGCGCAAGAATGATGATTTGCAGGCGTGACGTATCACGTTGCAACGTCTTTTGCAAAGTATGGAGATACTGGCTGCGGTCGGAAGTCATATTCTTCGAAATAACGACCGACTGACTGTCGGCATCCCATTCGTCAGGATAGAGTTTATACGACGTGCTGACCTGACGCGCCACACGCTTGTGAATCACCTGAATGAACAACGTACCCTGTTTCCCCGAAACAGAAGAGGCACGGAACTTGAATCTTGTTGTAGCCATAGTTTTAAACCTTAACCTTAACTTTAACCTTAACTTGTTATTGACGACAACAGGGACAACAGAAGACAACCTTAACCTTGACTGTATTTTGAACGCGAATTATCGTGAATTATCCGTGAATTATCGTGAAATTATTATTATCTTTAATTTGCGGAACATTTGCGGAGATTTGCGTTCATTACTATCAAAGAATTAACCTTGAGCTTAACCTTGACCTTAACTGTATTTTGAACGCGAATTACCGTGAATTAGCCGTAAATTATCGTGAAATAATATTTTCTTGAATTTGCGGAACATTTGCGGAGATTTGTGTTCATTACTATCAAAGAATTAACCTTGACCTTGACCTCTAAACCCCTTGAAACCTGAAACCCCTTGAAACTTGAAACCTCTAAAACCTTAACCTTAACTTTAACCTTAACTTGTTATTGACGACAACAGGGACAACTGATAACAACTTTTTATTATTAGGGTTGTAGAAGTTGTTTAAGTTGTCGTTTTGTTTTTTCCACTGTGGACACGGAGGGACACGGTTTTCTTTTCTGTGTGTTCCGTGTGTTCTGTGGATTTACATATATAATATACAAGCTGAGAGAAATGAGCTGAGAGAAATGAGCTTGGAGAAATGAGATTAGAGATGAGAGATGCCTTTGAGAACAGGAGGTTAAGGTCATATTAAAGGTTGACAGGGACTATAATTAAGAGGAGGTCAGCTACAAACCCAAAAAAACGCCACAAAATGAGGCGTAAACGCGAGATTGTCAAGAATTTCTTTGGTTGTTTGCAAAATTTATCGTATCTTTGCAAGGCGTAATAGATGTGTCTAAAATTGCGCGGTAAATGCGTATGAATAGTGAACGTTATTTTAGCATAGTGGAAGAACGGCTGAACACTCTTACTAATATCAACAGCCAGACTCCCAATGCTCCAGGTGTTGATTTGGCAGATTATGAAAAAAAAGGAGATTTGGCAAGTATCCTCAACTGCTACGTTTGAAAAAATTCAGCAATCAATATCCAAGGTCGATATGTCACAATATCACGGATATAGATTCAAATTCCTTTCGATTTCTAAAGATTGCGACAAACTCAGGAAAAGACAATATGCAATTCCTGAAGGTTTGGTTTTTGAACCAAGTAATGATATTATTGACATCACATACATCTTGCGGAAGTTTCAGACATTGACAGCAACCGAACAGAAGCATATTTCCAAATTGGTTGAAGAGAATTTGAAACCGGAAATCAAGCCAGAACAACGTATAAAAGGTTTTGGATTGATTATAGGTGGGTTCTATTGATGAACAGAACCCACCTATAAAAATTATAGTCTTCCAAGATATTCGGATACCATTTCCGCACATCGCTCGCCGTCGATACCGGCAGAGACAATGCCTCCGGCATATCCTGCCCCCTCGCCGCACGGGAAGAGTCCTTCCATCGTGACATGCTGCAGGGTTTCTGCATCACGCACTATGCGGACAGGCGAGGAGGTACGTGTCTCTACTGCAATAAGACACGCCTCGTTGGTGAGAAAGCCATGCGACTTCTTTCCGAAGACGCGGAAGGCTTCCCTGAGACGTGAGGATATGATGTCGGGGAGCCAGAAATGCAGTGGCGAGGCGACAAGGCCTGGGGCGTAGGATGAAGCTGGCAGGGACGTCCCGAGCCTTCCGTTGACAAAGTCTGCCATACGTTGCGCCGGAGCCGTCTGACTTCTGTTGCCCTGAAGCCAGCATAACTTCTCCAAACTTTCCTGAAATGCCATGACGTTGAGGGCTTTGTCTTCGTAGGTCATGTCTCCGCTGATGTATGGCGTGACATCCTCCGGTTGTATCTCTACCACCATGCCGCTGTTCGACCATTTTCCTCCCCTCGAACTTGGAGACATTCCATTTACCACGATTTGCTCGCTGTCTGTTGCGGCAGGTATGACATATCCTCCGGGACACATGCAGAAAGAGTACACCCCACGTCCTTCCACCTGTGTCACGAAGCTGTATTCTGCAGCAGGAAGGAAACGCCCCCTGCCGTCTTTGGAGTGATACTGTATCTGGTCGATAAGTTGTGAGGGATGTTCAAGACGTACGCCGACGGCAATGCCCTTTGCCTCCAGCGACACCCCTGCCGTAGAGAGGTAACGATAGACATCGCGAGCACTGTGGCCTGTAGCGAGGATCACTGGTCCGGAATATTCCTTCCCGTTTGCCACGACTCCCACGACACTGCCGTTGCGAGTGAGCAGCTGCGTCATCTTCGTCTGGAAATGCACCTCTCCTCCACAGCGCAGTATAGTGTTGCGCATGGCTTCTATGACTCCCGGCAGCTTGTCTGTGCCGATATGTGGATGAGCGTCGGAGAGTATCGAGAGCGGTGCCCCGTGCTGGCAGAAGACACGGAGAATTTTCTCCACGGAGCCACGTTTCTTTGAGCGAGTGTATAGCTTGCCGTCAGAATAAGCTCCTGCCCCACCCTCTCCGAAGCAGTAGTTCGACTCGCTGTCGACACGTTGCTCGCCCTTGATGCGTGCGAGGTCTTTCTTTCGTTCGTGAACATCCTTTCCCCGTTCCAGCACGACAGGACAAAGTCCCAGTTCTATGAGACGCAAGGCGGCAAAGAGTCCGCCGGGACCCGCCCCGACGACAATGACACGCTGAGCCTCAGAGACATCATGGTATTCCACATGTTCGAAGGCCTCGTCGGCAGGCTCTTCGTTGAGATACACCCGCAGTGTGATATTTACGAAGACCCTCCGCTGACGTGCGTCGATAGATCGTTTGAGGACACGGACATGTCGGACGGCGGCAGAAGGAATACCGTACTCACGCTGTAGAAAAGATTTCAGCTGAGACTCTTGTGCAGCGATATTTGGGAGAACCCTGATTTGAATTTCTTTTATCATTGTTTTTAATTTAGGTGGGTTCTATTAATTCCCACCGTCGTTTTACACTTCCCGCAGGACGAGGAGGGAGTGTGTGAGAAAAATACCATTTAAGACATGAATAACAGGAAAAAAAGTTCTTTTTGTGACATTTTTTTCCTTTTATTCTGCAAAATTACACAAATAATTAGAAAAACCATGCTTCCGCTCATTTTTTTTTTGTAAATTTGCAGCCTGAACGGACTTTGCGCAGCTTTGCAGGCTTTTTCTGCTGCCGCCCTCTGTTGTATGGAAGGGAGCATCAGAGTCTGAGGAGGGCGTAAGGATGCCGTAAGTTTAACGCCTCTCCCCATTCCACCCCACGTATCGGCGGACAGCAGGGAGAAATTAAATCATTCATACCAATAGCAAACAATGAAAGTCTTAAAATTCGGTGGAACAAGCGTAGGTTCCGTTGAGAGCATCCTGAGTCTTAAGAAGATTGTACTCCAGGAAGCACGCGAGCAGAGCGTAGTAGTAGTAGTAAGCGCCTTGGGCGGTATCACAGACACACTTATCAACACGTCGCACCTCGCCTTGGAAGGCAAAGAGGAATGGCGGCAGTCGTTTGAAAGCATGGTGGACAGGCATCATAAGATGATCGACACCATAATAACCGACACGAAGAAACGTGAGAAACTGTTCAACAACGTCGATGCACTCTTCGAGCAGCTGAGGTCCATTTATTTCGGTGTGTACCTTATCCACGACCTCTCGCCGAAGACTCAGGACGCCATAGTAAGCTACGGTGAGCGTCTGTCGTCGCAGATTGTCGCTACGCTTATAGAGGGAGCGAAATGGTTTGACTCCCGTGAGTTTATAAAGACCGAGTTTAAGAATAAGAAGCACACCCTCGACTCTGATCTTACCACACAACTTGTAAAGAAAACTTTTGCCGACCTCCCCCGCATCTCGCTCGTCCCTGGCTTTATCTCGAAGGACAAGAACAACGGTGAGACGACAAACCTCGGCCGTGGCGGTTCAGACTATACCGCTGCCATCATCGCCGCAGCACTCAATGCCGACGTTCTTGAAATCTGGACCGATGTCGACGGCTTCATGACCGCCGACCCACGCGTCATACCTGCCGCCTACACCATCAACCAGCTGTCGTTCATAGAAGCCATGGAGCTATGTAACTTCGGCGCAAAGGTGATTTATCCTCCTACCATATATCCCGTATGTGTGAAGAACATACCTATCAAGGTAAAGAACACCTTCAACCCCGAACATCCGGGAACGTTGATAAAGGAAAAGATTGACGATGACAACAAGCCTATAAAAGGCATCTCAAGCATCAAGGGCACCACGCTCATCACAGTGACAGGTCTGTCGATGGTTGGCGTGATAGGTGTCAACAGACGAATATTCACGGCACTGGCAGACAACGGCATATCGGTATTCCTCGTCTCACAGGCTTCGTCAGAGAACTCTACGTCGATAGGTGTCAAGGACAGCGACGCCAAGGCTGCCGTAGATGTTCTGAACAACGAGTTCCGTAAAGAGATAGAGACAGGCGCCATGTACCCCATGTCGGCAGAGTCTGGGCTCGCCACGATAGCTATCGTAGGAGAGAACATGAAACACACACCGGGCATAGCGGGAAAACTCTTCGGCACACTCGGAAGGTCGGGAATATCCATCATAGCATGTGCGCAGGGAGCGTCGGAGACGAACATCTCGTTTGTCGTGCAGGAGAAATTCCTCCGCAAGTCACTCAACGTCATCCACGACAGCTTCTTCCTTTCAGAATATAAGGTACTGAACATCTTCATCTGCGGAATAGGAACTGTAGGAGGCCAGCTGATAGAACAAATTCGAGACCAGCAGGAGGTGCTGAAGAAAGAGAACCGTCTGAACCTCAACGTCGTGGGCATAGCATCGTCGAAGAAAGCCATATTCTCGCGCGAGGGCATAGACCTATGGAATTATAACACCCTGCTCGACAAGGCAGAGGAGAGCAACACCCAGAAGCTCCTTGACGGCATACTGAACATGAACATCTTCAACAGTGTCTTCGTCGACTGTACAGCGTCGGCAGACGTTGCCGCCATGTACCAGACACTCCTGGAGCACAACGTAAGCATTGTGGCATGCAACAAAATCGCTGCATCGTCAGACTATCAGAGCTACCACAAACTTAAGGAGACGGCACTGACACACGGCGTGAAATACCGCTTCGAGACGAATGTGGGCGCCGGACTTCCTATCATTGGCACCATCAACGACCTTGTACACTCCGGAGACCGCATCACGAAGATTCAGGCCGTCCTCTCCGGAACGCTGAACTTCATCTTCAACGACATCTCTGCCGACGTGCCGTTCTCAGAGACCGTGCGCCACGCCAAGGAGCAGGGTTATTCTGAGCCAGACCCACGCATAGACCTTTCGGGCATCGACGTAATAAGGAAGCTCATCATTCTGGCGCGTGAAGCCGGATATCACGTGGAGCAGAGCGACGTTGAGAAGCACCTCTTCATTCCTGAGGAGTATTTCGAAGGCACTGTAGATGACTTCTGGCGTCGTCTTCCGGAACTCGACGCACAGTTTGAGGAGAAACGCAGGAAACTGGAGCAGGAGAAGAAGAAATGGCGCTTCGTGGCTCAATTGTCAGAGGGAAAGACCTCTGTCTCGCTGCAAGAGGTAGACAGCAGCCATCCGTTCTATAACCTTGAAGGCTCAAACAACATCGTCATGCTCAACACAGAACGATATGAGAAATATCCTATGCTGATACAAGGATATGGTGCCGGAGCCTCGGTGACAGCTGCCGGAGTGTTTGCAAATATCATGTCCATAGCCAACATATAATTAATAGGTGGGAATTAACAGCCCCCACCTTAACATAAGCTACTCCAACAACATCAAAGCAAAGAAACATAATGAGACACATTATTATATTAGGTGACGGCATGGCTGACTGGCATAACGACGAACTGGGAGGCAAGACACTCCTTCAACATGCCGAGACACCATACATGGACATGATAGCCCGAAAGGGCATGACGGGAATGCTCAAGACCGTGCAGGAGGGTTTCCACCCGGGGTCGGAAGTGGCAAACTCTGCAATACTGGGTTACGACCAGAACGAGGTGTATGAGGGACGAGGACCATTGGAAGCAGCATCGATAGGCGTAGAACTCTCGTCACGCGACATGGCGATACGCTGCAACCTCATCTGCATAGAAGACGGAAAGATAAAGAACCACTCCTGCGGACATCTCGACACTGCCGACGCTGACGTACTGATAAAATACCTTCAGGAAAACCTCGCCAACGACGAGGACATAGCACAGCGATACGGCGAACACCGTATAGACTTCTATACAGGAATACAGTACAGACATCTGCTCGTAATACATGGAGGAAGCAAGGACATCGTATGCACCCCACCCCATGACGTGCCAGGGAAGGAATGGCAGCCACTCCTCGTAACACCTGCCGAGACATCGAAGGGAGACACAGAGCTGACAGCGGAAGAGACGGCGGAACTGATCAACACGCTGATAGTGAAATCGCAGAAGCTCCTCGCCGAACATCCTCTCAACTTGCAGCGCAAAGCCGAGGGAAGGGACATGGCAAACAGTATATGGCCATGGGCTGGAGGCTACCGTCCTCATATGAAGACCCTCTCGGAACAGTACGGACAAGTGAGGAGAGGTGCGGTGATTACCGCCGTAGACCTCATAAGGGGAATAGGACACTATGCCGGATTGGAGTGTATCAACGTAGAAGGTGCTACAGGACTTTACAACACCAACTACGAGGGCAAGGCTGATGCTGCCATCAAGGCACTGAAAGAAGGCTATGACTTCATATACATCCATGTGGAAGCAAGCGACGAGGCAGGGCATGACGGCGATATGGCTCTGAAGCTTCAGACGATAGAAGACCTCGACAGAAGACTGATAGGAAGGATTTACGAAGCGTTGAAGGACGAGGCGGAGCCTGTAGCCATTGCCGTACTCCCCGACCATCCTACACCTGTTCACCACCGCACACATACCGCAGAGCCTGTGCCGTTTGCGATATACGCCCCGGGTATAACGCCCGACAGCGTCGAGACGTTCGACGAAGACTCATGCTCCAACGGTGCATGCGGCACTCTCGAAAAGGACGGGTTCATAACGTTATTCCTCAACATAGGGTGAATAAACGATAAAGAGCCGGAAGGCTCAACAGTCCATTAAACGCGAACAACAGCAGAAACCTGCTCGCTTCAGCACCCCACCTTAAAGGTGGGTTCTATTAATTCCCACCTTAAACATCATAAGAAAACCAAAAAGAAAAAAATGAAATACTATTCAACCAACGGCAAGGCGGAAAATGCCACACTTGAGAAAGCCGTGATAAAAGGTCTGGCAGAAGATAAGGGGCTTTACATGCCCGAGAAGATAAACCCTCTGCCACAGGAGTTCTTCGACAACATTGAGAAACTGTCATTCCAGGAGATAGCCTTCCGCGTTGCGGAGTGTTTCTTCGGCGAAGACGTAGAAAGCACGGCTCTTCGCGAGATTGTCTATGACACCCTGCAGTTTGACTGCCCTGTTGCGAAGGTCACCGACGAGATATACTCCCTGGAACTCTTCCATGGCCCTACCCTCGCCTTCAAGGATGTCGGTGCACGTTTTATGGCCCGTCTCTTGCAGTATTTCCTCAAGCAAGGCGGTGAATACCTTATGCAGGGCGGCGAGAAGAAGAACAAGAACATCAATGTCCTCGTGGCGACATCGGGCGACACCGGCTCTGCCGTAGCAAACGGTTTCCTCGGCGTCGAAGGCATACACGTCTATGTCCTCTACCCGAAAGGCAAGGTGTCGCCGATACAGGAATGTCAGTTCACCACCCTCGGCAAGAATATTACAGCGATAGAGGTTGACGGAGTCTTCGACGACTGTCAGGCTTTGGTAAAGACAGCCTTTATGGACTCTGAACTCAACGACGCCATGATGCTTACGTCAGCCAACTCAATAAACGTGGCTCGTTTCCTGCCACAGTCGTTCTACTACTTCAACGCCTATGCCAGGATGAAGGAACAGGGCAAGGCAGAAAACCTCGTGATGTGCGTGCCGTCAGGAAACTTCGGAAACATCTGCTCGGCACTCTTCGGAAAACGAATGGGACTTCCGGTAAAACGCTTCATTGCGGCAAACAACGCCAACGACATATTCTATAACTACCTCCAGACAGGAGAATATCATCCTAAGGCATCGGTACAGACACTCGCCAACGCCATGGACGTTGGTGACCCTTCGAACTTCGCACGTATCTATAACCTCTATGGTGGAGAACATAAGGCGATATGCCGTGACATCTCCGGCGCAACATATAAAGACCAGGAAATCATGGATATAATGCGTGAATGTTATACCAATACTGGATATATCCTCGACCCTCATGGAGCGTGCGGATACCAGGCTCTGAAAGACAATATGCAGGAAGGAGAGACGGGAGTGTTCTGCGAGACAGCCCACCCGGCAAAGTTCAAGGCTACCGTCGACAGCATACTACAGTCGGACATAGAAATACCGGCACGCCTGCAGGCTTTCATGAGAGGCGAAAAGAAGAGCATCGCCATGAGCAAGGAGTTTGCTGACTTCAAGGCGTTCCTGCTGAACGAATGAAAGAGAAGATAAAAACATATAAGGTGGGTTCTATTAATTCCCACCGTCAATAATTCGGTAATTAAGGGTTGACGTTTTGTCATCTTTCCGTTTCTCTCTGGCGCATACTGCCAGTTTTCTCAGTCACGATGCCCGCATCGGTCAATGGTCTTTACACCCCCTTCGGTTCCCCCGTTTCCCGGGGGACAGAAACCTTCTAAAACTGACACTCTGCCCTCAGAGATAAATCGGAAATCTGTCAAAGCGAATTAATAGAACCCACCATAACACACCCGAAAAGACACTATGAGAAAAATATTTCTTTGCCTCTTAGCCGCAATGCCTTATATGGCGGCAATGGCACAGTCGGAATGGGAAGTTCCGGAGTTTGAGAAGAAAACGGAACAGTCGGCAGAAAAAGAGACGGCTGTAAAGAAAAAGAAGAAAGCCCCGATGATTGAGGAGAAATACGGTGTCGGTGCCGTACCTCTCGTCGACGGCAAGATAGAATGGACCATCACGATACCTGTCAACGGAAAGACAGGAAAGGAAATATTTGAGAAAGCCCTTGAGACCGTTGCGGAAGCCACCAAGGCGAAAGGTCAGAGCACAAGGAGCCGTATTACGGCGGTAAACAGGAAGGAGAATATCATTGCGGCGTTTTTTGACGAGGAGATGGTGTTCTCGAACTCCACGTTCGCCAAAGACTTTGCTGACTTCCGCTACACACTCATAATAACATGCTCTGCCAACGAAGAGAAGGTTACGCTATGCCGCATGTCGTATAAATACAATGTCGGCAGGGAGGACGAAGAAATCCTCGGTGCGGAAGAGACTATCTCTGACGATGCCAGCATGAACAAGACGCGCACACGTTTCTATAAGACATACGGAAAATTCAGGAAGAAGACCATTGACCGTAAGGAGGAGATATTCAATATGCTGCGTGCAAAGACATTGCAATAGTATCCACAAAAAATGAACCCACCTTAAAAATAATATTCAGCCATGATACATGACATTGAAGAAAAAGAAGAGAAAAACCGCGGAGGATTATTCATAGTCAGGCAGATACTTAACATTATATTCATATTGGGAGCGGTTACGGGCGCTGTACTCTATTGGGTGTTGCCAGACGAGACAACAGGTGTGCTTGTGATAATGACATCTGTGTTCTTCAAAAGCGCAGAATGTATTCTGAGGCTGAGAAGGTGACGACAGAAGAGGAACCTGCACAAGCAAAGTCTGTCAGAACACCTCTTAACAGAATACACCTAAACAGAACCAGCATAAAGACTGCGGAAAAATGCTGCGGAAAAAATACCGACAGAAAATAAACACATGACGAGATTGATGATAAAGAAAACACTTCTATCTTTTCTTCTACTGCTTTCTGCCACCATTCTTTGTGCACAGGGCGAGATGTTGTCTACATTAGGCAACAACACCGTACCTACAGGAAACAGGCCGAACGGTGCCAGCAGAGACACTACGAAGAACAAGCAGATACCACGTGGAATCACGGTATGGACAGTTGACGAGGTGACAGGAGAACGTGAGAGCGCAATACCTGACACCACAGCGTTCATGCGAATGAACCATGCCCTTGCCACAGGTGTCTACGGTGACTATACGACGTTGGGCAACAACGGCTCACCACGACAGTCGCGAATATTCATTGACCGTGAGCGTGACGACGACTTCATTTTCATCAACGGCTATTCGCAGGTGTTGCAGCGACCAGGGCAATTCCATTTCACGAACACCTTCTCGCCAATCACCAATCTCGTTTACAACTCTTGTGGCAACAAGATAAACGGTGAAGACCATCTGAAGGCCACCTTCGCCGTCAATGCGTCCAAACAGCTCGGCTTCGGTTTCCGTTTCAACTACCTCTATGCCCGCGGATATTACGCTAACCAGAACCTGGCACACTTCGGGTATTCCATGTGGGGCAGCTACATCGGCGACCGTTATTCCCTCCACATGCTCATAGGGCTGAACCACCATAAACAGTCGGAAAACGGAGGCATTACAAACGACGAGTACGTGACACACCCCGAGTCATTCTCAGACAACTTCTCATCGAACGAAATACCTACCATACTGTCATCGAACTGGAACAGGCAAGACAACCAGAGCCTGTTCCTCACACAAGGATATAACGTAGGCTTCTACAGGAAAGTGCCTATGACACCTCAGGAAATAGAGGCGAAGAAATTCGCTGAGGCATCGAAGAAAGAGAAAGAGGAGAGAGAAGCAAAGGAAGCAAGAATGAAAGAAGGACGCGACGAGAACGAAGAGGCATCGTCCGTGACGCTCGGAAGACCGAAAGATGCCAAGATAATGGGCGACGAACCGGCACAGGAGAAAAAAGCCACTGAAAGGATCAAGGAAGGAACGGAAGCTGCAGACAGCATAGCGGCTACGGAGAAAGGCAAAGAGGATGATGAGTTCATGAAGGACGAGTACGTCCCAGTGACCCGTTTCTTCCATTCCCTCTCCTTGGCCCATTACCAGCGGTCGTATGTAGCTTACGAAACGCCGAAGAACTTCTATCTCAACGATTTCTATGACCTTCAGACAGACTCGATAGACGACCTGACACGTCACACCCACATAAGAAACGCCCTCGGCATGTCACTCCTCGAAGGCTTCAACAAATGGGCTAAAGCAGGCATACACCTGTATGCATCCCATGACCTTCGCCATTACGCCCTGCGAAACAGTGACGGGACATTCACGACATGGAACGAGAGCGACATAAGCATAGGCGGAGGAATATCGAAGAAAGAAGGCAAGACACTGCATTTCAACGCCAATGCCGAGATTGCTCTCGTAGGAGATAATGCGGGACAGACGGATATAAACGGAAAGGTGGACGTCAACATACCCCTCCTGGGAGATACGGCGACGATAGACGCAAGAGGCAGCTTCAGCATTCTTAGTCCGTCAGCTTATCTCATGAGATATGCTTCCCGTCATTTCAAATGGGACGTTTACGACACGTTTGACAATGAGACACGCACTCACCTCGAAGGTAACATCTTCATGCGAAAGACCGACACCCGCATCCGTGTGGCTCTCGACAACCTCACCAACTATACCTACCTCGCACAGACATATAACGTTGATACCGAACACAACGTCACCGGATTTAACGTTACACCAAGGCAGTCTGCGGACATACAGGTCATAACGGCGCAACTCTTCCAGAACGTGAAGTTCGGCATATTCCACTGGGACAATATCGTGACTTACCAGAAGTCCACCAACGAAAAGGCCCTTCCTTTGCCGCGTCTGAATGTCTATTCCAACCTTTTCATACGGTTTAAGATTGCCGGAGTGCTTGCTACGGACTTTGGTGTTGACGCCAGGTATTTCACAAAATACTACGCTCCAGAATATTGCCCTCAGATGCTCTCCTTCGCAATACAGGAGAACGACGAGATAAGGAAAGAGGTGGGCAATTACCCTGTCTGCAACGTTTATGCCAATTTTCAGCTTAAGACTTGCCGTTTCTACATTATGATGAGCCATGTCAACTGCTCCGGAAAGGGAGACTATTTCTTCACGCCACACTACCCCATGAACGGCAGGGTGTTGAGGATAGGCCTGAACTGGAACTTCTACAACTGATGCCTGAACCCCCACTTTATTATCTCGTAAACACAAAAAACGGAGAATATGGTAAACCTTGAGATTATGCACTATGTCGAGAACGAGATACTGCCGAGGTATAACGCCTTCGACGTGGCTCACCGGCTGCACCACGTCAACGCCGTGATAAAGGCGTCGATGAAGCTGGCGCAAAGAATAGGAGCCGACGAGAATATGGCATACGTCATAGCAGCATACCACGACCTCGGACTGGAAGGTCCGCGAGCCGTACATCATATCACCAGCGGTAGAATACTCGCTGCCGACAGCCGCCTGAAGAGGTGGTTCTCGCCAATGCAGATAACCATCATGAAGGAAGCCGTGGAAGACCATAGGGCTTCTGCCTCAAAGTCTCCCCGGTCCATATACGGCAAGATTGTTGCTGAGGCAGACAGAGAACTGGAACCTCTGACCGTCATGCGGCGTACCATAGAATACGGCATTGACCACTATCCGGAATATGGCGTGGAGGAACATTTCACACGCTTTCAGAAACATATTGAGGAGAAATATTCCGCTACAGGATATATCAAGCTGTGGATACCAGGGTCAGAGAATGAGAAAAAGCTTAAAGAGCTGAGGGAGATCATTGCTGACGTTGAGGAACTGCGTAGACACTTCGACACGTTATGGCATGAGATAAACGCTGGAGAGGCCAGAACCTACCTTAAGGGATAAGCCTACGATACCATCTCATTTAGAAAAACTTATTGTACACCTATTTTTATTTCTACATCAATATGAACAGCAAGAGCCACGACATACAATGGGGCGAGAACGTCATCATCGCTGACGGAGAATATATCGACAGCGTGGCATTCAACCTCACCGTAAACTTCGAACGTATGATAGGAAGGCATATACCCCAGGCAGACATGGCGCAATGGGTAGAGTGCATAGCACTCGACGGAGGGTGCAAAAGACAGGAGGATGAGAAGAAACGGCGTGACACCCGCACACACGTCATCATAATCCACGACAAGGACAAAGAGGAACTGGACAATTTCAATCCCGGAAGGTATGAGGCTACAGGGAATACGGAGACAGCGACACTCGACGCACAAGCGTTCATGGGCGAAACCGGTGAATATCTCTTCCACTGCATAGCGTCAGACGAAAAAATGGAGACTATGACAAAGGGTGATATCCTTACCGATGTCCTTGCTCATCTTGCCGACGAAGAACAAGTAAAGCGCATCATGGTTATCCCAGACCTTGAAACGGAAGAGAAAGACATGATGCAACGCCTTATGCCTGTATTGAGACACCTCGACAGAGAACACAGCGAGAAACGTGTCACTCTCTTTGCCATGCAACCACTGACAGGCGTGCCGTGCCGCACAGAAATATTGGGGTATTCCCTGCTTGCGGCACTTGGAATACGTGCTGAAGAGCTGCAGTAAGACTATTAGACATATGTTCATTGGACAAGAAAGCTATCTCAAAGAGGTAAAAAACAATACAAAGAGAAATACACTGAAGGTTAGTAACAGAAAGATTTCTTCTGAAAGAATTTAGAATAACACAAAAGGTGGGTGTATGCAGAAAAAAAAGCATGCCTGCTATAAACAAACAACATATCCATGGCAAAAACAGAAACACAGGGCACAAGCCCATCAGAAGTGAAATTGCAAGCCCTCAAGGCAGCAATGATGAAGATTGAGAAAGACTTCGGCAAGGGGTCTATAATGAATCTCGGCGAACAGGAAATAGAGAAGGTAGACGTTATACCGACAGGTTCTCTCGGTTTGGACATAGCCCTCGGAGTGGGTGGTTATCCAAGGGGGAGGATAATAGAAATCTACGGTCCTGAGTCGTCAGGAAAGACGACACTCGCCATACATGCCATAGCAGAGGCGCAGAAACGTGGAGGCATAGCAGCCATCATTGACGCCGAGCATGCCTTTGACCGGTTCTATGCCGAGTCGCTTGGCGTAGATCTTAACAACCTTCTCATCTCCCAGCCCGACAACGGTGAGCAGGCTTTGCAGATTGCCGACCAACTGATTTCGTCGTCAGCACTGGACATCGTTGTCGTTGACTCTGTTGCCGCCTTGACACCCAAGGCAGAGATAGAAGGCGAGATGGGCGAGAACAAGGTAGGCTTGCAGGCACGACTCATGTCACAGGCACTGAGAAAACTTACTGCAACAATATCCAAGACAAATACCACATGTATCTTCATCAACCAGCTACGCGAGAAAATCGGCATAATGTTCGGCAACCCTGAGACTACGACAGGCGGCAACGCCCTGAAGTTCTATGCTTCCGTACGTCTCGACATCCGACGCGTGACAGCCATCAAGGACGGTGACAACGTGCTGGGAAACCAGGTACGTGTAAAAGTTGTCAAGAACAAGGTCGCTCCTCCGTTTAAGAAAGCAGAGTTTGAGATACTCTTCGGACAGGGCATCAGCAAGGTAGGCGAAATCCTTGACCTTGCTGTTGAAAACGGCATAATAAAGAAGTCCGGCTCATGGTTCAGCTACGGCGAGACGAAACTGGCTCAGGGCCGCGATGCAGTGAAACAGCTGCTTATGGACAACCCCGAACTTGCCGAAGAGATAGAGGCAAAGGTAATGGAAACATTGAATATATCAGAATAAACGCCATGCAGGCAGATGGTCAGGAAACACAGCATTAAAGTCTCACTTGAACCTCTGCCTGCAACACACATATCGCAAGAAGTATAAAGGCGGAAGTAAAGAAGGTTTGCAAACCAGATATTCTGCCATTTAAGGTAAATAGAGAAAACATGACACGCGCAATAATAACCGTAGTAGGAAAAGACACTGTAGGGATAATAGCCAAGGTATGCACATACCTTGCAGACAACAAGATAAACATCCTGGACATCTCCCAAACCATAGTGCAAGGATATTTCAACATGATGATGATTGTCGACGTAACAAAAAGCGGAAAGGACGTCGCAGATACCGCTGCCGACCTCTCTGGAATAGGAGAAAGCATGGGGGTAAACATAAAATGCCAGCACGAGGACATATTCAACAAAATGCATCGCATATAATATTCAGCAGTATCACATGATAAACATTACAGAGGTCATAGAGACCAATAAGATGATAGAACAGGAGAACCTTGACGTGAGGACAATCACCATGGGCATCTCACTTCTCTCATGCGCCGACAGCTCTCTCCAAAAGACATGCGAGAACATTTACACTAAGATCACGACACTTGCCAAAGACCTTGTGGAGACTGGAAACCGCATATCCCAAGAGTTCGGCATTCCTGTAGTAAACAAACGCATTGCCATAACTCCGGCAGCGCTCGTCGGTGCCACATGCTGCCATACACCGGAGGATTATGTCGAGATAGCCCGCACTCTCGACAAGGCCGCAAAGACAGTGGGCGTGAATTTCCTCGGAGGCTTCTCGGCGATAGTGTCAAAGGGCATGACGCAAAGCGACAGGCTGCTCATAGAGTCCCTGCCCCAGGCTTTGTCAGAGACAGAGAGGATATGTTCAAGCATCAACGTAGGTTCTACGAAGACCGGCATAAACATGGATGCCGTGAGGCTCATGGGCGACATCATCCTTCGCACGGCAGAAAAGACAAAGGATAACGACTCGTTAGGTTGTGCGAAACTTGTGGTGCTGTGCAACGCTCCTGACGACAACCCTTTCATGGCTGGAGCGTTCCACGGAGTCTCTGAAGCTGACGCCATAATAAACGTCGGAGTGTCAGGTCCAGGAGTGGTGAAGCACACTCTGGAACAGATGGACAGACATGCCTCCAACGGCCTTGCCACATTCGAGACCCTCGGCGAGACGATAAAGAAGACGGCTTTCAAGATAACACGTGTAGGACAGCTCGTGGCACAAGAGGCCGCAGCACGCCTCGGAGTACCTTTCGGCATCATAGACTTGTCTCTCGCCCCGACCCCTGCTATAGGCGACAGCGTGGCAGACATCCTGCACTGCATGGGTGTGGAACATGCCGGAGCCCCAGGCACCACGGCAGCTCTTGCCATGCTCAACGACCAGGTGAAGAAAGGTGGTGTGATGGCAAGTTCATACGTCGGAGGACTTTCCGGAGCCTTCATTCCTGTCTCTGAAGACCAGGGCATGATTGACGCTGTTGAGGCCGGCGCACTTACTATAGAGAAACTGGAAGCCATGACATGCGTATGCTCCGTAGGCCTCGACATGATAGCCATTCCGGGCGATACTCCAGCCACCACCATTGCGGGCATCATTGCCGACGAGTCTGCCATAGGCATGATAAACCAGAAAACCACAGCTGTACGCATCATACCTGTCATAGGAAAGACTGTCGGCGACAGCGTAGAGTTCGGTGGTTTGCTCGGTCATGCTCCCGTCATGCCTGTCAACACCTTCGACAGCAGCCGTTTCGTTAACCGTGGCGGACGCATTCCAGCTCCTATTCATTCTTTCAAGAACTGACGCTTTTGGCGTATGGAGATAAAAAACACGCCGAATTATTTGCACATATAAAAAAAATATATTACCTTTGCACCCGCAAAAGAGGCTTCTGCCTTGTTTACGCGCTCGTGGCGAAATTGGTAGACGCGCCAGACTTAGGATCTGGTGTTTTGCGACGTGTAGGTTCGAGTCCTATCGGGCGCACTGTGAGAAGGCCGTCAGCTCCACATGGAGGTGACGGCTTCTTTTTCTTTTACAAAAATCTCCTTTCCATATCTTTCCTGTCGTCCGTTCTTGCAAAACAGGTGTGGGCAGTTGGTTTTTTATTACGGATTTATTAAAATCATTGAAATTATTTCACGGAATATAAAAAATATAGTAACTTTGCAGAATGTACGGTTTTTATGGGGTTTTAAAGAAGAAGAAACATCACGTACGAACAAATCCCATGACACTATTTCAAAACAAAAAACATAGAAAAGAATGAAAATTGGATTTGACAACGACAAATACTGTCGTATTCAGTCAGAACATATAAGGGAACGTATTGCCCAGTTCGACGGCAAGCTGTATCTCGAACTTGGAGGAAAACTCTTCGACGACCATCACGCATGCCGTGTGCTTCCCGGTTTTGAACCGGACTCCAAGCTCCGCATGCTCTCACAACTCTCGGACACTCTTGAGATTGTTCTTGTAATAAGCGCAGAAGACATTGAGCGTAACAAAGTCCGTGCAGACCTCGGCATAACATACGATGAGGACGTGCTGCGCCTTCGCTCTGAATTCCAGCGCCGCGGGTTCTTTGTCGGCTCTGTTGTCATAACGCATTATAACGGCCAGCCTTCCGCAGTGTCGTACCGCCAGCGTCTGGAAAACATGGGCATAAAGACATACCTTCATTACCTCATTGACGAATATCCCCATAACGTACATCTTATAGCTTCTGACGAAGGCTTCGGCAAGAACGACTATGTGAAGACCGAGAAACCCCTCGTCATAGTGACCGCCCCCGGTCCAGGCTCAGGAAAGATGGCAGTATGCCTCTCTCAGCTCTATAACGAGCAGAAACGTGGCGTGCGTGCAGGCTATGCCAAGTTTGAGACCTTCCCTGTCTGGAACCTTCCTTTGAAACATCCTGTCAACATAGCCTATGAGGCTGCCACTGCCGACCTCAACGACGTCAATATGATAGATCCATTCCACTACGACGCATACGGCAAGGTAGCCATCAACTACAACCGAGACATAGAAATATTCCCTGTACTCAACGTCCTCTTCGAAAACATCTACGGCGACAACCCTTATAAGTCGCCGACAGACATGGGCGTGAACATGATTGGCTTCTGCATCAGCGACGACGACGTATGCTGCCAGGCATCACGTCAGGAGATAATACGCCGATACTATGAGGCACTCAACAAAGCCGCCGACGGTGCAAGCAACCAAGACGAGATAAGCAAGATAAAACTGCTCTTCACCCAGGCAAAGATCTCCACCGAGACACGCCGCACGGTGACAGCGGCAAAGACACGGTGCAAAGAGTGCGGCCACACGTCGGCAGCCATAGAACTCAGCGACGGCACTATCATAACGTCACAGTCCAGCCCGCTCCTCGGATGCTCTGCTGCACTTCTCCTCAACGCCACGAAATATCTTGCCGGTATAGACCATGACGTGAAGCTCATACCGCAAAGCATGATAGAGCCTATACAGAAGACGAAAATCTCTTATCTCGGAGGAAAGAATCCACGCCTTCATACCGACGAGGTTCTCGTGGCTCTTTCTGTCCTCAGCGATACCGACGCAAACTGCTCCAAAGCACTTCAGCAGTTGCCCAACCTCCGCGGTTGTCAGGTGCATACGACGGTGATGCTCAGCGACATAGACCGTAAGATATTCAAGAAGCTTGGCATAGGACTGTCGTGCGAACCCGTGAAGAAGCGATGACGCCTCACGCCTTTTTTCAGATTACACCATTTCAATAATTATATGACATTACTATTAATCTATCTGTTTGGAGCCTTAGGACTATCTTTCATGTGTTCTATACTCGAAGCAGTACTACTCTCCACTCCGATGTCGTTCATCTCCATGAAAGAGAGCCAGGGCGAGAAACTTGCTCCTCTCATGCATAAATACAAGAACGACATTGACCGTCCCGTGGCAGCCATCCTTGCCCTGAACACCATAGCCCACACCATAGGCGCTGCCGGTGTCGGCTCTGAGTCGACGCGCATCTTCGGAGAGCAGTATTTCGGCGTTGTCTCTGCCATTCTGACACTCCTTATCCTTATCTTCTCTGAGATAATACCCAAAACCATCGGAGCGTCATACTGGCGTCAGCTTGCCGTACCGTGTACCAGGGTGATACATGTTCTCGTCATAATATGCTACCCCCTCGTACTCATGTCGGAAATCATAACGAAAGTGTTTTCCACAAAGAGCAAGCAAGCTACGGTAAGCCGTGAGGAGGTCTCGGCCATGGTCCATGTAGGTACTGAGGAAGGTATCTTCAAAGAGCGTGAGAACACCACGATACAGAACTTCCTTACGACAGCAAACGTCACCGCGAACAAAATCATGACGCCAAGCATCGTCGTAGCATCGGCACCGGCATCGACGACCATGCGCGAGTTCCAGAAGAACAAGCAGTTCAACCCATATTCACGCATTCTTGTCTACGACGACAACAAAGACTATATCACAGGATATATTCTCCGTGCTTCTGTCCTTGAGAAACTCGCCGAAGACAAATTCGAGATGACTCTCTCTACCATACGCCGCCCCATCATCTCCTTCCGCGAAGATTCCTCAGTGGCTGAGATATGGGAGAAAATGATAGAGAGCAGGGAGCAGATCTCCATCATAACCGACGAATATGGATGCCTCCGCGGCATCGTAACCATGGAAGATGTCATTGAGACCATGCTCGGCGTAGAGATTGTCGACGAGAACGACACCACCACGGACCTTCAGAAGTTCGCAAGGGAAAAATGGCAGAGAATAAAGGCACAAGGAAGATAACAACTATAGGATGCCTTACCACTCTATGCTCTACATAAACGCAGAATGTTATCCTGCAACTGCTGTCACGGCATTGAACGAAGACTTTCATGCCTATGACAGCCGACTGTACATAGGGTGAAAGAAAAAGTATGAAAAAAAAATATCCTTTTGTCGTCCGGTGAAGTGGAAGTATTACACCGAAGGACAGAAGGATATTATCATGTCATGAAGCAGAAGCACTAAGCCTCATAATCATGGCGTGCCGTTATTTTTAAGAAGCGGTTTATTTCTTTCTGCTTAACGCCCTGAGACGTATTCTTGTCAGTTCCTGCTTCGTGTTGAGGGTGAAGTCGCTGTTCAAGACCCATGAGAAATATCCGGGGTCTTTCGCAAGCACCTCTTCAACCGCCATGTCCTTGTATTTTCCGAAGTTGAACACCTCATGCATCATCGGCGTGCCGTCGTCGTTTGTTCTGGCATTGCCATGAGCATCGAGAACGGGAGCATATACGATACGTCCGGCAAAGTCAACGTTCCTGTTGTCAGCATTACAGAAGTCATCTATGGACTGTATGTCGTTTTTCAGCTGCCGCTCCGGCTCTTCCTGCCGTTCTGGGGCATACATGTCAAGCTCTCCCTGCAGCACCCTCCATGTCGCTGCAGTGTCCTGGTCTGCAAGGTGTGCCTGGAAGTCCTCCTCCATCTTCCTTCCGCAGTAGAACTTATATGCTGCAGCAAGGTTTCTTCGCTCCATCTTCCGGAATATTATGCTTGCGTCAATAAGCCTTGACTTGTTGAAGTCGAAGTTTACTCCTGCACGTATAAACTCCTCTGCGAGCAGAGGAATGTCAAACTTGTTTGAGTTAAATCCTGCGAAGTCACATCCTTTGAACACCCTTTCCAGCTCTGGTGCGAGCTGTGCGAATGTCGGTGCGTCTTTCACCATGTCGTTTGTGATGCCTGTCAGTTCCTGTACAAGAGGCGGAATGGGAGCACCGGGATTTACGAAATGGTTTACAGCCGTCTCTGTGCCATCAAGTTCTACACGTATGTATGACAACTGTATTATCCTGTCTTTTGCAAGGTCAAGACCTGTCGTCTCCAGGTCGAAGACGATAAGCGGTCGGGTAAGTATAGGTTTCATTTATTCGGAAAGATTCATGATTCAAGTCTGTTACATCTATCGTCAGTCGTTGAGAAGCATAGGCATCATGAGCATTAGTATGTCTACAACTTCGTCCTGCGGTGACGGTATCACTATCCCGGCGCGTGCCTCGTCGGCAAGTTTGAACGTCACGTCTTCCGACTCAAGGTTGTTGAGCACCTCCGTCAGCGTAGATCCCTTGAAGCCTATCGTTATCGGCGTGCCGTCGTAATCGCATACCACCTCTTCCTTTGCACTTGTAGAGAAGTCAATGTCCTCGGAGCTTATCTCCATCTTTCCCGAAGAGATCTTGAAGCGTATGAGCTGGCTGGAGTCATTGGCGAAAGGCAGCACGCGTCGCAAGGTACCTATCAGCGAGCGTCTGTTTATCGTGATGTAGTTATTGTTGTTGACAGGTATCACGGTCTGGTAGTTAGGGTATTTGCCCTCTGTAAGCCGACATATCAGACAGCCTCCGGCGAAAGAAATCTCCGCATTGCGTGTGTCGAACTTTATGACGACTTCGCTGTCGTCTTTCTTGAGGACGTTCTTGAGGAGTGTTGCAGGTTTCTTTGGCAGTATGAATCCCATGATGTCGTCTGCCGCGATATTATGTACCATAGAGCGCACAAGTTTATGTCCGTCGGTAGCCACTATGGCGAGGCCTTCGGGCTTGAAGTCAAAGAAGAGACCGTTCATTACAGGTCGCAACTCGTCCTGAGCAGTGGCAAAAAGCGCTCTCGCTATGCTTCCTGCGAGTGTTTCCGAGGTTATGGTGAACATTCTCTGGTCGTTCTGTATCGGTGTGTTGCGAGGATAGTCTTCCGCATTCAGTCCTACGATATTATATACTCCATTCAAATATAATATGCTGGTAGAAAGAGTCTCCAGGTCAACGTCAACCGTAACTGGCTGCTCTGCAAGTTCCTTTATGGCATCGAGGATGGTACGGCTTGTCAGACAGAAAGCTCCGTCACAGTCATATTCGTCGAGTGGAATGGAAGACTTCATCACATTCTCCGTGTCTGATGCCGTCACGGTAAGCTCTCCCCCGTTTACTTCAAAAAGGAAACAGTTGAGTATAGGCATAGCGTTCTTTGTGGCTATGACCTTAGAAAGATTACTCAAACAACTTCCAAGTTGTGTGCTTGATACTGTAAATCTCATCGTGCTGTCGTTTATGTGTTTTGTTCGTAATGTTTCTCTCGCTCTCTGTCCTCCCCCACCCTTTGTTTCGCTTCAGCCCGTGATGTCTTTTCATAAGGCTTCCCTGCTCCCCTTCTCTCACTTTTGAGGTACAAATTTAAGCAATATATTTATAAAAAACAAAAAAAGTAAGGAAAAGTTTCTTCTTTTTAGAACTATTTTAGTAATTTCGCATCTGAAAAAAATAAAATCATTTATAATACTAATATATTTATACCGTTTTTTATGGAACTACAAGGAAAAGTTATAGCAGCTCTTGAAGCTCGGAGTGGTGTCTCAGCACGTGGAGAATGGATGAGTCAGGATTTCGTCATCGAAACCATGGACTCTTTCCCTCGCAAGATGGTGTTCTCCGTGTTCGGGGCAGACAGGTTACAACGCTTCGGCATTCAGGTGGGACAGTTGGTGAACGTCTCCTTTGACATCGACGCTCACGAATATAACGGACGTTGGTTTAACAACATACGCGCCTTCGACGTGCGCCAGGTTCAGCAGAACGCTCCAGAGCCACAGAGTGCCATGCCTCCTTTCGCCGAGCCGGTACAGGCAAGCATACAGCCTGCCGCACCGTTTACCGCTCCGGCGCCAGTCTCCGACCCGGACTCTGACCTTCCGTTCTAAAACTTCGTCATACGACAATAAAACAAACATTTCGCAGAGGCATACACACGGTTATCCTGATGTCTCTGCGATTTTTTTCTCTTTGTCGTGCCATCGTCAAACCATCATATATACTACTGATGCAGGAGATAATCACGAGTACGAAAAATCCCGGAATAAAACACCTCATACGTCTGCAGCAGAAGTCTGCCGACAGAAAGGAGGAAGGACTCTTCGTCGTTGAAGGCCGGCGCGAGCTGCAACATTGCCTCGACGCTGGATACAGCATAGACACCCTCTTTGTGAACAACGCCATGGACGTCATCCACGACCTCCCCACCATTGCTGGGAGCCGTATGTTCCGCGTCTCTCCCGAGGTCTATGAAAAGATAGCCTACCGCGGCAGTACAGAAGGCGTGACAGCCATTGTTAAATCACGCTGCAACGGACTTTCTACGCTCACCCTCCCCCACGATGCCCTCATCGTCGTCCTGGAAGGTGTGGAGAAACCAGGAAACGTCGGTGCGGTGCTGCGTTCCGCCGATGCCGCAGGAGTCGATGCGGTGATAATATGCGATCCTCTCACCGACCTTTACAACCCCAACCTTATCCGTGCCTCCTTAGGTGCGTCATTCACCGTACCCTGCGCTGTGGCAGATACCGAAGAGTGCATTGCTTTCCTACGGAAAAACCATGTCGCCATACTTACAGCCCAGCTGCAAGACTCCACGTTATATTATGACACTCCCATGACCTCTGCAACAGCCATCATAATGGGTACAGAGGCGACAGGACTGACACAACGGTGGCGCGATGTCGCCGACGCCCATATCCGCATCCCCATGTGCGGACAGCTTGACTCTCTCAACGTCTCCGTCTCGGCAGCCATACTCATGTTTGAAGCCGTAAGACAACGTCAGCAGCATGACCTACGGAACCCATGACCAGCGACGGATCTCCGTGCTTTGCTCCTTCGGGCCGTGCATTAACCATTGTCAGGCAGCACAACACTTGAGGTGGGAATTAATAGAACCAGCCTTAATATAAATAAGGTGTACCGCTTTTCTGTTACGGTCGCCACGTCGATTTTTAACAAAAATCATTAAAAAACACCAATACGATTTTGCAGTGTCATATTTTCTTCGTACCTTTGCATCAATGGAGAGGTGCTCGAGTGGTTGAAGAGGCACGCCTGGAAAGCGTGTAACCGGCAAAACCGGTTCGCAGGTTCGAATCCTGTTCTCTCCGCATGTCAACATCAGGTTTCAGATGTCTTACTATTACAGACATACAAACGCTTGGATTTATCATAAGTCCAAGCGTTTGTGTTTCAATGACGTACGACATGACGAGGATGGGCAGATGATGATCTGAAAAAAATCATGGTGGCTCGGAGGATATAAGGCAAAGAAGCATGAGGCTGTTGACACGTCGAGGAAGAACAAATGACATGGTTTATATGCGTTGGATAAAGACAAAAACACGTAGGCTTTCGGCTTTTATATGAGAATAAGAAAGGAATGGCGAAAAAATATTTGTTTTTCTTTGCATATTTAAAAAAAAGATTTGTACTTTTGTGGACACTTTCAGCGACATTTAGACTATTCCCCCACACAAAAAAGATAGAATTATGTTAATAAGAAAAGCATTCGCGACATTAGCCTTTATGGCTTTCGCTTCGTCAAGTGCCTTGGCACAGAGTACAGAAAACAAAAACATGGAGGCTTTCCGCAACCTCGGCGTCGGCGTGGAGGTAGGTCTCATGGGAGCCAGTGTACAGGTCTCCATGCCTGTTGTCTCCAACCACCTCGTCGTTGTATTAGGCTACAACTTCCCTAACGTCAACGTAAATGCCGACTTCGACATCTCCTCGGGCGATATATGCAGGAAAATAGACGAGCTGAACGGAAACATCAACAACTACAACGCTCAGACGAGCGGCATTCCGGGACACCAGAGGATAGACAACCTTGACTATCCGAACAAGGACATCGCTGTTGACGTCGATGCAAAACTCAACCTCGGTGCCGCCAAGGTGCTCTTGGAGTATTATCCTTCTGCAAAGCATTCCTTCCACATCACAGCGGGAATGTTTGTAGGACAGAGCGAGTTCATTAAAATCAACGGCACGGCAGACAGAGAGTGGTGGCAGACATATATGCACGCCATAGACATCAACAACAACCAGCTGCCTGAGCAGTACCGCATCAACAACCTGGAGAATGTCGTGAGGTTCAGCGTCGACGACCGCACCTTCCAGGTGTCGCCGGACAGCGACGGCAAGATAGACTTTGCGGCGAAGACGAACTCCGTGAAGCCTTACCTCGGCATAGGCTTCGGACGTGCCATTCCGAAGCACCGCGTGGGCTTCCAGTTTGAACTGGGTGCCTGGATGCATGGCAAGCCGGAACTTGTAAGCTCCAGCGAGGTGGCTTACGACCCGTCGGCAGATGGTGTCAGCGACATCATGAAGACTGTCAACAAGATACAGTT
This sequence comes from uncultured bacterium, assembly GCA_945829425.1. Taxonomy (GTDB): domain Bacteria; phylum Bacteroidota; class Bacteroidia; order Bacteroidales; family Bacteroidaceae; genus Prevotella. The sequence goes on along the minus strand of CALZUQ010000021.1, from coordinate 147 downwards.
CTGGCCTCAGATGACGTTCCGTCTGACAGGAAGAATACTGTAGGATGAGGGACACTATTGTAAATTATTGCTGTCCGGTAAAACACAAAATGGCATAATAATCCTGTCCGAAGCCCAGTAAAATCAGGCTTCGGACTTCTTTTTTCC
>CALZUQ010000020.1 GCA_945829425.1 uncultured bacterium | reverse complement strand
GAGAGAAAAATGCAGATAGTTAAAAATATTACTTACCTTTGCAAAGCCGAACGGAACAGCCCGGGCTCTACATGTCCAGCATGTCCGCAGTGTCAACAAAAACAGTGTGCTTTTGCAGCATGTGTCTATTGATACAGTATGGCTTTTAATAAAACTGTCTACTGCTTCAGCTAATAAACAGAAAAAGTGTCTAGTGAAATCAGGAAAAGACAGCGGGAATATGCGATATGGGGTGTCACAGTTGTTTCATGGCTTTGTCACGATTGTTCCATGGCTTTGAAACATTTGTGACAAAGCCATGGAACAACTGTGACAGAGCCTATGAGGAAAAGACACACGAAGCCAAAGGTGCGAAGCGTAGGTTCGTAACATAAAAAAAAGCGTCTGCTTGCGGGCAGACGCTTGGGGTCGTATGGATTTCATTATCGGCTTCACTGTCTCACGCCCGAAGGACTGCTACGACAGCCGTGACTGGTGTTATGGTTTTGAGACAATGACCTTTGTCGTCGAGCCGTTGCTCTCACGCACTATGTTCACTCCCTTTCAGAGTGAAGGCTGGCGACGAAAGCATGAGGCTGGGAAGGAAGGAGAAAGCCTGCTTGTTGCGGCAGGGGGGGAGTGAAAGGAGGAGAAGCGGAAAGGAAGAATTATTTCAGAAGGAAGATCACAACAAGCTGAATGACAAGAAGATAAAGAAAAGAGCAGAAAACTTGAGGGAAATTATTCGTTTTATGTATATTGTAGAATATCAGCAAATAAATGCAGTTTTTCCTCAAAAAGTTCCACTGTTTGTATTTTTTGTCGTATCTTTGCACAGATGAAAAGAGAACGGCTTCCGACGGAATAGTACTCTCTCGTCACGGGAAACTAAAAAACAACTTTTGTATCATTAGAAAACATAACGATAAAAAAAAGTATATTACAGGTTGGAAGGTTACACTTTTTCGCATGAAATAAGGAAACAGAATACCATGTCGTGACAAAACACTACTGCGACATAAACGCAATTGAACAGTATGACAGAAAACAACAGACAACAGCTCTTACATCAGAAGAATGAAAGCGGAAGGATGAAGGAAGGATGCGAGCTTCTGAAAGAGGAAAGCGGAAGGATGAAGGAAGAAATAGCACTTCTGAAGGCGGAAAACGAGCGGCTGAAGGAAGAGCTGGCTAACATGAAGAGACTCACGGAGAAACAATCTTTCCGTGAGCGGTATGCCTTGCAGATACTCGACCAGATACCTGACATGCTCACCGTCTTCAACAAAGAGGAGCGCGTTGTAGAAGTTGTCTCTAACGAGAAGACAAATCATGTGGGCGTAGGAAACGAAAGCCTTAAGGGAGTACACATGAGCGACGTACTGACAAAAGAGGCGTATGAGGCGATAAGGACGGCATTCCAGAAGGTTCTCGAAACGGGAGAGTATGCCATGGGATATCACGACATCGAGGTGGACGGGGTGATGCACAACTACGAGCACCACTGCTTCCCTTTAGACGATTATGTCCTCGTGATGTGCCATGACATAACAAAACGAATCAGCGCAAGCAACAGGCTGACAGCCCTCAGCCGACTGACAGACACCATACTCGCACATGTGCCGGTAAGTATCTTCGTAAAGGACTGTGGCGACGAGCGGAGATATCTTTACTGGAACAAAGCCATGGAGCGCATGACAGGGAAAAAAGCTGACGAGGCGATAGGAAAGACGGACTATGAGCTGTGGGAAGACAGTGCCGACATAGAGTGCTTCACAAAACAAGACGAGGAGATGCTCGCCACGAAGACTCCTATAAAAGTGCAGCATACATTCATCGCAACAGGAAAGGAGCCGCATGTCATTCAGATACACAAACTACTCGTGGACAACGGGGAGCGTAACCCGCTGATAGTAGGACTGGGATATGACATCAGCAACCTTGAGGAGATAGAGGAGGAACTTGTGGAAGAGCGCATAAAGGCGGAGAAGGCGGACAGGCAGAAGTCTGCATTCCTGGCGAACATGAGCCATGAGATACGCTCACCGCTGACAGCAATAGTAGGCTTCGCAGAACTTATGGCATATACCGACGAGAGCGATGAGCGAGAGCAGTATGCACGCATAATAGGTCAGAACTCTGAACTACTCATGCAACTAATAAACGACATACTCGACACGGCGAAGATGGAGGCTGGAACTCTCGAATATAAGAAGAACCCCATGGACCTCACGGAACTGTGTGAAGGACTGTCGCAGACGATGCTGACACGTGTACAGGAAGGGGTGAGCCTGATATTCGACCGCCCCAACCGCGACGTAAGGATCAATGAAGACGCCAACCGCATTTCGCAGGTAATCATAAACCTTATCACAAACGCCACAAAGTTCACTCCAAGAGGTGAGATACACTTTGGATATGAAGTGCAGGACGAGACGATACACTTCCACGTCAGCGATACCGGAATAGGCATTCCGGAAGAGAAGATAGACAAGGTGTTCGACAGGTTCGTGAAACTCAACGACAGAGCGCAAGGCACAGGACTCGGACTGGCGATATGCAAGATGATCGTGACAAGCGTAGGAGGAAAAATATGGGTGGAGTCGGAATATGGAAAAGGCAGCACGTTCTTCTTCGACATTCCGCTCGACGAATGTGAGTAACGACACCTAAAGCTCTGCCGTCAGTTCTACAGGACAATGGTCCGAGCCGAATATCTGCGTGTGAATGGCGGCTCCCGTAACCTTTGGCATGAGGCGTTGGGAACATACGAAATAGTCTATGCGCCACCCTGTATTCTTTTCCCTCGCACGGAAGCGGTACGACCACCAGGAGTAGACGACATCTTCCGGATGAAGCGTGCGGAAAGTATCGACAAAGCCGGAGGACAGCAAGGCGGAGAATTTTCCGCGCTCCTCATCGGTGAAGCCAGGATTGCGGCGGTTGGTCTTGGGGTTCTTAAGGTCTATCTCGTTGTGTGCCACATTCATGTCGCCACATACAATGACGACCTTCTTACGATCGAGAGCCTCGACATACCGGCGGAACGCATCGTCCCACTCCATACGGTAGTCCAAACGCCGCAACTCGTCCTGAGCATTAGGGACATAGACATTGACAAGGAAGAAACCGTCATACTCCAAGGTTATGACACGCCCTTCGTGGTTATGAGGGCTTTCGGAGTCATAGACAACAGTAACGTCGTCTCCGCTACCGACGACAGTGCCAAGACCATAGTAAACGGCAAGAGGCTCATGGCGAGTATAAATAGCTGTTCCAGAATAGCCTTTCTTCTCGGCGTAGTTCCAGTAAGAAGTGTAGCCCGGGAAAGAAAGGTCGAGCTGGCCTGACTGCATCTTCGTCTCTTGAAGGCAGAAGAAGTCGGCATCAAGGTCAAGGAAAGACTTCTCAAAGTCTTTTCCAACACAGGCGCGGAGGCCGTTAACGTTCCACGAAATGAATTTCATATTTTTTTGTTTCTGTTATGATGATGATATAGATATAGCCTGTAAATGACAAACAGAGCCTACCTATAAATAATAAGGTGTAAAGCAAAGCAAGCCACAGACCTGTTGCAACGCCTTCCTGAACGTCTTGCGGCAGGAAAGGTTTCTTTTATATGCAAAGATAGTCACTTTTCCTGATACGGCAAAAGGGAACAACGTCTTTTTGTACATTTTCTTTACAAAAAGATTAATTTATGGACGTTTTTTGAAGAAAGAGAGGCGAAAAACTATGACAAAAGAGAAATTATGACTACCTTTGCATAAGATAGTATGAAGTGTTCAAAAAAAAAACTTAACAGAAATGGAAAAGAGACTAAAAAAATCATCAGACAAGAAAATCTGTGGCGTTTGCGGCGGAGTAGCCGAATATTTGGGGATTGACCCTACTGTGGTAAGGGCGTTGTATGCCGTGCTGGCAATATTCTCTGCTGCATTCCCAGGAGTGATACTATATATTGTCCTTGCGATAATAATGCCGTCAGACGAATACCGTTGCCAATAAGCGGCACATAAGGACGCCAGACGGAAAGACACGCTTTGTAAAGACAAATATAAAGAATAGGCGTACGTGAAAACATGTATGGAGAATATTGCGTACGTAGAAAACATGTATGGGAAGGACATATATGGAGAAAAGAAAGAACATTGAGGTAGTGGCGGCAGTAATAATACGTCATGGCAAGGTATTCGCCACACAGAGGGGCTACGGCGAATGGAAAGACTGGTGGGAATTCCCTGGAGGAAAGAGAGAAGACGGCGAGGATCTGCGTGAAGCATTGAAACGTGAGATACGTGAGGAACTCGACAGCGAGGTAACCGTCGGAGAACTTCTCACAACGGTGGAATATAACTACCCTACGTTCCATCTCACCATGCACTGCTTCCTATGCTCGCTGACAGGTGGCTGTCTGACACTACTGGAGCATGAGGCGGCACGATGGCTTGCACCCGACGAATTGCATGAGGTGAAATGGCTGCCCGCAGACATCGGGGTCATAGACTTGCTCGCTGAAAGAGGAAGACTGCCTTGACATTGACATTGATACCATAACCAAATACTTGTCGTTAGTATATATCTATAATTCATCGACAAAACGGCGCTTTATCTTGAAAAAGGGGGTGTCAGGACTTTCTGACACACCCAATCTTTTTATTTCTTCACTCCAAGCAGTCTTCACTCCAAGCCAACTGCCTTGGAGAGCATTGCATATCTCCTACTCTATCGCCTTGGAGAGTCTTTCGAGAGCTTCTGCAAGGACACTCCTCGGTGCCGCCACATTCAGTCTCATAAATCCTTCGCCACCTTTTCCGAACATCTCGCCGTCGTTGAGAGCCAGACGTGCCTTCTTCACGAAAAGCGCGTTAAGCGCCTCATGACCCAGGGCGAGGTCTCGGCAGTCAAGCCATACGAGAAACGAAGCCTGCGGCTTCCACGGCTTTATCTGCGGAATGTTCCGCCGGCAGTATTCCACCACAAAGTCAATATTTCCCTCTATATATCGCAGCATCTCTTTACGCCATTCCTCTCCCTGCTGTGTGAATGCCGCCATTGTCGCTATCGGAGCGAAGAGTGTCGGCTCATTCAGCTCGTTAGCCTCCATCCACGCATATAATCTTCTCCTGATGCTGTCATCAGGCACTATGGCGTAAGAACTTACAATACCCGCAATATTGAATGTCTTCGACGGTGCACCGAACGTTATGCTGCATCGTTCCGCAGCTTCCGATACCGAGGCGAAAGGGATATGACGGTTGTCATACAGTGCCATGTCACAATGTATCTCGTCGCTGATGACTATAATGCCCCTCTCATGACATATCTCCGCAAGCTCGGCGAGCGTTGCCCTGTCCCAGCATATCCCTGCGGGATTATGCGGGTTAGAGAGTATCAGCATACGGCATTTGTCGTCTGCCACCCTTTTGAGCTGTTCAAAGTCCATACGGTATGTCCCCTCACATTCTATCAGAGGGTTATAGACCACCTGACGCCTGTTTCCAAGAGGCGTCAGGCGGAAGGGATGATACACCGGAGGCTGTATTATAACCTTCTCGTCAGGCTTAACAAAGACGTTTATAGCCATTCCTATGCCCTTCACTATTCCCGGCACGAAAGTCATCCACTCTGTCTTAACATTCCAACCGTGGTGTGAGGCAATCCATTGCGCCACCGTCTCCCAATATCCCTGCGGCATCACGGTATATCCGTACAACGAATGCTCCAGCCTTTTACGTAACGCCTCGGTAATAAACGGCGGTGTCTCAAAGTCCATGTCAGCCACCCAGAGAGGCAGGAGCCCCGCGTCTCCATAGCGTTCCTCCAAGACCTCATGTTTCAGGTCTCCACTGCCACGGCGGTCTATAACTCTGTCAAAATCGTATGTCATAATAGTTGTGCGTTTCTTCATTTCTTTTTCTGGCTCACCGCCTTTTTTTGAAAACATGTCCACATAGGTGTACACCTACTTATTTCCGGCAAATAAAAGATTTAACATGCAAAAGTAGCCCAAAAATCTCTTATATCAAAATATTATCTACAAAAACTTACCTTTGCTGTATATATCGCCCCGACAACAATACAAACGCCTTTGGCCTACAAAACAGCCTCAGCAACGTCCTCAAGTTCTTGAACACACGGAAATGTAACATAAGCCCTACCTGGAACATATAGAAATGTATCATCTGCCTTTCCAAATACGTAGAAAGGTAACATCTACCTCTTCCGAACATACAAAAATGTATCATTCTTGCGGAAACGGAAAGTCAATAAAGAAAAACACAGTCAATGAAACAATACTTTTGTAACATCGTGAATAAAAAACAGAAAAACATTTGTCTTCTCAACGCTTTTACGTAACTTTGCAGAGGAAAAAAGAGAGAAAAAGGACAGAAACTCCGACGACACTTTCCACACACGACATACAAGCACATGAAATAGTAAACAGTTGGCGACCCTCACGAGGTGCGCAGAAGGCGCATAACGTGAAAGGTCACGACAAGCTCCCGTACATTTCCTCCAGAATGTATGGGAGCGTCTTTTTTGGGGGGTGGGCAAAGAGCCATTACCCCCACCTTTATTTCTCCATTAACCTCCTCATCTCCATTTCCAAGATATATTTTCCTGGTGTTACACCCTTCGCCTTTGTAAAATACCTGCTGAATGTCGACTGCGAGTTAAAGCCACTGGCCTGAGCTATCTGAGCCAGCGACAGCCTGTCCTCGTCAGTAATATTGTCAATGATCCTGCACGCCTCCTCAATACGGTAAGCATTTATGTATTCATAGAACGTCGTCTTCTGCTTGTTGTTGAAAAAATACGAGAGATACGTCTTGTTTGTCCCGACATAGTTTGCCATGTCAGACAACGTCAGCTTCGGTTCGAGATACACCTTGTCCTTCATACATTTCTCCAGCTTCGCCTCCAGCTCAAACTCATAATATGGAGAGAACAACGGCTCTATCTCCATATCCTCGTTGCCTTCCACACCTTCAGAACCAGCATCACCGGCATCCTTCACCACTAAATGCTTCTTGGCAAAGACAAAGCAGAACGCCGACACCATTATACACAACAGGTTGAAGAGTGCTTCGCTGAGCCATGTTATGCTGTCGAAAGCCACGAAATATGCTGAGATAAGAGTGAAATACATCACGCACAACACCTCCACCCACCTGACGTCGATATTCTCCATATATGAATAGTTCGACGAGAGGTATCTGCGGTATTTATATGAGAAGACAAACACCGAGACAATCGTCAGCAGAGACATCGTGCAGCTCACGCCATACGCTGTCTGAAATACCCACGGGCTTCTGTCAAGCAGGAAGAGAGGGATGAAAGCCCCCTGCAACACCACGGCAGCGGCAATCCTCCGGGTAGTAGCGAAACCAGGACGTGTCGCCTCAAGGAAGAAAGCACACAACAACGGCTGCGCCACAAGGTCAACGAGTATCGCAATGTCGTTGACAAAGGCATTGTCCTTCAAGTCCTCAATGAGGAACACCATATCCTTCAGGAAGGCGAACGTCAGGTACAGCGAAGCGACGTAGAGCAGCTTCATCATTCTGTTCCTATGTGCGTAGACATGAAGATTTATCGACCAGAATATGAAGGACATCGCCACCGCGCCCCTCATATAATGTGCCAAAGCCTCCGTAGTTATTATAGATAAAACCATCTCTTCCTCTGTTATTTTTGGTTGCAAAGTTACATAAAAAAAACGAGACAGCGAAAGCCATGCCACGAATTATTTTTATTTTTCAATAACAGGACATTTTTGAAGACAAAGCGGAAACGACACTATGACCACCACATGCCCTTTTCGGGATATAGCCTTCCTTGCCCCCAAAAGGCTGAACTTATGGGAATTGCCTTGTGTGGTCAGCGGCCACACATTATCTTTCGGCATTCCTTTCCTGCTTTCACAACGTGACAGCCAACGGTATCTACGTCTGCTTCGGGGCTTTACAGAGATGAGCCATTCTTACACCGTCATCAGCACAAGCGGCAATCTGCGGCTGGCTGTCGTTCATTGCCATGAACTTCGCCCCGTCAACACCGAAACAATAGCTTATCCTGTCGCTGTCACTGTCTTGCAATGCCATGACCGTCACCTCATCCTCTCCTCCGGCAGCATCCTGAAGCCTTTTCGTCATTCTCCCGGCAGCCGTTGTCATGGAGCCGCCATGTCTCTTCGGCACGGCGAAAGTCAGAGTAGGAAGACCGAAGGTCAACCACAACCCAACACGATAGAGTGTGACGAGTTTGTCATAAGCAACGATCCGGAAAGAAATTGGAGATAAAGCCATTGTGATGTCACGGGGGTATAACGTGGTACAGCAGACTTTGACGACCGCGTCATTCACGCTGAAGGTTACGCCCTGCGTCAATGCGGAGGAAGATGAAGAGGAGAATGGTGAACCCCCACAGCGAGGAGCCGCCGTAGCTGAAGAAAGGCAGGGGGATGCCTATCACGGGGGTAAGCCCGAGGACCATGCCGATGTTTATGAAGACATGGAAGAGGAAAATGCTCAGGACGCAATAGCCATAGACCTTGCCGAACTTGAACGGCTGGCGCTCGGCGACATGGATAAGACGAAGGATGAGGGCAAGGAAGAGAAGGAGCACGCCAGCAGAGCCGAAGAAGCCTTCCTCCTCACCTACGGTGCAGAAGATAAAGTCGGTATCCTGCTCTGGGACGTATTTCAGCTTCGTCTGTGTTCCGTTAAGAAACCCTTTCCCTGCCAAGCCTCCCGAACCAATTGCTATGACGCTCTGGTGGACGTTATATCCCGCTCCTGCAAGGTCTTTCTTCAATCCGAGGAGGACATTGACACGCTCACGCTGATGAGGGCGGAGAAGATTGTTTAGCATGTAGTTCGAGGAACAGAAGAAAACAAGGGAGCCGAAGGCGAACGCCGTGATAAGGAATATCTCTTTAAGACGCTCGCGGAGGGCATAGTAAAGCAGTGTTGCCATAAGGTAGAGGACAAGGAGTATCTGCACCCACACCATATTGAACGGTATGATGAACTTGGAGAAGAACAACGATATCAGGGTGACGACGAGCGTGACGACGAGCATCAGCACCGTGGGAACTTTAGTACGGCAGTAGACATGGGACATGCCAACGGTGAACAACTGTATCATGAGGAGGACGAGGAAGGTGCCCAGAGATGTCGGGGTGTCCCAGACAAGGACATCGGCGAAACGTATGCCGACAACGAAATAGGCCACCAAGGCGACACCGGTGAAGAGGATAGAACCGGGCATTCCCTCACGGTAGAAGACAAGGAAGAAGGATAGGTAGACAAGGGCGGATCCCGTCTCTTTCTGACCTACGATGAGGAGCATTGGGGTGAGTATGATAGCCGCGGCAGCAAGGAAATGACGTATATTACCAAGGGAGAAACCATGGGACGACATGAGCTTGGCGGTGGCAAGGGCTGTGGCGAACTTGGCGAACTCGGCGGGCTGAAGGCGCAGCGGACCGAGGACGAGCCACGACTTGGAACCTTTTATCTCATGGGGATTGAAAATGGTGAGAAAGAGAAGCACGAGGAGTGCGATGTAAAGAACGAAGCTGAAAGTGTCGAAGATACGGTCGTCCATCATAAGGATGACGAAGCCGAGGCATATCGACGTGCCAATCCACACAACCTGCATGCCGGAGCGCGAGCCGAGGCTGAAAAGGTCCGTGTCGCCGTAGGAATAGCTCGCGCCGCAGACACTGACCCACCCGAAGGTGAGCAGGATGAGATAAATGGCTATTGTCCACCAGTCAAGGGACTTGAAGACGCCCTTGCCGTTACCTTGTTTCTGTGACATTGGAAGAGAGGGTTAGAGAGGGGGTTAACGTGCGTGTGTGCCGTAGTTGATGCGTCGGCTCTGGAAGTCGGCGGCTTTCTTCTCGCTGGCTTCGGAGAGTTTGCCTGTGATATACTGTTCCATCATAAGAGAGCCTATAGGGACACCGTATTCTGCGCCGAAGCCGCCGTTCTCGACATATACGGCAATGGCAATCTTGGGGTTGTCCATAGGGGCAAAGCCCATGAAGATAGAATGGTCGCGTCCGTGGTTCTGCGCCGTACCGGTCTTGCCGCATACGAGGTAATCGCTGCGGCTTGCAGCACGGCATGTGCCGCCTTCCACCGCGGAACGCATGCCGGCAACGACATATTCATAAGCTTTGCGTGACGCCTTGGTGTAACGTCGGGTGGTGAACGCGCTGTCGAGGTGTTCGCCACGTACGTTCTTGACAACATGGGGCGTTATGAAATACCCACGGTTGGCTATGGTTGCGGCGAGGTTGGCTATCTGTAGGGGTGTAAGGTTCACCTCGCCCTGACCTATGGAGATAGAGATGACGGTGAGTCCGTTCCAACGGCTGTGGTAACGCTTGTCGTAAAACTCAGAGTTGGGGATAAGACCGCGCTTCTCGCCCGGGAGGTCGATGCCGAGGCTGTAGCCGAAGCCCATAGAGACCATATAGTCGCGCCAGGTATCCATGGCTTTCTGTGGGCTGCCGTATTTCTTCTTTGCCCCAAGCATGTAGTACAGCCCCCAGCAGAAATATGCGTTGCATGACGTGCTGATGGCACTGACGAGGGGCGTAGGAGAGGAGTGGGAGTGACACCCTACATGGAGTCCCTTATATGAGAAGCCATGGTGGCAGGGGAACGCCGTCTGTGGAGTTATGATACCTTCGGAGAGGAAGGTGAGAGCCTGCGACGTCTTGAACGTGGAACCAGGGGGATATTGCCCCATAATGGAACGGTTGAGGAGGGGACGCATAGGGTCGCGGGCAAGGGCGTTGTGGTTCTTGCCACGCTTCCTTCCTACCATCTGACGCGGATTGTAGGTAGGTGAAGACACCATGCATAGCACCTCGCCCGTTGAGGGTTCTATGGCGACAATGGAGCCTACTTTGCCTTCGAGGAGACGCTCGCCGAGGGCCTGAAGGTCGATGTCGAGGCTCAGCGTGAGGTCTTTGCCAGGAATGGGCTTATGGTCGTAGATGCCGTTGTTGTATTTTCCCTGTATGCGCCCGTGGGCGTCGCGCAGGAGAATCTGTATGCCTTTCTCGCCACGCAGTTCTTTCTCGTAATACCGCTCTATGCCGAGCTTGCCGATATAGTCACCGGCAATATAATACTCATCGTTGTCGATATCGCTTTGGGACACCTCTGCGACATCGCCGAGGACATGGGCGGCGTAAGGATACAGGTACTGGCGTATGGAACGTTTCTGGACGTAGAAGCCGGGGAAGCGGAAAAGCTTCTCCTGAAGTATGGAGAAGTCCTTCTCTGAGAGCTGTGTCATGAAGAGCTGCTGAGTGAAGCTGGAGTAGCCAGGGTTCTTGTCCTTGTCCTTGATGTCCTTCATACGCTTGGCGAAGAACTCGGGAGTGATGCCGAGAGTGCGACAGAAGTCAAGGGTGTCGATATGTCCGCGTTGCTCATTCATGATGACCATAAGGTCGTAGGCAGGCTCGTTATACACCAAGAGCTTGCCGTTACGGTCGGAGATGACACCGCGCGAAGGGTATTCTATCTTCTTGAAGAAAGCGTTGGAGTCGGCACTCTTGCGGTAGTCGTCGCTCATAATCTGGAGTACGAAGAGGCGTATGATGTATATGGTGACAATAGCTGTCGCTATGCCGCCTATGACGTATTTTCTATTGTTCAGTTCGTAGTCCAAAGCTTTAAAATAAATGTTATTGTAGGTTCTGCACGGAAAAAATCGATGCCGTAAGGGAAAAGATTGGGGTCACAACCTTCCGCCGCGTATACGGTCTATAAACACCAGAATAAGCACGGTGAGCAGCGTGCTACCACCTAAGGAGCTGACCCAGAGAATGATGTCGTGAAAAGAGAGAAACTCCAAGGTAAAGAACACGATGCTGTAGGACAACGTGAGAAGGAGGGTGTAGGAAACATATTTCAACCACCCCATAGCGGCAACAGAGGGGTTGACGACAACCTCCTCATCTTTCTGGATGAAAAGCCTAAGGACTGGGGGCTGAAGGAGTCCGAGGACAGTCATTGATGCGCTTGCCATGCCGGGGGTGTTAGAGAAGATGTCGGTGAGTATACCGAGGGTGAAACACCACAATAGCGAGCTCCACCTCTTCTGACGGCTGTCGAAAGACAGGGGGAGGAGAAGGTAGAGAAGGGGCGTGGAGAAGCCAAAGATATGGATATGGTTGAAAACCAATGCCTGGAGAAGCACGAGCAATACCAGGAAGAGGGCGCGTTTTATTGTGTCTACTGTCATCTCAATGGTCCTTTCTTGTCGTTATAGAGTCTTCGGCAGAGCGGAGAAGATCAAGGCGTTCGTGGATGGCGGCATCGTCAATGACGCAAACGTCACGAAGGCTGCCGAAGTCGGTGGAAAGCTCTATCATAAGGCGGTAGGAAAGACCGTCGGGTGAATTGTAAACATGGAGGATCTTTCCTATAAGGATATTCTCGGGGAAGACAGAGCTGTAGCCGGACGTTACGACAGTGTCATAGAGACGGAAATGGGCGTGGCGCGGAATGTCGTCGACATATGCGTAGCGAGAAGAACCGCCAGTCCAATGGAGATAGCCGAAATAGCCGCGGCCGGCTATACGGCAGCTGATGCGAGAATGGGAGGAGAGGACGGGAATGACGATGCTGTAACGGCGGGAGGATTTATAGACGATACCTACAACGCCGGTACCGGAGACGACACCCATATCGGGGTGTACGCCGTCGTCAGTGCCTTTGTCTATGGTGATGAAATTGTCGGGACGGTCAATGGTGTTGCTCACCACGACGGCAGGAATGGTCTTCATATCCGACAAAGCGGTGGGGAAGAGCTGCGACGTGGAGAGGGTGTCGCCCTCAAGACGGCGGATATGCTCGCTGAGCCGGCTGACCTGCTGTTCGAGGACGACATTGCGCAGGGTGAGCTGACGGTTTACCGCGGTAAGCGAGAAAAACTGGTTGACAGTGGCGGAGGCCTCATACACTTTGCCAGAAATGTAGTTGGCGGAAGTGAACCACACACTCGACTGGTAGCTGTTATGCTGGAAGAAAAGCACTAACGACACTACCTCAAGGAGGAGGAAGAGAAGCCAATAATGGTATTTCTGAAGAAAGACTGCAAGGTTGTGCATGAAAGCGTGATAGAAGGAAACCCCCACCATACGGTGGGGGCTGAAAAAACGTATGAAGGTATAGACAGCAGAAGGGCAGAAGCCCTCCTGCTTTTTCTGTGTGATAACCAAAGGTCAACGCATGAGGAAAGAGAACTTGTCCACGTTCTTCAACGCTATGCCGGCACCTTTCGCAACAGAGTGGAGAGGGTCGTCGGCAATATGGAACGGGATGTTTATCTTTGCCTCTAACCTGCGGTCAAGCCCGCGGAGCAACGCACCGCCTCCAGAGAGATAGATGCCGTTCTTCACGATGTCGGCATAAAGCTCGGGAGGTGTGTTCTCCAAAGCGTTTAAGACAGCGTTCTCTATCTTGACGATAGTCTTGTCGAGGCAGTGGGCTATCTCCTGATAGCATACCGGCACTTCCATAGGCAATGCTGTGATGCGGTTCGGACCGTGAATGATATAGTCCTCAGGAGCTTCGTCGCCAAGGTCGGTAAGCGCAGAGCCTACATGAATCTTGATGCGCTCTGCCATTCGCTCGGAAACCTTGACATTATGCTGTCGCGACATATACTCCTGAATGTCGGCGGTAAGGTCATCGCCAGCGGTGCGGATGGAGTTGTTTGAGACAATGCCGCCAAGGGAGATGACGGCAATCTCTGTCGATCCGCCGCCGATGTCGACAATCATATTGCCTTCAGGAGCTTCAACGTCTATGCCGATACCTATTGCAGCTGCCATAGGCTCAAAGATTAGGTAAACGTCGCGGCCGTCGGCATGCTCGGCACTGTCGCGTACGGCTCGGAGCTCTACCTCGGTAGATCCGGACGGCACTCCGATAACCATGCGCAGAGAAGGAGAGAACAGGCGGCTGCCGGTATGTACCATCTTGATAAGGCCGCGCATCATCTGCTCGCAGGCCGAGAAGTCGGCGATGACGCCGTCGCGGAGAGGGCGTATGGTACGGATGTTCTCATGAGTCTTCTCATACATCATCTTTGCCTTGCCGCCGACGGCAATCATCTTGTCTGTACGGCGGTCGAGGGCTACCACTGAGGGCTCGTCAACGACAATCTTATCATCGCTGATGATGATAGTGTTTGCCGTGCCGAGGTCCATGGCTATTTCTTGTACAAAAGAAAAGAATCCCATTTTTTTAGTAATATATATAATGTTGGGGGGTTATTTCGTTGCTTCAAACCATGCGTTTATGGCGGTGTCGTAATGGCTGCTGACACCGAAAGCGCGGGTGGCGAAGAGGCGGCGCTGGGCAAGTGTAGTCTCTGCGCCCTGTTCGTTGATGATATCGAGGAGCATGCCATACTCTGCCTTGGAAGGTATGATGACAACATCGTTGAAGTTCTTGGCACCGGCACGGATAAGTGATATGCCTCCTATGTCTATCTTCTCTATGATGTCGTCATGCGACGCACCCTCGGCAACGGTCTGCTCGAAAGGATAGAGGTCTACGATGACGAGATCAATCTCAGGTATGGCATACTGTGACATCTGCTCACGGTCGCCGGCATTGCCACGGCGTCCGAGGATGCCTCCGAAGATTTTCGGGTGGAGGGTCTTGACACGCCCGCCGAGAATAGAGGGGTAAGTCGTAACGTCTTCTACTTTCTGGCATTCATAGCCTAAAGACTCTATGAAAGCCTGGGTCCCGCCCGTTGAGAGGAAACGGACACCCTCAGCATTGAGTTTCTTAAGCAGCTGGTCGAGCCCGTCTTTATGGAAGACAGAGACCAGTGCGGTCTTGATTCTTTTGTTTTCTGTCATTGCTATTGTTGTTTTTTATCTTGTTTGTCATATGTTGGCACGCAGACAGGGTCAGCGACGGTACATGGCGACTCCAACGTCCATTATGCCCGGTAGGATTTCACGCTTCATGTCGTGACGCACCTTCACCGTGACGCTGTCTCCAGCGTTACAGTCCATAGTCCGGAAAGGTATGGAGTACTGGTAGAGAGTTACGCCGTTGCCTTTCATCTTTCCCTGCTTGTCGGTGATGTCCGCCTTCACAATGTCGGTGGCAGTCTTTCCGGATGGGTATACCGTCTGGGTGACGGCAATGTGGAGGTTCTGGAAAGGATAGTCGGAGCCTAAGCGAAGACGGAGGGAGAGGTCGTAACGTCCGCTGTCGGTAAGGCGGGGAATGGCGAACGTCAGGCCGTCGTTTTTCTCCCAGCCGTTGTTGTCAACGTGCTGGAAAGTGTCGTAAACCTTGTCTGCCTCACACGCCGTCAGGAGCATCGTCAGGAACATTGTCGCCAAGACTGTCTGAAGGGAGGTTATGGCTGTCTTTCTCATTTCTGCGTGCTTTCTTCTTATTTTTCTTCTTTGCCTTGTCAAATCGTGTGATGTCCTCACTCTCAACGAGGTCAAGCGGCTTGCGCTGCGTCTCGTCCTCTTCTTCATCGCAAAGCTCTGCTGGTTTCTCACCGCGTTTGTTCATTTCGATAATCTCATGAGCGCGCATGGGGGTTATGGTCTCCAGGTTAGCCGCAAGGCGTTTGTCGGTGGAGTATGTCATGGTGCCGGCGAGGATGTCCTGCTTGAAGAAATAATAGTCGCCGCCGAGGGTCTGGAGTACCGCGTCGCGTGGCGGGAACTTCTTGTTCGCCTCAAGGTATGTGTCTACCTCGTAGTTCATACAGCATTTCAGCTTTGCACACATGCCGGCAAGCTTCTGAGGGTTGAGGGAGATGTCCTGAAAACGTGCGGCATTGGTTGAGACGCTTGAAAAAGACTTCATCCATGTGGCACAGCACAGTTCTCGGCCACAGGGACCTGTTCCGCCTATTCTTCCTGCTTCTTGTCGCGCTCCGATTTGTTTCATCTCTATGCGCACACGGAAAGTCTCGGCAAGGACTTTGATAAGTTGACGGAAGTCTACACGCTCGTCAGCGATATAGTAGAAGATGGCTTTGTTGCCGTCACCTTGATACTCAACGTCACCTATCTTCATCTGAAGTCCGAGGTCTTTGGCTATCTGGCGGCTGCGGATCATGGTGTCATGTTCACGGGCTTTAGCCGCTTCCCACACTGTGATGTCTTGTTCGCGTGCTATGCGGTAGACACGCTTTATATCGTCGGCGGACTTGAGGTTCGCCTTCTTGACCTGAAGGTGTACAAGCTGTCCGGTGAGTGTCACCACGCCGATGTCATGACCGGGGGTTGCCTCTACGGCTACGAGGTCGCCTTTCTGAAGGTCCAGGCCGTTGATGTTATGGTAGTAGCCCTTGCGGGTGTTCTTGAACTGAACCTCCACAAGGTCGGTACTGTCGGTGTTTCCTGGAACGTCAGCCAACCAGTCGTATGTGTTGAGCTGATGGTCCTGACGACCGCAGCCCTTGCGGCACAAGCCACGGGAGCAAGAGCCGGAGACATATTTTAAATTATCGTAGTTCAATGTGTTATGGCGTTATATATATTATTATCTGTTATCTTGTGACGGCTTGCGAAGAAGCAGCACGGTAAGCCGGAGGGCGGTATCGTAGAAGACAATCTTCTGGTTTGTATTCTGCGAGATGTCGCGGTGCGCAAGTTCCAAAAGTGCGTTAATCTCTATGACATTCGTCTCGTTTATGAATGGGCCGAATTTCTTTACAAACTGTTCTTCCTCAACTGTCATATACGACAGTGCTTCGTTATGGAAATTGGAGACGAAAGCCTCACGTATCATACGCATGAAATAGGTCAGAAGCCTTTTCTGCTTCTCACGGCCGAAAGCTCCCGTCGTCTCGCTCCATTTCTTCATGCCTCGGACATCGCGGGCGTAGACCTGTCTCATGAGCATGATAAAAAGGTCGAGAAAGAGTCGGCGCTCAGAGTCGGGGGAGAGCATCTCAACGGCGGTAATCCAGTTGCCCTCAGAAGCCCGCGCTACGTGACGTGCCGTATCGAGGTCAAGTCCTTTCCGGGCAACAAGTTCCTGCTCCATGCTACGGCAGTCTATCCGTGGCACGTCAATGGTCTGCACTCGGCTGCGTATCGTCTCAAGGAGGCGTTCTGGGTGTTCTACGACAAGGATAAAGACAGTCTTGTCGGTAGGCTCTTCCAACGTCTTGAGTATTTTGTTTGCACTCGCCTCATTCATACGTTCGGCAAGCCATATTACAGCCACTTTATAGCCGCCCTGACTGGAGGTCAGGGAGATTTTACGCGCCAAGGCGTCGCTCTCGGCAGCAGTAATGATAGCCTGCTGGGTAGTGGTCTTCATCTCTTCGAGCCAGAGGTCGAAGGAGAGGTAGGGACCCTCGCGGTTGATTACTTCATACCATTCTCTCATAAAGTCATCACTGACGGGCTTGTGTTCGGCAGCCATGGAGGGTGACTTTACCGTGGGGAAGGAGAAATGTAGGTCGGGGTGTTGCCAATGGCGCAGCATGGAGCACTGCGGACAGTCTCCGCAGGCTTCAGTATCTGGAGTTTCTTGAGAAGCGTCGGAAATCGGTAGTGACGTAATATCTGAGTGTTCTGAAGAACTATCCTGACCGAAATCCATAAGGCCCGGCTCCTGTGTTCTGCCTTTATTCAGCGAGAAGCGGCAAAGAAGGGTGGAAGCAAATGCCATGGCAAGAGCGAGAGTGCCGTACCCAGTTTCGCCACTGAGCATCAGAGCATGAGGGATATGGCGGCCTGCAACCAGCTCTCTTAGCCGGTTCTTCACCTCCTCTTGTCCGATTACTTCGCTCCACTTCATATTATTCTGCTACGGTAAATATACACTTCGTTGCAAAGTTACTCATATTTTTTTAATTACCGTAAACAATAAGATAATTTCTTTATTTTTTTAACCAAAGCATGACATGTCTCAATAAAAATGACTGCTGCGGAAAGACTAAGCAGCAAAAAATCCCATTACCTGCTTATGTCTTTCCGCAGCATCTTCAGATTTATCCTGACAATCACAGAATGCACCAATCGCCAGGATCATGCAGCATCGTCTGATATATCTTAACGCTCATAAACAGCGTCAATCTCTACGATATAAACCGTATGCAGTCCTCCTCCGTGTGGACCGTCATACCATTGTTGCAGTATGCTCTTGTCCAAGAAGTCCTCTTCCGCCATTTCTGTCTTGAAAAGCTTATGGCAATCAAGAGTGAGACGTGCCTCTACGAATGTCGTGCTGCCGCTTTCTAAAGTAACAGGTGTAAGCCCGGCATCGGCAATTTTGTCGCCGTCGCGACCTGAGCGAGTACCGCAGAGCTGCAATGCTTTTTTATGTTCCGCATCGAAAAAAGTCAGGGTGAGACGTGACTCGCGCTCTACAAATTCGTGGGTATAACGTTCAGGGCGGATGAAGAGGAACGCCACGGGCTTGTTCCATAACCACCCTATGCCGCCCCAAGAGGCTGTCATCGTGTTCACCTTCTCTTTATTGCCTGCTGTTACAAGCATCCAGTCCTTGCCAATGGTCTTAATGACGTCTTCTTTACAGAAGACTGACAGTTCTACTTTTTTCATTTTTTCTTTATTATACGTTTTCTTACTGCCTTTCCTTTTTTCTTGCTGGAGAGGTTTCTATATGCCTTTCCTTTATTTCTTCTTCATAGTCATGATTTTCTTACCGGACTTGTCATATACTGTAGCCTTATTGCCTTTTACCTTGACAGTATGGGTCTTTTCAAAAGCCTCTGAGATAGCCTGTTCTATGTCCATGCTTTTTCCCATCATCCGTGTAGAACCCATATTCGAGAATTCTATAACATTACCTTTCTGGGTATATCCGCCAAAGAAAGAGTTGACAGAGGCGTTGCCGTGTATTTTGCCGTCTTTCCCGAATATTATCTCCGGCTCTTTGTCTCCGCCCTTTGTGCTCTTGTCCATTGCGGTAACGATGTTCCATGTTCCCGTCATGTCATATTTGTTATCGCTGAAATTCTTGCTTCCTGCACAGCTGCAGAACATGATAGAAAATGATGCGAGGAGTGTTGTGGAAAATAGTGTTTTTTTCATAATGATTTTTTTGTTTTCTTTTTATTCTGATATTTTTTCTAATGATTTTCTCTTGTTAATCACTTGATATTCTTGTTAATCTATAGTTTTTCACGTGCAAAGGTAATATTTTTCTTTCAGAGAGAAAAGTAAAAAGCCCTAAAGAGAATGGGGAAAGTCCTAAAGAAAGTGAAGCAAGCATGTAAAGAAGCCTTACCTGACTCTTTTCTTACGGAAAAAGTCCTGCATGAGAGCTTTACATTCCTCACAGAGGACTCCTTCTGTCACCGTTGCTTTAGGATGCAGAGCACGTGGGGCATACTCCCGGAACCCTCGTTTGGCATCAGGACAACCGTAGACGACACGTGATATCTGCGCCCATCCTATCGCTCCGGCACACATGGGACAAGGCTCTACAGTGACGTAAAGCGTGCAACCGTAGAGGTATTTGCCGCCAATGGTATTTGCTGCGGACGTTATGGCTTGCATCTCTGCATGTGCCGTGACATCGCAAAGGGTCTCGGTAAGGTTATGGGCACGTGACACCACCCTACCCTTCGCCACGATGACGGCACCAATGGGTATCTCGTTAGCCATGGCTGCCTGTCGCGCCTCCTGAAGTGCTATATTCATGAACTTTTCGTCCAGTCTCTGCTCCTCTTGTCTTTTCTTGTCGTGATTTTTCTCGTCGTCAATTGCCATTGTGTTTGTTCTTGAAGTTCCGTATCTGTCGTACTCTGATTACTGAATTTGACATGTGGAGTCTTACATTCAGGATAATCCTCTTCATTATCTCTTGGCTTTCTCATCCCCACCCCGCCAAGGATATCATTATGGGGGATTATTCAAAAAGAGGGCAGGCCACAACAGCCTGCCCTTATCATTTCCTTTTTATTTGTGGCTGGGGGCGTAAGAACTCCCCGCCTATGATTATTCCGTTTTAAATGTGTCTTTCAGCAGGAGACGTGTCCTGCACCAGAAACAGAGAGATTATTTCTCGTATGTTGAAAGCACCTGCTTAGCAAGCTCGTTCTCTGGGTCCAGCTCGATGAGCTTGTCAAAGTACACCTTAGCACCCTCCATGTCGTTAGCGAACTTGAAGAGGTAAATACCAACATAAGAGTAAGCCTCTTTGATTCGGGTTTTGTCTGCATCGCTCTTCACTCCGGCCGCTTCGATAGAAGCTATCAAAGCCTCATAGTATGGGCGAGCAAGACCGAGCTTCTGCTCTGGATCGAGGATCTGTATTGTACGTGCTGACATGAAATTAGAGTAGTCGGCAGATGTTGGGAACTTCTCTATCATGCTCTTATATATCTCCAAAGCCTTGTTAACAGCTACCTTCTGCTCCTCGCCTGTCTTTTCGGCTGCCATGTTACGATAGATGGTAGCGAGACCAGCGTAGTCATTAGCATTAGCGTTAGCATTTAGCTGTAGATACTCTTCGTACTTTGCAAGAGAGTTGTCAAGGTCTCCCATAGCCTTATATGTGTCAGAGATTACCTTTAGGACGTTTGCCTTTGTGCCGTTGTCTTCAGAAGCCTCCAACTGCTTGGTGTAGTATTTCAGAGCCTCTTCATAATTCTTTACACCAGCGTAGGCAAGACCTGCGAACTTATAGTCGTTGGTAGAAACCTCGAGAGAGTCACTGTTGTTGAAAAGACGGTCAACATAGGTGATAGCCTTCTCATAGTCCTTAAGCTCTACAGAGTTGTACATCACAAGACGGTTGTAACCTGCGTTGCGTGGGTCTCTCTTCAGCCCGTGCTCAGCAATCTGTCTTGAGAGGTCGTTCTTCTGGCTCACGAAAGCCACGAGTGCATACTCAGTCATGTAGTTCTTGTCAAGCTTGTCGTATGCCGGAAGCTGTACCTTTTGGAAATACTCCAGAGCAAGAGGCATGTACGTTGCGCTCTTCTTTGCCGAAAGGTAATAGATATGCCCAGCCTCAGCATCAACAGGATATGAAGGGTCGATGGTGCGTAGCTCTTCAAGTGTCTCTACCGCCAGCTTCGGGTCACGACCACGGTATATGAAAGCATATTTCTTATATGCCTCAGCATTTGTCGGGTCGAAATATTTGGCGTTCTGATACCATGATGCCGCTTCACCCGGATTGTCGTTGAGCACCTCAATGTCACCGCGGAGGATATAGCCTACAGCAGCTTTCTTGTTTGCCTTTATGGAGAGGTCAGCATACACCCTTGCGTTCAGCGTATCCTTCACGTCGAGATATGCACGACCGATTTTAGCCACTTCGCCAGCATCCTTCTTTACGGCTTTGAAAGCCTGCTTAACAACTTTCTCTGTCTCTTTAGCATTTGAGGCATTTGAACTCTTAATGGCTTTGATAGCGTCATCAACAGACACTTGTGCCATAACAGGAGCGCTGATGACTGTCATCAGGGCTCCGATAAATAAATATTTGATTGTCTTCATAATCACTTATGTTTGCTTCTGGATTATTTTGTTTGCTTATGGAGTTATTTGTTTGCTTTTGGAGTTTTTTGTTTGATTCCTAAATATATTGTTTGTTACTTGAATCTTATTTTTGCTTAGTAATGTTACGCTCGGCATTTGAGAGTAAGGTTTGTTTGTACTCGCACTGCTCGGCATTTGACTGTCAGCAGCTCCTCACCATGTTACTCATCACTTACGTTTACCTTACGGAAGGTGAGGTCGCCTCGGTAAGGCAGCAAGGCAGACTTGAGTATTATTTTCTGTCCTATGGGCGACTGGAGGTAGTTGGCGAAGCCTCCTGGCAGTCCGTGGAACGGGTCGACGAGAAGTGCATAGACCGTTCGGGCGAAAGCATAACGACCGTCGAGGAGATAGAGCTGGTATGGCTTCCAGCTGTTCATCTCTGTAGCCACTTCCATCTGTGACACAGACATGACGGTGATGTTCTTCTTGAACGTCACGTTGGTAGTGTCACGTTTGTCATTAAGCCAGTTGCTGCCTATCACGCCAATGGCGTTAGGGGTTTTCTCAACATAGTTGATAACCTCTACACTTGTCTTTGCAGCAGTGATATTTTTGCTGTTAATCGGCGTTCCACCAAGTATAGAGTCGACGGCATATCTCACAGCAGCAGACTGCTTGTTGTCGAATACCACATCAATCTCTCCGAGTTTCGAACCTTTGTTCACCTCGTTCCAGTTCTTAACCTGTCCGAGAAGTATTCTTTTTATGTCGTTAACAGTGATGCAGGAGTCGGTATTCTGATTGTTGCAGATAAATGCGAGACCATCATAACCTATGGGGAAATAACGAGGATTAAGTTGTTGGGACTTCAGGTATTCCTTCTGTTTCTCGCTGAAATTGCGGGTAGCAATGATTAGATGCACCTTCTGTTCCATGAGTGCATTGAATGCATCGAGCTCATTGGTATACTGAGGTATGACCTTGGCTTTCGGGTATGTCATGTGGAAAACCTTCAGCTCTTCCTCAATGATAGGACTGAAGCTCTCGTCGCACATAAGCACCATCTCTCCTGAGGCGTATGTATCCGTCCTGCTATTCTTGGACTTCTGTTGATTACATGAACAGAAAACCAATAATATCATCATCACGGAGGACAAGGCATTAACAGACGTTGCCGTTATGTTGCTTAAGAGTCTTTTCATCACTTTCCTTCTTGTTGGTTTATATGGGTTATTACTGACTGGGTGTCAGAATAGGACTAAATATAAATAAGTGGAAAATCTATTTCCGACCGATTATGCGTAATTGTACTGACCTTATTAGCAAGAATTAATTGTAGTGACCAAACAAGTATAATTAGCGGAGTTCACATTAGAGGTAACATAGAACGGGCCATGTCGTGACATCTTGTTTTGAAGAACCGCTTTGGAGAAACTTGCAAGAGAACGAAGGTCATGGACATTGCATGAAAAATGAAGAGTAGAGGGAAACCCTCTTTTTGAGAAGCCTCACCACTACTCTTCAATTATTCTCAGAGGTGTCTTACTAAGGTATAGCCTGCGTAAGACAGTTCGTCATATCGTTACTGGAGGCGGAATACTACCGGTACGAAATATTTCACACGTACCGCAGAACCGTTCTGCTTACCAGGAATCCACTTAGGCATTGACTTAACCACGCGCTCTGCCTCACGGTCGAGAGACGGGTCAACCGACTTAAGTGTCTTGACGTCTGTCACGCTACCGTCCTTCTCAACGACGAACTGCACTGTGACACGTCCCTGTATGCCGTTCTCCTCGGCAACAGCCGGATAACGAACGTTAGAGCTGAGGTATTGCATGAGAGCTGCTGTTCCTCCAGGGAATGACGGCATCTGCTCTACAACGTCGAACACCTTGTTCTCCTCTTCCTTAGGTGGCTCAGGAGTAGCGATTTCCTCAACGGCCTTGAGGACAGTTCCGCCTTCCTCGTCATTACCTTTCACGTCGAAGGCACCGATAGCGGTCTTGTTCTCGTTAAGCTCGTCCTGTGACTTCATCTCTTCCTCAGGCTTCACCTCTTCGTCCTTCTTGATAACAGGAGGTACGAACTTGATAGAAGACTTTACTTTCTCAACCTTTACTGTCTCCACTTTTGGAGCTTCAGCCTTTTTCTCTACCTTAGCCTCTTTCTTCTGTTCAAGGAGGGATGCTTCCATCTCTGCCTCGAAGCGAGCTTTCTCCATAGCCTGGTAAGAGTTGTATGCTGCGAGTCCTAAGTATGCCACCAGAGCCACTCCGGCAACGAAGAACATCGAGATGACGTTTCGTTTGCCAGTGCCCTTACGCAACTGGTAAGCACCATAGGCCTGATTGCGACCGGCAAAGACGAGCTCGGTCCAATCATTTGAAATAAGATCTATTTTTGACATAGTACGATATTTCTTTTATGGTTTGTTATATTGTCATCAATGTCAGACTATTTGATTCCGACACTTCCGAGGAGCTGCTCGTCGTCAGGGTTAATCTGGTCGATGACATACTTACCGATTGCACATATTTGCATTTCATCAAGAGCGTCGACAAGGTTCTTGTAAGATGCTGTGTCAAGAGCCTTGATGATTATAGTAAGGGTAGGAACTTTTCCTGTCTCAAGCTCACCGTTCTTAATCTTGTTAAGACGTGCGTTATACACCGAGTCACTCATGCTCTTGTCCTTGGCACGCTCAGCGTCGAGTATAGCCTTTGACGCCTTGATGTTCTTGACAGGAGTATATCCCTCGTCAGTCTTGTGGTTGATGAGCACGTCACGTATACCGTCAGCACCCCATGTTGTCTTCTGGACACAAGCAGGGTTTTCATAGTCAGGTATACCCTTAACATAGTATATTTCATCGTTTCCGGCGAGGTAGAGCGTTATGGTGTGTGAAGCCTTTGCGGCGCCACGGTCCTGATCCTGCACGTTCTTGTCGTTACTTGGCATCGTGAGCTGCATAGAGCTCGGTTTGCTGAGCGAAGTACACAGCATGAAGAACGTGATGAGGAGCATCATCATATCCACCATCGGGGTGAAGTCGACACGTGTCTGCACCTTTTTCTGTCTGGAGCCTTTCTTCTTTGCCATATTATTCACCCTCCTTCTTTAACGATGTTATAAGATAGTAACGGTTCTCACTCATGTCCTGGAGCTCAGACATCATCTTCTTTACGACTTTATATGGTGTTGCGGCGTCGGCTTTTATAGCCACCTTCATGTCGCTTCCGAATGAAGAGTTGCGCGCTGCGTCGATCCATATCTGGAATTCGCTCATTCCACCCTCGATACTGTCTGTAGGTATGCCGAGCGTCTTCTGTATCTCGTTGATTTCTGATGACTCATGCTTAAGGACATTTGACATCTCTGCTACTGGCGCTCCAAATGAAGCGAGAGCGAGGAAGTTCTTCTCCTGAAGTGCGCTTAGCTGTAGAGAAGGCACTGACGCCTTGAAGTTGTCGAGCATCTCTCTCATATAGCCTGGCTTGTCGAGACCTATGAAGATCTTTCCGTCTTTGTCCACCAGGATTTGCAGAACTTCTGTTTCTGGAACTTTTATTTCAGATACCGAGCCAGGCGTATTGACCTTCACCGCCTCGTTCTTCACGAATGTCGATGTCAACATGAAGAATGTGAGGAGGAGGACCATGACGTCCGACATAGGTGTCATATCAATCCAGACATCGGCTTTCTTAATTTTTACTTTACCCATAGTGATAAAAGTTTTAAAGGGTTAGTAAAAAGATTAAGCCTCTTCTGTGTGGTTAGCCTCGTATGTCTTAGCAATTGTGTAACCAACCTCGTCAAGAGCGTAAGTAAGCTTGTCTATCTTGTTTGAATAGAAGTTATAAGAAACAACGGCTACCCATGATGTCAAGATACCAGAAGCAGTATTTACGAGGGCCTCAGAGATACCAGTAGAAAGCTCAAGAGAGTCGCCGCCGCCGCCAGCTGCAAGTGCTGCGAATGACTTGATCATACCCACAACGGTACCGAAGAGAGCGGTAAGAGTACCAAGAGTAACGAGAGTTGCGAGGATTGGCATGTTCATCTGGAGAGTAGGCATCTCAAGCTGTACTGCCTCTTCGTGAGCCTGCTGTATCTTTGCTACCTTCTGCTCTTTCTTGAGGCCTGCGGTATTCTCCATCTCAGCGTAAGCCTTGAGAGAAGCTGTAACCACATTGCCTACTACACCCTGCTGCTTGTCACAAAGCTGCTGAGCCTTTGCCATGTCACCGGCTGTTACGGCAGCCTTTACTTCGCGTACGAACTTGCCGAGCTTGCCTTTGCCGTTTGCAGTACTGAGAGCGAGAGCGCGCTCAACAGAGAGAGCGATCACAGTGAAAAGGAGGGTGATGATGACAGGAACGACTATACCACCCTTGTAGATTGTACCGAGGAGGTTGCCTGGGAGAGGAGCGTTAGCGTTGTCGCCACCCTGGAAGTTAGAAGGATTACCGAGCACATACTGGAAGAAACATACACCTGCTATACCGCAGATTACGATAACCCAGATTGCGTTGCGAACACCTGTGAAGCCCTGCTTTTTCTTTGCTGGGGCTGCTTTCTGTGAATTTGCCATAATGTTTGTTTAGATTTAGTTATTAAATTGAAATAAGAAATTGTTTTGATTCCTATGTTTTTTGGGAGAAAAGGGTCAATCTGACACTTATCCGGAGTTTATGTTTTCCTAAAAGGAGATTAAGGCTGTTTGTGTATTTCATTCGCAAAGATAATTATTTTCTCGGAAGAAAAACACTGATTAATCTTTTTTAACGCCAAAAATATCAAAATTCCCTTATATTACTCCCTTTTGACTACTTCAAGAGAGACAAAGCGTCCTTTATTCTTTTCATTGCCTCTACTATATTCTCGTCGCTTGTGGCGTAGCTCATACGGAAACATTCCGGCGAGCCGAAAGCGTCGCCAGCAACAGTAGCAACATGCGCCTTGTCAAGGATAAAGAGCGCCAGGTCGGTTGAAGTATCGATCTTCTTGCCCTCATATTCCTTCCCGAAGAAAGAGGAGCATTTCGGGAAGAGGTAGAAAGCCCCCTGCGGGTCGTTGACCTCAAGTCCCGGTATCTCCTTGGCAAGGCTTACAATGAGGTTTTTCCTTCTTTCGAAGGCTTTTCTCATATCTTCCACGCACTGCTGGTCGCCGCTGAAGGCAGCTTCTGCCGCTTTCTGTGACACGGAGCATGGACCGGAGGTGTATTGCCCCTGTAGTTTGTTACATCCCTTCACGATCCATTCGGGCGCAGCTATGAAGCCTATTCTCCAGCCTGTCATGGCGTAAGCCTTCGACACTCCGTTGACAATTACCACACGGTCTTTTATCTCGTCGAAGGAAGCCATGGAAGCGTGCTCTCCCACATAGTTTATATGCTCGTAGATTTCGTCAGCGACTACGATGACCCTCTCGTGTTTCATTAGTACGTCCTTGAGTGCTTCAAGCTCTTTCTTGCTGTACACGGAGCCTGTAGGGTTTGACGGCGAGCAGAGTATAAGTACTCGTGTAGATGGTGTTATGGCAGCCTCAAGCTGCTCCGGCGTAATCTTAAAGTCCTGCTCGATGGGTGCGTCGATGAATACCGGCGTGCCTTCCGCAAGGAGTACCATCTGCGGGTAGCTCACCCAGTATGGTGCAGGTATGATGACCTCGTCTCCAGCGTTCACCAAAGCCATAATGGCGTTGCAAACAGACTGCTTCGCACCGTTTGAGCACAATATCTGGCTTGGCGCATAGTCAAGCCCGTTCTCATTCTTGAGTTTCCTTACGATAGCATTTTTCAGCTCCGGGTACCCCGGCACTGGGCTGTATCGGCTCCAGTTGTCATCAACAGCCTTTATTGCTGCAGCTTTGATATGGTCCGGTGTATTGAAGTCCGGCTCTCCGACGCTAAGGTTTATCACGTCGATGCCCTGAGCTTTCATTTCCGAACTTTTCTGTGACATCGCCAATGTTGCTGATGGCGAAAGACGGTTTAAACGGTCTGATAAATTATTCATGTTGTGTGTCTGTTTATGATATTGTATGCAAATTTACTTATTTTATTTAATTCCACACTACGTTTTCTTTATTTTTTTTCTTTTTTTAGTAATAAGTGGTAGTCATTTCTTCATGTTCTTCCTTAGGAGAAGATATGTTTGCGCCTTCCTCCCCTTTATTAGTGTCTATATATAATAAGGTGTCGATGGCTTCCACGACTTTATCGTTAGTGGCATGTATGGTGCGTAGGTCCTTGAGCAGCCTGAGCCTGTATCGCCACATCCTAAGGTATAGTGTTGCTCCGAGTGGAATGAGGAAGAACGCAACGATGTTTTTCCATTTCTTTTCAAAAGGCCGGGTATGTGCTTTCGTCGACATTATCGGGTAGAGCGACAGGAGTTTCACGACACTGCGTTCCTTGCAGTTTTCAAGGTCGGCGATTATCTCCTCCAGCTCGTCGCTGATGCGTTCTATCTCGTGGTCGGGACGGTATCTGAAGAAGGTGTTCACAATATTCGGCATGAGATATAGCCGGTGTTCTTTATTATAAGCCACGATATCGTCTGTCACCTTTTCTATGCGTCGTCTGTCATCTGCGTAATGCGGCTCGTCGATGACCACCTCCTTGACATGAACGTTACGTTTTATACGTAGCCCGAGAAGTCGCATGAAGGCGTTGCGGTACATGTCGATGTTGAACACCGTAGAGTCTTTGTTTGCCTTGTAAGTAAAGAACACCGCCGTAGGCATGAGAACCATAGGTGCGAGGGTCTTGGCAATCCATACGGGCCATTCGCCCAGTCGTGCCATGCGGAATCCGGTGCTGTCAAGCACGTAATATACAATGAACACCAGCACGGAGATTATTACCGGTACTCCGAGGCCGCCTTTCCTGATAATCGCACCGAGCGGTGCTCCTATGAAGAAGAACACGAGGCAAAGCAGTGCCGTGGAGTATTTGTTTATCCATTCGAGATAGTGCTCCCTCACCGTTCTGTTTCCGTCTTTCGACATGATACTATTGAAAGCCAGGTAGTTAGTGACCATCCTCACCTCACTGAGAGCTTGGCTTGTGACGTACCGTTTCCTGTCTTGTGAGAGGGCACTGTAAAGCGAGTCGGTATCGTACTCTTTCTCAGCAATGCTCTTACGCTCTATGCCCTTGAGGATTTCTTCTCCTTTTACGGTATCTTCCTTCATGGCGTTTTTCGCATAATACATGCGGCACATCTCATTCAACGTACTGCGGCCTATGCTGTCAAGTGCGTTGTTGGTGCGCTTCAGACCGTCGTGTATGTCATTCAGACTCTTGCCGCGGGCATCGCCGGCGAAGACATCGTCAGAGACGTTAAGGTCGGTATTGAAGTCGAGGAGTATTTTCTTCGTCACGAATGTTTCACGCCTGTAGGGGACATTGCCGTTGCCCATCATCTGCTGCGACTTCATGTTCTCGAACCATTCTCCGGAATAGAGCTGCAGGAGCAGGTGTTTCTTGTCGGCTGTAGACTGCAGTCTGCCGCTGTCGGCGAGGATTATGGCAGCGTCTTCATACGACTCGCCCATACGGTATATCATGACTCCATAGAGCATTCCCGTCCCCACATCTTTCTTCTGCACGTAGATGTTACAGTCAGGTATGCCGTCGTAGAATATCCCCTCTGGTATCTCCAGCTCCGGACTTTTCTGTTTCATGGCGGCAAGCAGCTGGTACATCTTCTTGTTTGCCTGCGGAGCCACGACGTTCTGGAAGAAGAACGAACCGCATGTGATGAGCACGGTAACGAAGATAAGTGAGCGGAAAGCCTGCAACAACGAAATGCCGGCAGCCTTTATGGCTGTCAACTCCGAGCTTTCGCCGAGGTTGCCGAAGGTAATCAGCGAAGAGAGAAGTATTGCGAGTGGCAGCGCCTGCGGCACCAGCGTGAGGCCCATATACCAGAAGAACTGCGCCAGGACCTCCAAAGACAGTCCTTTGCCTATCAGCTCATCGACCCATCTCCACAGAAACTGCATCATCAGCACAAACTGGCTGATGAAGAAGGTGCCTGCGAAAAGCATACCGAACTGCCTCACGATAAATATGTCGAGTTTCCTTATTCCTAACATTACTATTCTTTATTTTCTGCTCAAGCATGAACACCCAGCCTTCGTCCTGTTTTCACAACGTCAGGAATGAAGGCATAGAGCCTGACATGCCGCCAAAACGTTTTTTCGCGATGCAAAAGTACTAATAAAATTCCATATAAACGAAAAAAAATACATTATTTGAGTAAAAAACATGCCAAAAATTTTGCAGGGTAAAAAAAAAGTAGTACCTTTGCACCCGCAATTCAGAAATGATGGCGGGATAGCTCAGCTGGTTAGAGCGTCGGATTCATAATCCGGAGGTCGAGGGATCGTGGCCCCCTCCCGCTACATTCCTTAAGGAGTTACGTTTTTCGTGACTCCTTTTTTCTTTGTTATCGTTTGCCCCTCTGCACTCCCTCCGGCTGTACATAGTGTATGTCGCTGACTCCCCTACCCCTCCAGCCGTATATGGTGTCCGATGCCACCACCTCCTGCAATACGTAAGCCCACTCCCCCACCGCCTATAATCTCAATGCCTTCCGACTCCCCTCACCCTCTGCCCATATCTTACGGAAAATCGCCATCAGTTTTGTCACAGTTGTTCCATCGCGATGGAACAGTTGTGACAAAGCCATGGAACAGTTGTGACAAAGCCATGGAACAGTTGTGACAAAGCTATGGAATTTCCAACATGAGACAACGAGGATTCAAAAGATAAGACAACGGGGTTCTCAGAAGATGATTATAAGAAATTTGTCCAACAGTATTTAAAAGAATTGTTGCACCCATTCACATGGATGCAACAACAAGAAAAGAAATTACTTTTTCAATCGCATGAAATGTAAAACAATTGGTATTCTTTATTATTTATAAAGTAGGATATATTATTCCTTTCCAAAAACTGTCGGTATCACTTGATAGACCGAAAGTCTTTTCTATTTCTGATGCAAAGGTAATGCTTTTTTTTGAACGCACGGCATAAAAACACGAAATAATGTCCGGCGAGAGGTTGTTTTTTGTATTTTTTCACAGAAGGCACTCGTTTTTTTACAGCAATAAGGCTTTTTGTTACGATCTACGTATTTCTTTTTCTTTATTTTCTTGTGTAAGAAAGAAAAATATAGTATTTTTGCATGCAAGAAAGAAAAAGGAGGAGAAAGATTACACCTATTTATATATATATAAGAGTCTATGAAAAGAACAATCCTACATGCTGCAGCCGTCGTGCTGCTCTTATTACAATGTCCGGAGGCCAGCGCCGAGCGCAACGAACGCCGCATAACACGGTGGGCTTTTACAAACAGCGACAAGGTAGAATACTCGCTGCCGGATTTCGACGACACAAAATGGAAGCGGGTGAGCATACCTCACGACTGGGCTATATCCGGCCCGTTCAACAAGGAGATAGACAAACAAGTGGTGGCAATAGAACAGAACGGAGAGAAAGAAGCCACGGAGAAGACCGGGCGGTCGGGAAGCCTGCCATGGATAGGAACGGGGTGGTATCGGACGGAAGTAGACATCAAGCCCGGAACGGAGCGTGCCATTCTGAACTTCGACGGAGCAATGGCAGAGCCGGAGGTTTACGTCAACGGCACGAAGGCCGGAGAATGGAAATACGGTTACAGCAGCTTCAACATCGATATAACGCCATGCCTGAACAAGAACAGCAGCAAGAACGTCATTGCGGTAAGACTGCAGAACGTAGAGGAGTCAAGCAGGTGGTATCCTGGGGCAGGACTATACCGGCCAGTGACACTTACTACAACATCACGGACGGCGATAAAGCCGTGGGGAGTAAACGTCACGACACAGTTAATAAACAACGACGGAACAGTGACTGCGGACTATCTGGCAGAGGCGACAGGCTACGAGGGGAAGAAACTCTTCGTAGAGTTCGACATACAGACAGACAGCAGGCAGAGGACAACACTGCGGGGGATGGTAGACACTGACGGAAGGGCAAGAGTGATACAGAACGTAGGACTCGTAACGCCATGGACACCGGAGAACCCAAGACTATATGACGTTACCGCGAGACTATGCGAGAACACAGCATCAGGAACGGTGACGCTTGACGAAGTGACCTTGCGGACAGGTTATCGCACCGTGGAATGTAACGCACAGAAAGGTTTCGCCCTCAACGGCGTTACGAGGAAGATAAAGGGTGTATGCCTGCATCATGACCTCGGAATGCTTGGAGCCGCAGTCAACAAGGCTGCCATAATACGCCAGATAGAACTGTTGAAGACCATGGGGTGTGACGCTATCCGTACCGCCCACAACATGCCGTCCCAGATGCAGATGGAGGTGTGCGATTCACTAGGAATGATGGTCATGGCGGAGTCCTTCGACATGTGGCTGTACCCTAAGTGCAAAAACGGATATGCACGCTTCTTCGCCGAATGGGCAGACCGCGACATAGAAAACCTCGTTATGGCAAACCGCACTCACCCGTCAATAGTAATGTGGAGCGTGGGAAACGAAATCCCCGAGCAATGGTCGGCTGAGGGGGCGAAGATAATGAGACATCTGCAGGACGAGGTAAAACGTTACGACACCACACGTCCCGTGACAACAGGCATGGACCGTATGCCAGACGCCATAAAGAGCGGCTTTGCACAAGTAGTGGACGTGCCGGGTATGAACTACCGCACGCATCTCTACGACACTTCCTACGCCGCCTTGGGACAAGGCTTCGTCCTCGGCAGCGAGACGGCATCGACGGTGTCTTCACGCGGAGTGTATAAATTCCCGGTGGCGAGATACGACAACCACGCATATTCCGACGGACAGTGCTCAAGCTATGATACCGAAGCGTGCTGGTGGGCCAACGTTCCGGAGGATGACTGGCTGCTTCAGGACGAGAGGCCATGGGTGGTAGGAGAGTTTGTATGGACGGGCTTTGACTACCTCGGCGAGCCAACGCCGTATGACGAATACTGGCCTTCACGCTCGTCATATTTCGGCATCTTCGACCTCGCCGGACTGCCTAAAGACCGTTACTATCTCTACCGCTCTCGCTGGAACACAGCAGAAAAGACCGTCCACCTCCTTCCGCACTGGACATGGCAGGGAAGAGAGGGAGAGGTGACTCCGGTTTACTGCTATACGAACAGCCCGTCGGCGGAACTTTTCGTCAACGGAGTGTCACAGGGACGCAGGACAAAACGTACCGACGTAAAGAGCATATCAGCTGAAGGAGGACGCATAACAGACATCAACGACCCGGCTATGGACAGATACCGCCTGAGATGGAACGATGTGCGATATGAGCCGGGGGAACTGCGTGTGGTATGCTATGACTCAGAAGGAAATGTCGAGGGCGAGCAGACGGTACGCACGGCAGGCAAGCCTTCGCGTCTTGTCATAACACCAGACGAACTTCTTGCCTCCAAACCAAGAACCATGAGGGCCGACGGAGAAGACCTGTTCTTCCTGACGGTCGGTGTTGTAGACAAAAACGGTGTGCCATGCCCTACAGCGACAAACGAAGTGAAAGTGACAGTAAAGGGAGAAGGACGATTCAAAGGAATATGCAACGGCGACGCCACATCACTTGAAGTATTCACTTCACCTCAGATGCACCTCTTCAGTGGAAAACTCGTAGTAGGAATACAATCAACAGAAAAAGCCGGAGACATAAAAGTTATAGTCAGTGGGAAAAATCTCAAAACTGCGACAATAGACCTAAAAACGACATTATAAGGAAAATAAAAAGGAAAAAAATAAAAATGGCTCACAATGGTTCACCAAGCCTTAAAAAAGTGTTATTACGCCAATATTTCTGTTAATAATGTTTTATAATTGTCATTATGACACAGTAGGATTTTGTTTAACGTTACAATTTTCTTACTTTTGCAAAAGCATTCACTACAGGATGAGAATTATCAATAATTAAAACATTAACAGTAAGAATAAAAAAGCAAAGATATGGTTAAGTTTAAAAGAATAAGAATTCAACAGGGAGGACAGTTTCAGAGCGAGAGAATATTGGAGCGCCTGACGACTCTTATGGAAGAGGACCAACTGTTTCAGGATGTTTCACTCACCATCGAGAGTCTGGCAGCAAAGATGTGTACTAACCGCACCTATGTCTCTAAGGCTGTCAACGAGAACTATCAGATGTCTTTCCGCCAATGGCTTAACACATATCGTATAGAGAAGAGTATACAGTATATGCTGAAAAACCCTGCCGCAAACCAAGACGAGATTGCAAAGGCAAGCGGTTTCTTAAGCGCATCAGCATTCAACCACAAATTCAAGTCTGTCACCGGAACATCGCCACGCTTGTGGCTCATCGAGAAGGCGATAGGCTCAAAGTAAGATTATACTTAATGTCACTCATTCCCAAGCGGGAGTATGCTATTCGTAGTGTACTCCCGTGTTTTTTGTTATCCATGGTTATGCATTTTGTCCACAACGATTTCTCACATTGTCCACAACGATTTCTCACATTTTGTCCACAACGATTTCACATTTTGTCCACAACGATTTCACATTTTGTCCACCTCATATAGGGAGGAAAGAACGTTACAACGGAGATTTCAGGACAGCGTCAAGCCACACACACAAAAAAAAAACGGTAACGCAAGAATGTGCGCCACCGTTTTCTTGTTATGCTTAGAATGTAGGGTGAGAACTGCCTCTACGATAGTTCCACATTTTCTTTGCCCTCATCTATAGTTCTTTCTTTATCTTCTCTATCATTTCAGCATACTCGCTGTCTGATAGATACACCTCTCCCGGGTTCATGCGGAAGAGTCCGGGATAGTCCGGACCTCCGACATACTTCGGCACGAGGTGGAAATGAAGGTGCGAAAGGGTATCAGAGAAAGCACCGTAGTTTATCTTCTCCGGGTTAAATGCCCTTTGCATGGCACGTGTCACCTGTGCTACATCAGCCATGAAGTCATTACGCTGTTGGTCGTTAAGTTCGTTGAGGTCGTTGACATGTTTGTCGTAAGATACGAGACAGCGTCCGTGGTATGTCTGCTCCTTGAAAAGGAAGACGCGGGAAACACGGAGATGGCAAATCTCTATCATCAGGTTGTGAAGGGTCTCATTGTTCGTACAATAAAGACACTCTTTGGGATCGCTATACATAGTATTTTATTTTAAGGAAAACTGTAATTGATCGTATTATCGTCGAATATTGTTGCTTTTGTCGTATATCATTCGTTGAATACGGAAAAACCTGAGCTACACTCTCGTCAAGCATGTTCAAAATCAGCACAATTCTCTACAGAATCGTCTTTTCAGAATGTAACGCAGGTAATTCCGTATTCAAGTCAAGACTCTGTCTATGATAACCTATGGCATGAAAGCCAGAAGGCAAAGTCAGAAAGAAAAAAATCATTCAAGGTGTCAGGATTTCCGGCTTTCTGCTGCGCTTACAAAACTTTCATCCCATACAGACAAAGTTATTCCACCGGCGAGAACTGGTCCTTGCCTACAGAGCATAGAGGACATTCGAAATCTTCCGGAAGGTCCTCAAATGCTGTTCCTGGCTCTATGCCGTTTTCCGGCATTCCTACCTCTGGGTCATACTCCCAGCCGCATACATCGCAAACATACTTTTTCATAATAATAATGCTTTTTATAATTGACACAACGTCAGCCGAGGACTCCACAGCCCCAAGCTGCTGACACGAAGCGTCAAAGGGTTAATAAATAAAGTCGTATATGGCGGACGACAAGTGCGTCACCATTTGTATGACAAAATTACATCTTTTTTTCGCCTATTGAAATTTTTCGCCTATAAAAAATCTTAACAAGATTATTTTCCTAATATTTCCCCTTCCCGCTGCCGTGTCTTACGGCCTACGGAAAAGACATAAGACAGTGCTTAAAAAACACCTCATACAAGCAGGTGTATGTGATTATCTTTTCACTCCTGCTCATTTTATCTTCGAATTAACAATTAATAATATTCTCTCTTCTCCTTTTCGGCATAAAATAAGTAACTTTGCGTCTCAAAGCGTTTCGCCATAACATAATAAACACATTATATACATGAAAAAGAACCTTGAAACGATATGTATCCACGGCGGGTGGAAACCGGCAAAAGGAGAACCGCAACAGTTGCCCGTCTACCAGAGCACAACGTTCAGATACGACACCAGCGAGCAGATGGCACGGCTCTTTGACCTTAAGGATGAGGGATATTTCTACACTCGTCTGGCAAACCCTACCAACGATGCCGTAGCGAAAAAGATTGCCGCTCTCGAAGGTGGCGTGGGAGCAATGCTGACAAGCAGCGGACAGGCTGCCAATTTCTATGCCATATTCAATATCTGCCAGAGCGGAGACCATTTCGTGACATCAAACACGATATACGGCGGGACATACAATCTCTTCGGCGTCACCATGAAGAAACTCGGTATAGAGTGTACATTCATAGACCCTGAATGGGACGACGAGAGGATAGAGGCAGCCTTCCGTCCAAATACGAAATGCTTCTTCGGAGAGTCTATATCCAACCCCGGAGGAAAGATTTTCGACATAGAACGCTTTGCGGAGATGGCTCACAGACATGGCGTACCCCTTATTATGGACAACACCTTCCCTACCCCAATAAATTGCAGACCGTTCGAATGGGGATGTGACATCGTGACACATTCCACGACAAAATACATGGACGGACATGCCACCCAGGTGGGAGGAGCGATAGTAGACTCCGGAAACTTCGACTGGGAGGCGTATGCAGAGAAATTCCCGGGGCTTACTACACCCGACGATTCTTACCACGGACTGACATACACCAAAGCTTTCGGAAAGATGGCATATATGACAAAACTCGTCAGCCAACTGATGAGAGACCTTGGCTCTATTCCGGCTCCACAGAACTCCTTCCTGCTGAACATTGGCCTGGAAACTCTCGCACTGCGCATGAGACAACACTGCTCAAACGCGCAAAAGGTGGCGGAATGGCTTGAAAACCACGAAAAGGTAGGATGGATAAACTACGCCGGACTGAAGAACGACCGTTATCACGCTCTGGCAGAGAAATATATGCCTGACGGCACTTCCGGCGTGATAGCCTTCGGACTGAAAGGCTCACGTGAAGAAGCAATACGTTTCATGGACAACCTGGAGTTCATATCCATAGTGACACATGTCGCTGACGCACGCTCCTGTGTGCTCCACCCTGCCAGCCATACGCACCGTCAGCTCTCCGATGAACAGTTGCGTGAGGCGGGCATAGCTCCCGACCTCGTACGCCTCTCTGTTGGCATAGAGAATGCCGAAGACATAATTGCTGATCTCCGTCAGGCTATGGACAAGATGTAAAAAACGCTAAAAAAGGGAAAACCCACCGTCAAGATAGGGGTTTCCCTTTTTCTGTTTCCTGATTATTGTCTACCTTTGCAACAAGAAAAAAAACAGAACGCATTATGAAGAAGACAATACTATTCACTTTGGCTATGCTGACAATTCTCAGCAGTTGCAGTTCATATACCGCAACAGGTGCCGCAATGGGCGGCATGGTAGGTTCTGCCATAGGAGGTCTGGCAGGAGGACCACGTGGGTCGGACATAGGAACTCTCGTTGGCATGGTGACAGGAGCCGCCATGGGCAGTGCTGCGGAAGAAAGGGAACGCGCGGAGTATTACCGCCAGCGCAGCAACGACGACATGTATTACTACCGTTCGCAAAGCGCAGAACGAAGGGCGAGAGCAGCAGAACAGAGGGCAGAGAAAGCCGAACGAAGAGCGCGCATAGCTGAGGAGAAGGCACGCAAGGCTGAGATGAAAAGCCGCAAGACCTCCGGCTTTACACTTGAAAGGGGTGAAGAGCCGGGAAAAGGCGTGACACGCTCATACTACGTACCCTCAGACACTGCTCAATACAGCAGCACAGGCCGATATGACGACCGTATTGAAATGAAATAAGATAACGACTTAGAGCTTGGACGAGTTTATGTTTAGTAACGGTAGGTTCTATTAATCATTCACGTAGCCCGCTACGCTCCCTCTTCAACTTACAATTTATCCTCGAAAATAATCCCAAAATCTTACAAAGCGAATTAATAGAACCCACCTTAACTGCAATTCTCTATAAAAACACATTCAACTCCCAAAGTTCTAAGTTCATCATTATTACGTCTCGTGCCTTACTTCCTCAACACCTGGAATGGCGTATATGCTGTTCATCACTGTGACGAGTTCTCGCACGGAGTGTACATAGAACACCACCGAAAGGTCGGCTATCTCGTCGTGCGTGGCGGTGTTCAGGGAGTCTATGGAGAGATGCAGCTCGTCGGTAATCTTCTTCACCACATCGATGAGGAAATGGTATCTGTCTATGGCTTTTATGGTAATGCAGACAGGATATATATTCTCCTCATTCTCTTCGAAAGGAACGGCAACAATATCATCACCATTCTTCGACGCAAGGCGTATAGCCTCGGGACAGTTTCTGCGGTGTATGGTAATCTTGCCGTCTTCACCCCGAATGCCTATCGTCTCGCCACCGGGGAGAGGATGACAGTGAGTGCAACGCAGGTATTGCTGCGTAGAAGCCACAGACGCCCAATATGCCTTGAGGGCTTTCTTTGCCTTATACGTCTTGACGGCGTCTGTCCAGTCGGGATGTGGACGGAAATCGGATGACGTTCCTATCTCTACGCAGTCGCCACGCTGGAGCACGGTGCGCATAGATGTCACCTTTCCGTTTATGCGAGCATATTTAGCATGAAGTCCAATGTCAGTATGCAACTCAAAGGCGAAATCGAGGGCTGTAGACCCTTTGGGAAGGATAAGAGCCTCGCCGCGTGGGGTGAACACCATGACGTCATCGTAATACAACGAGGCCTTAATGCTCTCTATAAATCCCTGGTTCTCCGATTCTACCGCTATGTCGCGCAGCACCTTACGGAATTTATCTATCCATGAAGTGACGTTCTCAAGCGAAACGCCTTTGCCTACGCCACGTGTCTCTGCCCTTTGCGCTATCTCCGCCATACATCCGAACTGAGATTCCTCAACCATTTTCTGCGAACATATCTGCACGTCCTCCCATATACCGTTCTCAGACAGGAGCATGACATTTATTGACTTATAGGAATTTTCCTTAGCTTGGTCAATGAGGTTCTGGAACGACCCCGGACGCTCGCGGTAGATGTCTGTGAGCAGAGAGTATATCTTAAGGCATACGTTCTTCTCCGTCAGCGAAGTGTCACGGCATGAGGTGAACGTTATGCGTACGTAATATCTGTTCTCAAGGTTCTGATAGTCTTTCTGCTGCTCCTTCGAACGTCGCCAAAGGCTGTATGGCGCACGCCAGTATGCTTTTGCCTGTGCTGTGATGCCTTGTCTGAAAAGACAGTCCTCGATATTCTTCGTAAAGACCTCAAGGCGTGGGGTGTTGGCGGTAATGTCTCCGTCAATCATCTCGCTGATGTCTGCATACTGTTCCGAGCAACGGTAACGGAAAGAGAGGTTCTCAAGCTCTGTCTTTACGTTGAAGAGCCCGAGACGGTTGGCGAGAGGGGCATAGAAATAGTCCGTCTCTCCTGCTATCTTCATCTGCTTGTCGGGACGCATGCTCGACAGTGTTCGCATGTTATGCAACCGGTCGGCAATCTTTACCATCAGCGCACGTATGTCATATTGCATGGAAGCGAGCAGCTGCTTGTAGTTGTCCACCTGCTTGGAGGTTTTGTAGCTCTCTTTCTTCTGTTTCGTTACGGTGTTTACAAGGAACGCCACGTCCTCGCCGAAGCGTTCCCTGATATCCTTCATGGTGTATGACGTGTCTTCCACCACATCATGAAGGAATGAAGCCGTCACAGAGTTCGTGTCGAGCTTCAGCTCTTCGGCTGCTATGAGAGCTACTGAGATGGGGTGCAGGATATATGGCTCACCGCTTTTTCTCTTCTGCTCCTTATGTGCCTCACGTGCAAACTCAAAAGCGTCATGGAGCTGCTTCAGCTGACGCTCAGAAACACGTGGTTCCATTGATATGAAGACTTTCTCTGCCGCCTCTCTTACAATGACATCATAGTCAATAGTCTTATTGGAGTCTGTTGTTGCCGTTTCCATAATTTGCGTGGTTTTAGTTTAATAGGTAGTCAATGCCTCTCCCTACGGCTTGGTGGGACCGAAGGAAAGGTTTCCCACATAAAAAGGTGAAAGCACCTGAA
This sequence comes from uncultured bacterium, assembly GCA_945829425.1. Taxonomy (GTDB): domain Bacteria; phylum Bacteroidota; class Bacteroidia; order Bacteroidales; family Bacteroidaceae; genus Prevotella. Next base: position 7,023 of record CALZUQ010000020.1, on the reverse strand, counting down.
AAAGAATTGTTGCAAAGTTCGGAAAATTTATCCATTTCTCCAAATTTTTCATTAAAAATATTTAAGGTGAGTTATAAAAACACTTGTCTTGGATAACAAGCAGGTACCCCAAAATGTTTTTCCAACCAGATTTTCTTCTGTACTTAACTTCGCTGTAAGCCAAGCCCCCGAGCCAAACTAAAAGCCGAATAAATGTTATAGTACCTTAAAAACACCACGGCATGTAGGTTCAATTGCCACAAAATTAGTAACTTTGTAACTTGAAATATAACAAGGTGGGTTATATAAATTACCACCAAAGGAAACAACAGGAAGAAGGGGTTACGTTTGAAGGCCTTCTGTCTTTCTTTATGTATGAAGCCTGTCATGTATTAAGAAAGTTCAGAAACGGAAAAACTAATTTATAGAACCCAGAGCATTGATACAAGAAAAAAAACATGTTTGAAAATCTTAACGAAAAACTTGAAAGGTCTTTCAAAATATTGAAAGGTGAGGGAAAAATCACCGAAATAAATGTGGCAGAGACGCTCAAAGAGGTGCGCCGAGCCTTGCTCGATGCCGACGTCAACTACAAGGTGGCAAAGACATTTACCGACAGCGTAAAGCAGAAGGCTCTCGGCATGAACGTCCTCACAGCGATAAAGCCGGGAGAACTGATGGTAAAGATTGTCCACGACGAGCTGGCACTGCTCATGGGTGGCAAGGCTGCAGAGATGAAGCTGGACTCCACGCCGGGACATCCCGCCGTAGTTCTCATGACAGGTCTCAACGGTGCGGGAAAGACCACCATGTCCGGCAAGCTCGCACTCATGCTGCGCAGCCGTTACCACCGCAAGCCGCTGCTGGCTGCATGCGACACCTTCCGCCCTGCCGCAATGGAGCAGCTCCGAGTGCTGGCACAGCAGGTGGAAGTGCCTATATACCTTGAGGAGAACGCCAAAGACCCTATCTCGGTAGCACGCAACGCCATAGCTCACGCAAAGCTCAACGGCAACGACATCGTCATAGTAGATACTGCCGGACGACAGTCTATCGACGAGGAGCTCATGAAGCAGATAAAAGACATCAAGCATGCCGTAAACCCTCAGGAAACGCTTCTCGTGGTCGATGCCATGATAGGACAGGAGGCTGTCACTACCGCAAAGCTGTTCAACGAACAGTTAGAGATTGACGGTGTCATACTCACAAAGCTCGACGGCGACACCCGTGGTGGTGCGGCACTCTCCATACGCACGGTGGTGGACAAACCTATAAAGTTCATCGGAACGGGAGAGAAGATGGAGGCTATCGATGTCTTCCATCCGGAACGTATGGCCGACCGCATTCTCGGCATGGGCGATGTCGTGTCGCTCGTAGAAAGGGCACAGCAGCAGTTCGATGAAGAGGAAGCACGCCGTCTGGAGAAGCGTATCAAGAAGAATAAGTTCGACTTCAACGATTTCCTCGGACAGATACAGCAGGTGAAGAAAATGGGTAACGTCAAAGACCTGGCTGCAATGATACCGGGCATCGGCAAAGCCATTAAGGACATAGACATCCCTGACGACCCGTTCAAGAACATAGAAGCCATTATAGGCTCCATGACACCGAAGGAGAGAGAGAACCCTGACATCATCAACCAGTCACGCCGCCGACGTATCGCCAAAGGCTCGGGAACGGACATACAGGAGGTGAACCGCCTGATGAAGCAGTTCGACCAGACACGTAAGATGATGAAAATGGTGACAGGCATGGGCTCAAGCAAGATGATGCAGATGGCCAACGCAATGAGGGCTATGAGGAAATAGCCCCCTCACCGATTCTCAGGCATGGCATACTTAAGACGAAGGTCGGGCATAACTTAAGACGAAGGTCGGGCATAACTTAAGACGAAGGTCGGGCATAGCTTAAGGCACCCCCACGCCTTAACTTAAAGCAGTAAAATACACATAAAACAAAACAGATACAGATGACTCTTATTGACGGAAAAGCTACAGCAGCAGCCATAAAGGCAGAGATTGCCGAGGAGGTCAGAAACATCATGGCACAAGGCGGCAAACAGCCTCACCTTGCTGCCGTGCTGGTAGGCCACGACGGCGGGTCGGAAACATACGTGAAGAACAAGGTTCTGGCATGTGAGGCATGCGGGTTCAAGTCTACTCTGATACGCTATGAAGACGACATCACGGAACAGGAACTGCTGGAATGTGTCGCAAAGCTGAACGCCGACGACGATGTCGACGGCTTCATAGTACAACTGCCACTGCCAAAGCACATCAACGAGCAGAGGGTCATAGAGGCAATAGACTACCGCAAGGATGTCGACGGCTTCCACCCCATCAATGTAGGACGCATGGCAATAGGACTGCCGTGCTTCATTTCCGCTACACCATTAGGCATCATAACCCTGCTGAAGAGATACGGCATAGAGACGTCAGGAAAGAAATGTGTCGTCCTCGGACGTTCAAACATCGTTGGCAAGCCTATGGCACAGCTGATGATGCAGAAAGAATATGGCGACGCGACAGTGACAGTATGCCACAGCCGCTCACAAAACCTCAAGGAGGAATGCCGTGGGGCGGACATTATAATTGCCGCAATAGGAAAACCGGGCTTTGTAACGGAAGATATGGTGAAGCAGGGAGCTGTCGTAATAGACGTCGGCACTACACGTGTGCCTGACGCTACAAGGAAGAGCGGCTTCCGACTCTCCGGCGACGTAGACTTCGACAATGTGGCAGAGAAATGTTCGTTCATAACGCCTGTTCCTGGCGGTGTAGGCCCTATGACGATTTGCTCGCTCATGAAGAACACCCTTGCTGCAGGCAAGAAAGAGTATTACGCTGAGAAATAACGTTTCAAACCTCGTATACAACTAAAAAATATTACTACTATGATTTCAAAACGTTTGGAAGAGGCTATCAACGCCCAGATTAATGCAGAGATGTGGTCGGCATATCTCTACCTCAGTATGTCGGCATATTGCCATGAGGCAGGACTCCCTGGCATGGCAAACTGGTTTGAGGTACAGTTTAAGGAAGAGCAGGATCATGCGCAGATCTTCTTCAACTATCTCGTAAGCCGTGGCGGAAGGGTTACTCTGAAAGCTATCGACGCTGTTGAGACAGAATGGGAAAGTCCGTTGGCTGCCTTCGAGAACACATACGCTCACGAGCAGAAGGTTACGGCACTAATAAACAACATCATGTCTATAGCTGTCGAGGAGAAGGACTATGCCGCACAGAGCCGTCTGCAATGGTTCGTTGACGAGCAGGTAGAAGAAGAGGAGACAGCACAGACCATGATACAGAAGCTGCGCCTTATAGGCGACAACGGTTACGGCCTGTACAACCTCGACAACGAGCTTGCCGCAAGGACATATACTCAGGCATCACCTCTCGCAGGAGAGTAAACAGCAGGGGGACAGCCCCCCCCCTATAAACACTCCATTTACACAAAAGCGTCTGCATTCAGCGATAAAGAATGCAGACGTTTTTTGTATTTCTCTCAACACTCACCTGTCACCATGTACTTTTCTGTCTTTTGACAAGATAGGCGATGTCTCGGAAACGCCCAGCCTTAATGGCTTACAACGGACAGGCTTACAAAACACTTGCGTGCCGTCACGCCTTGACGGAGAGGCTTATCCTCACTTCTTATAGCCACGCTTCCTCTTCGCCATCATTTGGTGTCGTGTAGGGGAAAACGCAAAAACGTCTATCTCTGCAAATCCAGGTTGCGTATATAATCAAGAATAGTTTTCAGGGCATCAACGGAAATAGTTTCCTCTATCTGCTGATATTCAATGACATTTCCTGTCGTGCAATGCTGGAAGAGATGATTCAGTCCGTCGAAGGGAACTATCGTAGGCTTGCAGTTCAGAAGTCCATCCTGCAAGGCAGAGATATTCTTTTCACAATCTACCTGCATATCCTTCTTGCCATTCATTGCCAATACCGGACATGTGATTTTCGGCAGCTCTTGTCTGATATCCAAAGAAAAGATGTGACGCATAAAAGGCGTATCAGCTTGTTTCATAGCCATTTCAAACATCTGTCTCAGCAACAACGGCACATTCTTGCGGTCAACGTCCTGCACGCTCTTCCCTCCTGCCAGCGTGTCAAATGCGTCCGACAAGGACTTGCAATAGGCATCTACCGTCTCCTCCGGCAAACCCAACGGAGCCAATCCTATGCGGTTCTGCATCAGCAACGTCTCCTTACCAGAAACAGCCATTCCTGCCATTGACACCACAAAGTCAGCCTTACCCTCAATGGCAAGCATAAAGGCTATCGTGCCTCCTTCGCTATGGCCAAGCACTCCAACTCTTTTGAACCTCTTCCGCAGGAAGCAAAGCCCTGCCTCAGCATCTTGTTTGAAGTCGTCGGTAGTGAAGTTCGAGAAAACGACAGTCGAGTCGCCATACCCCCTGTCGTCGTAGCGTAGGGATGCTATTCCCTCGCGTGCCAGAGCATCGGCAATCACTGCAAATGGTTTGTGTCCAAACACCTCCTCGTCACGGTTCTGCTGTCCGCTGCCAGTCACCATAAGCACCACCTTGGTATTCTTGTCGCTGTTCTTCGGCATAGTCAGCGTACCATTAAATATATAGTCACCATTACAGAATGACACTTCTTCTGTGGTATATGGGAAAGGAGCCACAGGAGTCTGCGGACGGTTAACCCTTGGTGTTCCCGGCAACAGAGTCATCGGAAACGACATCCCGTTCTGTGTAAACGTACCCTTTATGCCTTCTCCCTCCATAGTGCCCTCGAAGACAGCCCTTGCCATAGGTATCTTCACACGTATCTTTCCGCCTTCCAAAGTCTCCTTCTCTGCCTTAATACCCTTTGCTCCCTGTGAAGGAGAGTCGAGAGTACACCCGTCAGAACTGAAATTGAAGACCAACGGCAGCTTCATCCCCTGAACCTCGATCTCACCGTTCCATGCCCCTTCCTGAGCACTAACCACAAGCGACATGCCAGCAAAAATCATTATCGCAAATAATCTCTTTATCTTCTTCATATCTCATTTATTGATAAAACCGCTGCAAAGATAGTACAAATTGAGAGAAATACAAAATAAAAAAGCATTTTTTATTCCGAGACGAAGCCTGTCTTTGTTGTCTCTGTTGTCTTAATTGACTTCGTCTTCCTCCTCCTTGCAAGGCATAGTTGGAGCAAGCTCCACTCTGCTCTTGCTTCGTTCGTCGGTTGTCGTTTAGGTCAAGATATTATGCCAAGGTTAATGTCAAAGATTAGAGAAAATATTTTTCGGGACACTCACCTGTCACCATGTCCTCGTGGTCTTACCCTATCAAAGAAGATAATCTCAGCTACTCTCACAACTCAGGAGAGAAGCTGAGATTACTTTCAAGTACAGTTTTTCGCCTTAGAGATATAGTCTCGCGGCATTATTTCATTACTTTCCTTGTCGTGCCGTCACTCATGCGGATGATGTTCAGACCACGGCTTGTGCCGTTGCTTCTCTTTCCATCAAGGTCATAGACAGCGTCAATGGTAACTTCTTTGTTGGCGGTATTGTAGTTTATGCCGGTAGAGGTGATTGGCAGGATTGTACCGAAACCGCTCCATGGCGATGTAGTTTGGTATGCATCAAGAGAAGCTTCCAGGACATAGAGAGTAGCTTGGTCGATAGGAATTCCTTGGAAGAAATCGCCATTAATTGGTGTTTCTATTTCGCATGTCACTGTTTTAAGGGAAGTACAGTAACAGAAGCAGTAATCTCCCAAACTCGTCACAGAAGACGGAATGGTTATGGACGTGAGGGAAGAACAGTCTCCGAAGCAGTAACTTCCCAAACTCGTCACGGAAGACGGAATGTCAATGGACGTGAGGGAAGAACAGCCATAGAAGCAGGCACCTCCCAAACTCGTCACAGAAGACGGAATGGTGACAGACGTAAGGGAAGAACAGTAAGAGAAGCAGTATTCTCCCAAACTCGTCACAGAAGACGGAATGGTGACAGACGTGAGGGAAGAACAGCGAAAGAAGCAGTAATCTCCCAAACTCGTCACAGAAGACGGAATGTCAATGGACGTGAGGGATTCACAGTAAGCGAAGCAGTTATTTCCCAAACTCGTCACAGAAGACGGAATGTCAATGGACGTGAGAGAAGAACAGTAATAGAAGCAGTATTCTCCCAAACTCGTCACAGAAGACGGAATGTCAATGGACGTGAGGGATTTACAGCCATGGAAGCAGCCCCCTCCCAAACTCGTCACAGAAGACGGAATGACAATGGACGTGAGAGAAGAACAGAATCGGAAGCATTTTTCTCCCAAACTCGTCACGCTATATGTAACATCGTTATACGTAAGGTTTTCGGGAATGACTACTTCCGTTTGAGAACCGCTAAACTCTGCAAGCTCTGCAGTCTTCGCCTCAGTGTCCAAATTGTACTTGAATCCGTCATCGGTGCTATACTCAATGACTTCTGCATTCGCAGCCATACTCATTACCGTAAACAGAGCGATGAGCATGCATCTCATAGTAAATGATTTTTTCATCTTTAGATGTTTTTTTTGCCAATAGCTCCCTCTTGACGGTTAATAAGAAAGATTGTATGCATACAAACACAAAAAACGTGGAGCCAGTCCTGTCACTCGTTCCACAATTCGTAGGCTCTCGCATTGCCCTGTAAGTCGAAACGAGCAACGCTGAAAGCCCCACGTATGTGTATATATAATTCTATACCATTAATCTCTTGACACACAAATATCAAGAGGAAAAATGGAAGGAATGGATATAATACACCCATGAGGCGTCCCCGTTGCTTTGTTTTTGACTTACCTTTGAACTTGCGAGATTCACGAATTGTCAAAATCAAAGCGCAAGATACGCCTTTGTCATTATATATGTGTCTGCCCACTTCTGCCCAATAGGCTGTTGCCTTCGGTTTCAGCAAGGCTAAGACTAGATGCAAAGGTAACAATAATATCTGAAACTGCAAAATTTTTTATGAAAAACATTTCGTAAAGTATATTTTCAAAAAAACATTAGACAGGTTGTGCTTTATATTCGA
>CALZUQ010000019.1 GCA_945829425.1 uncultured bacterium | reverse complement strand
CTCGCGACCCCAACCTTGGCAAGGTTGTGCTCTACCAACTGAGCTATTTCCGCCTTTCTGACCCATTGTCAGACGCTTTTCTCTAAAAGCGAGTGCAAAGGTACGAACTTTTTTTCTTACCACCAAATTTTCACGAAACTTTTTTAGGTTTTTTTCTCAATTTTTATTTTCACCTTATTATATTTAAGGTCAGAAAAAAGGAAGAAAGGTCATTAATGTTTTTTAACTGCAAAAAAATCCGAACAATGTTGTCGTATTCAGCAAAAAACAGTACCTTTGCATCAGAATTGTTGTAAATGCGAAAATTTCGCATCAACATGCAACAACACAAGTACCTGAATTATTTATTGTATAACTTAAAATTGTAAAGGCTTATTGAAACACATCTACTTAAATACAAACAAAATATTTAAGAAGAATGAGAAACCGAACAACGGGAAGAAGCATGGAACGGCCTTGCGGGCTGTTCCTCATAAACAACTTTGTCACTAAGAGAATATCAGAATGCAGTGACGAGGAGCTTGCCGTACGCTATTCCCATGGCGACACGAAAGCCTTTGACATTTTGCTTGAGCGTTCCAAGACACAACTATACGCATATATCTTGTTCATCGTAAGATCGCACGATGTTGCTGAAGACATCTTCCAAGACACTTTCGTCAAAGCCATAGTGAAAATGAAGAACGGGGGCTACTCGCCAACGGGCAAGGTCTCCGCATGGCTTACACGCATAGCGCATAACGTCATCATGGACCGTTACCGCTCTATCCACGACAAAAACATTGTCGAGGTAAACGAATACAACGAGATAGAGAAACTGGAAGACGGCAGTTTCACCCTCCAGCCTTTTGAGACGGTATTCATCAACCGCCAGACGCTCTGCGAGGTAAAGGAACTTATGAACCTTCTGCCTCCCACCCAGCGTGAGGTGGTTTTCATGAGATTCTTCCAGAATCTGTCGTTCAGGGAAATAGCAGAGGTTACGGGTGTCAGCATAAACACCTCTCTCGGACGTATGCGTTACGCCATCCTGAACCTACGCCGTATGGTGCGTAAGAACAATATCAACCTTGACATTATATAAATAGGTGGGTTCTATTAATTCCGAAAATATTAGCAAGCGAATTAATAGAACCCGCCTTTGGAATATCTACGAAGAGCAGTAACTACTAATCTCCCCACGGCATGAATAGTTGTCTTACTGTTGCACGAAGAGCACGAAAAGTGTTAAAAGAGGTTACATGCCTTGCTTACGTTTAGAGATTTTTTGTTAATTTTGCACTTGAAAAACCAGAATAACGCTCGGCAAAGGCATGGAAAGGAGAGAGAGAGACATGCTGAAGCCCGGCAGAAGGAACAAGGCGTAAAAATATAAAAGCATTGCGCAGGAAAGCGCAATGGGTATGTCATCCGTCAGGGACAATAAAAGCGACGGCAGCCTATTGAAACTTACATCTCAGTAAGATATAAGAGTTCAGAGGTTGCCGTCGCTGTTCTTTTTGTGCATTACGGCAATCAGGATACAAAGCAATAACAATACAAAGACAAATGAAGAAGAGAATCATTACTACTACGGCAGTAGCCACGCTGCTGTCGTTGCACGTCAGGAGTCAGGCTACTGTCAACAGCCTCGACGACCTCTTCCGCATGGCGGAGGATAAGAGCCAGGTGATAAAGGTGAGCAGGACGGCTGTTGAGAGTGCCGAAGATGCTGTGGCTTTCGCCATGTCGCAGAGACTGCCGGAGTTGGGCATAGAGGCCAGTGTGGGATACCTCGGCGACGGTGTCCTCGGCGACCGTTCATACAAGAACTGGATCCACATAGACAATCCGCACTTCATGAACAATGCCGCCCTTAAAGCACAACAGGTGATATACAGCGGCGGACGGATATCGAGCAGCATAGCATTGGCCCGTCTCGGGAAAGAGCTTGCTGAGCTTGACATGCACCACAACAGGGAGGAGGTGCGCTTTCTGCTCACGGGCCAGTACCTCGACCTGTGCCGTCTGTTGAACCAGGAGAGGGTTCTTGACGAGAACCTGCGGCTTACGGAGATACTCATAAAGCAGTCAAAGGCACGCACAACGGCAGGAACAGCACTTACTACGGACGTTACACGCTTTGAACTGCAACGTGAGGAGCTGCAGCTGTTACGGCAGAAAATTATTGACGCACAGAATATCATAAAACATGACATCGCCGTTACGCTTCACACTCCCGAGATAGCCTTCCACTGACCGGAAGAACACGTCGAGCCGCCGGCAGTATCGTTAGAAGAATGGCTCGCCATGTCTACTTCATCAACGACAATGAAGAAATCGGAGGTGGGAGTGAGGATGAGCGAGCAGACAGTGAGGATGAAACGTCCTGAGCTGTTGCCAAAGGTGGCTGTCGTAGCAGAGAACCATTTCGATGGTCCTATAACAACCGAGGTGCCGGTAATAGACAAAAACATAAACTTCTGGTTTGCTGGCGTCGGGGTGTCCTACCCGCTCTCTTCTCTGTGGAAAGGCAGGAAAGACGTCAGGAAAGCTGCGGCAGAACTCAGGATGTCGAAGGAACGTCACGTCGTGGCTGAGGAGAATATCGGCAACGCCATCAACGCTTCTTACACCACCCTGCTGACGTCGCGCAAAGAGGTGGAGACACGTCAGAAAAACGTACAGCTTGCCGACGAGAACTACTCCGTTACGAACAACCGATACCGCAACGGGCTGTGTCTGCTGACAGAGATGCTCGACGCTTCAACGACAAAGTTAGAGGCTGACATGGCTCTTGTAAACTCACGCATAGACATGCTTTATTATTTCTACAAACTGAAATACCTTACATCAACATTTTGAACAAAAACATTACTACAGAGCCAGACAAGCACGGTGGAGAAGCCACAGGCTTTACGGCAGAAAAAAGGTGGACGAAAGGAAACTTCTCCCGCTATGTCTATAACACAGTAATCATTCTCCTGCTTATTGTGGGAGCAACGATAGTAATATGCCATTTCTCACATTTCGGCAACGTGGAGTTTACGGACAATGCCCGCATCCGCCAGCATATCAGTCCGCAGAACACACGTATTCAGGGTTTCATACGTGAGATACGCTTCGAGTCGTTCCAGCATGTGAGGAAAGGCGACACTCCTCTTCGACCTTTACTGGCTCAAGGTGAAGAAATGGAAGGTATGGCGTCTTTTCGGCATAGGCTTCGGTTGCATCCTTGCCTACGCCTTGCTGATGTATGTCACCATAGATGTTCAGGTTGGCTACGAGCAATACCGCCTTGCCATATTCCTCCGTGGTGCGGCATATGCCATCCTCGCCCCTACGCTGATGTGGTCGCTCAACGAGAGCATTCACGACCTGGAGCAGTTTTTCATGGGACTCTTCATCTTCAATATTCTCCACATGTACCTTGGCTGTGCGGTAGGTTACGGCTTTTATACCACGTTGTTCAACCATCTTCTCTCCGACAACATGTCGTCCTATGGTCATTACATCACGGCAACACGCATAGACCTTGCACATTTCAACTTCGGAGAGTTCATGGACGGGTACTTCCTGCGGAGCATGATGTCCGTGACGTTAAAGCAGGCTTATGGCTTTGTGATATGGCTGGCAGGTACGTTGACACTGCTGTTCCTTGCCCTCGACATTCCTGCTGTCCGCACCAATGTCATGAAAGTGCCGCGATGGCCGGTATTCGCCATAGAATATCTGGCGAAGAAGTTATAGACGGGTTCTGAGAATTGTCAAGACGGTTTTTTGAGAAGTATCAAGACGGGTTCTGAGAATTATAAAAACGTGTTCTGAGAATTATAAAAACGGGAGCTGATGATTATATAAACATTATAGTCATCAGCTCCCCATTTTATATTTTCTTCATTCTTGCAAATTTCAGAAGCAGCATCTTCACCGTTCCGTTGTCAAACTCCACCTTTGCCTTGCTGCTCTCCCCTGTTCCCTCAAGTTCCACGACTCTTCCCATGCCGAACCGCTCATGCTCCACACGACAACCTTTCGTCAAGCCTCCATAGTTCTCTGCCGATGAAGGCTGTCCCTTTCTCGCGACATTATCCGACGGCGGTGGGACGGTGGCTGCTGACGGTGTCAGACGGCGAAGGTTCCGTGACGGAGGTGTATTGTCATATCTGCGTGATGACGTTCCTCCATATCTGTTTCCGAAGGCACTTGGCTTGCGGAAGAAGTCCTCTTCCGGCATATCGAAGACATTGTCATTCCAGCTTCTGCCATTATATCCACCGTTTCCTGCCTCCTCCCTTTCGACGTATGCCCTGTCAATGTCCTTTATAAACCTGGAACGTTCATTATTCACTATCTCACCGAAACGGCTTCTACGCTGTGCCGATGTCAGCATGCAGTATTTCTCCGCCCGCGTTATGGCGACATACAGCAGACGACGTTCTTCCTCAAGAGCTGACGGTATGTCACGGCTTTTTTCCGAAGGAAAGATATTCTCTTCCAGTCCCACGACGAAGACTGCGGGAAACTCCAGGCCTTTTGCCGAGTGTACTGTCATTAGCGTCACACGGTCGTCAGTAGCCTCCTCGCTGTCGAGGTCTGTCATCAGCGAGACCTCCTGAAGGAAATCTGCTATATAGGCAGCATTCTCCCCCTCTTCCTCTGTCCTGCTGTCAACAAAATCCTTTATGCCGTTCATGAACTCCTGTACGTTCTCCTGCCTGCGGACATCCTCGAAGTCGTTCTTCCCGAAGATGTCTTCGTTGATCTTACTCTTCTCCAGAAGGTCCTTGACAAGCGTTGCGGCGTCAACGTCTGTTCTCCTTTCTGTAAAGTAGTCTATCATCTCCACGAACGTAAGGAGCTTGTTTACGGTAGCCTTGGAGACCGGCAGGCCATGTTCCTCAGGTTTTGAGACAACCTCCCACGGAGCCACCCCATGCTCCACGGCTCGGGCATATATCTTGTCGAGCGTCGTCTTGCCTATTCCTCTTGCAGGATAGTTTATTATACGCTTCAGCGCTTCCTCGTCGTTATGGTTTATTATGAGACGTATATATGCTATGATGTCTTTTATCTCCTTATGCTGGTAGAAGGACAACCCTCCGACAATACGGTAGGCTATCATGTCTTTCCTCAACTGTTCCTCTATCACCCTGCTTTGTACGTTCGTACGGTACAGTACGGCAAAGTCAGAGTATTTCATGCCCTCTCGCTTCTTTCTTCTCTTTATCTCATTGGCTACTACGATAGCCTCTTCCTTGTCACTGTAACACTCCTTGACGCGTATCTTCTCCCCTTCCCCGTTATGCGAGTATATCTCCTTCTGTATCTGGTGTTTGTTATGGCTTATGAGACTGTTTGCCGCATTCACGATGTTCTTTGTAGAACGGTAGTTCTGCTCGAGTTTGAAAAGACGTACGCGAGGGCTGTCAGGTGTTATGTCGCTGAAAGTGTTTTCAAAACGTAACACGTTATATATGTTCGCCCCTCGGAAGCCATATATCGACTGTGCGTCGTCGCCCACAGCACAAACCCGTGCGTGGGACGTAGCGAGAGCCCTTACAATGTCTTGCTGTACGTTGTTTGTGTCCTGATACTCATCAACGAGAATATAATGGTATTTCTCGGCATAACGTGCGCATATCTCGGGATGACACCGGAAGAGGATATGCGTATAAAGCAGAATATCGTCGAAATCCATGGCGTTGGCCTGTTTCAGACGTTTGTCGTAGATATCATAAATCTCATGGATGTCCTGAAGCCCCATTCTGTCATCGCGCTCTCTGTATGCTGTGTCATCGGCATAGTCCGCCGGCATACATAGATTGTTCTTGGCTAAAGAGATATGCTTGTGAACGACAGATGGTTTGTACACCTTGTCGTTGAGGTTACGCTCCTTTATTATCGACTTCAGCAACGAGCAGGAGTCGGACTCATCGTAAATGGTATATTGCGACGTGAAGCCAATGCTTTCCGCCTCAATGCGCAGAATACGTGAGAAGACGGAATGGAAGGTTCCCATCACGAGCTTCCGTGCAAGGTCTTCTCCTACGAGTCCTGCTATACGTTCCTTCATCTCGTCAGCCGCTTTGTTGGTAAACGTCAGTGCAAGGATGTTCCACGGCTTGTAGCCATTCTGCAGCAGATAGGCTATCTTGTATGTCAGCACACGTGTCTTTCCTGCTCCTGCCCCGGCAATGACCAGCGAGGGGCCGTCATTATATCTCACGGCATCGCTCTGCGCGTCATTCAGTTGTTCAAACAATTCATTCATCGTATATTCATTGCATGCAATTCAGAATAAAAATGTGTTCTGTGAAGTATGTTCTCACTTACTGTACACTCCCCCCGTAACGGTTTTCGGATTGACCTTCTCCCCCTCCTTTGGGAATGACGGTATGAACTTCATCTCCCTCTGTATCCTTGCCTGTCTCCTGAGAATATAATCTGACGGTTCAAGAGAAGAGAACTTCCGTGGGTTAGGCAGTGTTGCGGCAATAAGTGCTGCATCGCTTCGCGACAGTTCCTCTGCTGTCTTCCCGTTGAAATGATACTCCGCTACGGCATCTACGCCATATATCCCCGGTCCCATCTCTATGGAGTTGAGATAAACCTCCATGATGCGTTGCTTCGACCATAATGTCTCTATGAGGAAGGTGAAATACATCTCCAGGCCTTTCCTCACCCAGCTTCTGGCAGGCCACAGGAAGACATTCTTTGCCGTCTGCTGAGATATTGTCGACGCTCCATGCTTTGTCTTGGAGTTTCTGTTGTGTTTGGCAGCCTTCTGTATGGCATCGAAGTCAAAACCGTGGTGAAGGAGGAAGCGCTGGTCTTCACTCGCCATCACCGCCACGGGCATGTGGCGTGAGATTTTGTCCATGCTCACCCAATGATGGTGACACCGTATGTGTTCGCCGGAAGTAGCCTGTTCCATGGTGCGTATGACCATCAGCGGAGTGATGTACACGGGGAGGTACTTGTATATCAACACCGAGAGTATTGTCGAAGCAAAGAACAATGCCAGTGCCCAACGTATTATTTTCTTCAGCAGTCCTAATGTCAGTATGTTCAGAATATTCATTGTGTCAGTGTGTGATGGAAATAGTTTTTTTACGGCAAGAGCATGACGGTCACTCCGCGTGCCGCCTGTGCGCCATATACGAGGGCCTGCTCGATGTCGGCAGTCTTTGACGGTCCGGAAATGAATGTCCCGAAGCCCAGCGACGTAAACTCTATCTTGCGGTATGCCTCGTGCATATTGCTCACGATGTCTTTCCGCGAAAGGAGTATGACGAGATATTCTGCCATGAAGCATACGGAACGTTCCTTCATCGTCTGCGGAATCCATATACATGCATTCTCTGCCACACCTACCGTACCCTGTATCACTCCCACGTCTGTTTTCTCCAAGTCCTGGGCTTTCTCGACGTCGTCCGGGGTCAGCGTAGCTTCTACGCCGGCGATATTACTCGTTATAACCTTTGCATCAGGATAAGCCTCACGGATTTTCCTGTTTATGTCATCGCCCTCCGACAGTTCCATGAGGTGTGCCCCCGCTGTCGTCGTCGTGGCGTGAATGAACTCCGCGACAGGGTCGTCGTAGACCGTCTTTGGAAAAGAGAGGTCTGGCATGTCATACGTCTCACGCACGTTGTGTCGCAGACGTGACAATATGTCTTGCTTGCTGTTCATTGTATGATATTGTATTTTCCAGAAGTAACGGACATCGGCAGCAGTTGCATGTTTCCTGTCATCGTCAGCATCTGCCTGTTTTCCCAGACATTACGACATCAGGAACCGACGTTCCATTACTCCGGCGGTTATTCAAGGTGGGTTCTGTCAATTCGCTTTGCCACCCTTATTTCTTTTTGTTGCACTCTTTTGCCTTCTGTTCCTCTACCATTCCCCGTTTCCACATCTCATGGAACGATAGTTTTGCAAACTCTGGCATGGCATGTCCCTTAGCCCATGTGTTTGCCTTCACATTGGTGATGAATTCCGGCAGATGGTTTGCCCAAGGTGCCATACGCAACGCCGTAGTGAATATCCGTGGGTGTTCAAAGATGTATCGCATGCCTACGGACATCGCTTTCTTCATCTTGTCGGCGTGGTGCATGCCGTCGAGGTCCTGACGCCAGCGGTATATCTGCGACGACAGGTCAACCTTTACCGGGCAGACATTGTCGCACGAGCAGCACAGTGAACATGCCGAACAGTTGTGGTAATGCTTTTCTGGATTGCGTAGCATTCCGAGATTTACTCCTATCGGTCCTGGAATGAAATATGTATAAGAATATCCCCCCGACCTTCTGTATACGGGACATGTGTTCATACATGCTCCACATCTCATGCACTTCAGCGTCTGCCAGTGTCCTTCGTTGCCAAGGATGTCTGACCGTCCGTTGTCAACGAGAATGATGTGCATCTCGCCACCAGGTCGCGGAGAACGGAAATGTGAGGTATATACCGTGGTGGGCTGTCCTGTGCCGTGACGTGCCAGCAGCCTTTGGAATACGGCGAGAGAGTCATAGTCGGGTATGAGTTTCTCTATGCCCATGCTTACGATATGTAGCTTTGGCACAGAGGTCGACATGTCGGCGTTGCCCTCGTTGGTACACACCACGATGTCGCCTGTCGCCGCAACGCCGAAGTTCGCCCCCGTCATGCCGCAGTCGGCAGTCATGAAGTTGTCACGCAGATGATACCTTGCACACCGTGTGAGGTATGTCGGGTCGGCAGGTGGTGCAGCATCGCGCTCCTCCTTGGAGATATGCTGCTCGGCATCGCGTATTACGCCTTTTTTCCTGAAGCACTCCTCAACCTCTTCTTTCGTTATGTGTATCGCCGGCATGACGATATGGCTCGGAGCAAGCTTCATAAGTTGCAGGATGCGCTCTCCGAGGTCTGTCTCCACCACCTCTAAGCCTTCCTTCTGCAGATGTTCGTTGAGACGGCATTCCTCGGTAAGCATGGACTTGCTCTTCACCACCTTTCTGACGCCGTGGCTTCGCATTATGTCAATCACTATGCGGTTATACTCCTTGGCGTCCCGCGCCCAGTAGACATGAGCACCGTTTTTCTCTGCTGCTGCCTCAAACTGTTCGAGATAGTCCGCGAGATGGGTTATGGTATGTTTCTTTATACGGCTTGCCGCCTCCCGGAGGTCTTCCCATTCCGGTATGTTATATGCCAAGGCGTCACGTCTCTGGCGCACGCTTCAAAAGGTCTTGTCATGGCGTGTGACACGCTCCATGTCGCGATTGAACTTCGCGGCGCGTTTTGAATGTTTCGTACTCATAGTCCGCTTGATAATATTTCTGCTACGTGTATGAACTGTATGTCCTTTCCGTTCCTTGCCTTGAACGTGGAGGGGTTCTTCTTCACTATTCCCTGCATGTGCATGAGACACGACGAGTCAGGTCCCGTGACATACTCTGCACCTGTCGCGATATGCCGTGAGATCTTGTCGCGCCCCATACGTACCGAGACGTCCGGCTCTTCTATGGAGAACATTCCACCGAAGCCGCAGCATTCATCAGGATGCTCCGGCTCACATATCGTAATGTCGGGAACGAGAGCGAGGAGGTCGCGGATCTTATTGTACCTCGGCACGTTACGCTCTGAGGGCGATGCCAATCCCAGCTCCCTCACTCCGTGGCAACTGTTATGTATGCTCACCACATGTGGGAAACTGCTTTTCGGGAAAGCCGTGACCTTTACGACATCATGCAGGAACTCCACCACGTCCATGGTCTTCGCAGCAGCCTCACACTCATGATGCGCTATGCCGGGATGGAAGAAACGGGCATAGGCGGCACAACTCGCCGAAGGTGCCACGACATAGTCGTAGGGAGCGAAGAGACGGTCAAAATCCTCTACGAGTCTCTCTGCCTTGCCCTGGAAGCCGGCATTTCCCATCGGTTGTCCACAGCATGTCTGACGCTCGGGGTAATGGACATCGAGGCCGAGACTTGTCAAAATCTTGTATGTCGCTACGCCGACACCGGGATATAAGGCATCGACATAACAGGGTATGAATAATCCTATTTTCATGTTCTTTTGTTTCTTGTGATGGAACGCCATGAGCAGTTGAAAGACACGGAGGACGGCAGAACGCCATGGCGGAAGGCTCCGACACCAGCATACGGGAATATACCTCTGGCGTATTGCTCCGTACGTTGCGAGGGCTATGGCCTTTCCGACCATAGCCCATGTCGTCGTGTGTTATCTTGTCTGAAGATATGTCACATGAGTGCGCAGATACTCCTCTACGCCATGTTTTCCGTCCGCACCTCCTATGCCGCTCTTCTTCACTCCTGCGTGGAAGCCTTGTATGGCCTCGAAGTGGAAGCGGTTGATGTATGTCTCGCCGAACTCCAGCTCGCGGACACAGCGTGTCGCAATGTTTATGTCGTTGGTGAATACTGACGATGCCAGGCCGTATTCGCAGTCGTTGGCCCATGCCAGGACCTCGTCGATGCTCTCCCATTCTATAATAGGCAGCACAGGTCCGAAGGTCTCCTCATGTATGATGTCCATGTCCTGACGGCAGTTGTCCAGCAATGTGGCGGCATAGAAATAGCCTTTCTCTCCTACCCTATGTCCTCCGCAGAGCACCGTGGCTCCCTGGCTTACCGCACGCTGTACCTTTTCTTCCACACTCTCAAGGGCACGTTTCTCAACCAATGGTCCCATGTCTATGTCGTCGGCAGAGAACGGATCGCCGATTTTTACGTTCTGGAATTTCTCAAGCAGGAGGGCTGTGAGCTTCTCCTTGATGTCTTTATGAACGTACAGACGCTCGGCGTTGTTGCATATCTGTCCGTTGTTGCCTATACGGCTGTCGAGGATGGCTTGTGCCGCGATCTCCAGGTCTGCATCGGGGAATACTATGACAGGTGCCTTGCCGCCCAGTTCCAGCGACACCTTCGTGATGTTTGTGGCAGCAGCCTTCATGATACTTTCTCCCGCACCTACCGAACCTGTTACGGACACTATGTCTATCTTAGGACTTGCCGCGAGGGCATTGCCGACTACTGAGCCTTTGCCCGTGACGACGTTGAAGAGTCCGGCAGGAAGACCTGTCTCATGTACCACCTCAGCGAAAACGGTGCAGTTTTCCGGTGTCAGCTGTGCCGGTTTTATCACTATGGCACATCCTGCAATGAGTGCCGCGCCAGCCTTGCGTGCTATGAGGAAGAACGGGAAGTTCCATGGCAGTATGCCTGCCACCACTCCGATAGGTTTCTTCGACAGGAATATTGTCTCGCCGCGGTTGTCGCTCTGTATTATCTCACCTTCTATATGTCTTGCGAAGGATGCCATATAGTCGAAATAAGCTATTGTCGCGCCAACCTCTATCTGAGCCCATGAGCGCGTCTTGCCCTGCTCGCGCATGATGATCTCCACAAACTCCTGCTCACGGCGTCGTATGCCGTCAGCCATCTTCTTCAGATATTCCGCACGCTCTATGGCAGGAGTCTTCTCCCATGCTTTCTGTGCGGCACGTGCTGCGTCCAATGCCTCGTCGACATCCTCTATGGTGCCTTCCGGCTGGCGTGAGCATACTTCCTCTGTTGACGGGTTGAGGACATCAATCCATTTTCCGCTACGGCTTTCAACGAACTTTCCGTTGATGTACATTCTCAGGTTTTTCATATTAGTCAGATTTGGTTTTGGTGGGATTTCTTTTCCCACCGCGTTGTTAATAAAAAAATGCGGAGATAAAAATTTATGCAAAGATAATGATTTATTTCTTTTTATACGTAAAGAGAAGAATATATTAACAAAAGTTGGCTGTTTTGAAGAAAAATAAAATGCCGCACACGACATCGGGCTTTCCCGTCCTTTGTCATGTTGCGGCATGTAAACGTTCATGTTACGATATGTAACCGTTTATGTTGCGATGTTTTTCACCCTGTTACTGCAGAGTGCCTTCCTGAGCAGCTTTTATCATGCTCTCGGAAGCATAGAGATAAACCTCCACGCGGCGGCTTGCTTCACGGTTCTCACTGCCGTCGGCGTTGAAGATCAGATACTGTGGGTCTTCGCCGAAGCCCTGAACGTACTTAATCTGTGAGTTTGCCACACGGCAGTTGTTCTTCAGATATGTCGCAACGGCATTGGCACGCTGCTGTGAGAGTGTGAGGTTTGTCTGGTCAGAACCGTCAGACGATGCGAAGCCATAGACAGAACAGTCGCAATCGGTATATACGTTGAGAACTTTCTGTGCGAAAGAGTTCAGCGAGTTCTGTGCTGAAGGCTGAAGTGTTGACTTGCCCACCTGGAAGAGTATGCCGTTGTCGAACGACACCTTTACAGCGTCAAGGCCGTTGGCGTCTTTCACCGTCTCTACCGTAGCGTTCTCCACCTGCTGTGCGGCTTGCTTTGCCTTGTCCATCTTCTTTCCGATGAGAACACCGGCACCAGTACCTACCGCAGCACCCACGCCGGCACCAATCAGTGTGCCTGTGGAATTGCCGCCGATAAGCCTGCCTACGAGGGCACCGACAGCAGCACCGCCACCGGCTCCTATCAGAGCACCATTCTTTGTCGCTGTACCACAACCTGGCAGGAGCATGAGAACAGAGAGTGCCACTGCCATAAATTTCATTTTCTTCATAATGTTTTCTTTTGTTTTTGTTAATGGATTATTCTTGTTTGGGTATCGTTATCCCTTGTTTTTACTCTGAAAAGTGTTATATAACCATCTTCTGATGCCCGTCCACACGTGAGTGTCAGAACTCAGCAATCGTGATGACTCCCCACCCCATGATTGTCAGAACTCTGCAATCGTGATGCCCGTCCCGCCGAAGCGAATGTCCTCGTCGCGGTATCTTATGACGTTGGGAACGGAGCCGAGATACTGGCGTATGAGCTGTCGCAGTATGCCGTTGCCTTTGCCGTGGAGGATGCGAACCTGCTGTACTCCTGCGAGTATGGCATCGTCAATGAAATACTGCACTGCATTGAGAGCTTCATCGCCCCTCATGCCTCTGACGTCTATCTCATGTGAGAAGTGACGCATGTGTTCGTCCATGGTGTTGCGGGTAGCCACAGAGACCTTGCTTTTCTCTGCCAGCAAAGCGGCAGCGGCAGAGGAGAACCCTCCCCGTGCGGTGTTGCCGTTCTCTGTGTTTCCCTCCGTCACGGTGTCATGTGACGCCACGTTGGCGGCAGGTTCAGGACGTGCATGCTCCAGGCGGTCGGCCTTGACCTTCGAACGCATGCCTCCGCTGAAGATTACCGTAGCGATCTTTCCGTTTATCTCCGCCACCGTTCCGACACTCTGTGTGCCACGTATCCTCACGCTGTCGCCGGGACATACCGGACGTGTTATGTCTGTCCTTTGTGCCGCTTCGCGCAATATTGCCGCCGCTTTCTCCTCGGCAGCGGTGAGCTTTCCCTCTTCTTTCTTTCGTTTGCGTTCCTCCCTTCTCTGCTGCCTCTGCTGTATCTGTTCTATCTTGCGCTGTATGGCGTCGTCCTTCTGTCTTACGTCAATGTCCTCGACATCGCTCTCAAAGGCCTGCAGCTCCTCACGAATGCGTTTCGTCTCTTCCTTTTCCGCCTGTGCCTCGCGTATCTCCTTTATGGCGAGCTCTATGCGTCGGTTACTCTCGCTGAGGAGTTCCTTCGCCTCGTTCTTGGCACGTGTCAGTATGTCGGCACGCTCTTTCTCAAGACGTTGTATCTCCTCCTGATACTTTAGTATCGTAGCCTCCATGTCCTTCTCGCGCAAGCGTATGGTCTGTCGTTTCCCCTCCCAGTATTTCTTGTCGCGCACTATGTCCTGGAGGTATTTGTCGCTCTGGATATAGTCCTGTCCCACGATATCCGTGGCTTTCTGTATGACACTGTCGGGCAACCCGATCTTACGGGCTATCTCTATGGCAAACGACGATCCGGGCTTGCCTATGGCGAGCTGGAAGAGTGGTCGCATCTCGTTGCGGTCGTAGAGCATGGCACCGTTTATGACGCTGTCATGGCTGTCGGCAAACTCCTTGAGGTTCTGGTAGTGTGTGGTGACAACGCCCCACACGCCGTTCTCGCAGAGTTTCTCCAGCACGCTCTCGGCTATGGCGCCACCTATGGTTGGCTCCGTGCCTGTTCCGAACTCGTCGATGAGAATGATTGTGCCGCTGCCGGCGTTGCGCAGCATGTGCTTCATGTTCATCAGGTGACTGGAGTATGTGGAGAGGTCGTCAGAGATGCTCTGCTCGTCGCCGATGTCTATCATGATGCCCGTAAAGACTCCTGCCACCGAGCGTTCGCCGACAGGTATGGAGAGTCCGCACTGCAGCATGTACTGCAACAGTCCCACTGTCTTGAGACATACCGACTTTCCTCCGGCATTAGGTCCGGAAATGATGAGCATGCGTTTCTCGTCGGTGAGACGTATGTTGAGCGGCACGATTTTCTTCTCCGGGGTATTGTCTTCCGGAACACGTTCCTTCTCGTGTTTCTCCAACGACAGCTGAAGCAGCGGGTGGCGTGCCTCACGCCAGTCGATATGCTGGCCGTCGGCAATGTCCGGCTCTATGGCGTGGAACTTCTCGGCGAGGAGGGTCTTCGCACGTATGAAGTCGATGTTTGCGAGGAGGAGGTAGGAGTCGCCGATCTCACGGATATATGGACGTATCATCTTCGCCATATCTTTCAGTATGCGTATCACTTCTCGTCGCTCGTCCGCCTCAAGCTCACGTATTCTGTTGTTTGCCTCTACCACTTCCGACGGCTCGATATACACCGTGCGTCCTGAGGCAGACTCGTCGTGTACGATGCCGCTGATTTTCCGTTTCATGGCGGGTATGACGGGTATGACGAGACGTCCGTCGCGTAATGTCGGCGTGACGTCCTTCTCTATGATGCCTTCCTGCTTTGCCGTGTTCAGTATGCCGTTGAGCGTCCGTGAGATGCTACCCGCCATTTTCGACAGTTCGTAGCGTATGTGAGCCAGTTCGGGCGTTGCGGTGTCTTTTATCCTGCCGTATTTGTCGAGGATACGGTCTATGCGTGACGTGATGTTCGGGAAGATACATATCCCTTCCGTGAGCTGCTGGAGGGAGGGGTATCTGTATGTCATCTCGCCCGTGGCGTTCTCCTCGCTGTCACGGCAAAGATATATTATAATATGGTGTATGGTGACGAGTGAGCGCTGCAGCTGGCACAGCTCTTCCTCTTCCAGGTGGGTGCCTTCTATGCGCAGACGTGAGATGGCCTCACGCATGTCGTAGAAATGTTCCAGGGGAAAACCGTCGTCAGCATCAAGGATGCGGCGGAACTCACGTATCTGCTCCAGCTGTGAACGTATCTCTCCGCTGTCGGCAGAGAACTCCATGTTCTCTACCTTCTTCTGCCCGAGGGTGCAGAGACATGACGCCTGAAGCATGGCGCGAATGGTGTCGAAGCCTATCTTCTTCTCAAAATTGTTAGGATATGTCATCGTAGGTCTATAACTTCTGCTTTAGGATATTTCTTAGCATCGAAAACAAATGTCGCGTCACTCTGCCGTGCTATCTTGAATGCACTGAGGCGTATCGTCGTCCATGCGCCCTTCTGGCGGAACCGCACCATGACAGGCACGTCGCCCTTGCCGAGCGTTATGACGATATCGGTTATGGCGTTTGTCTTCGACACCATGGTGACGGTCTTCGTCTGCCCCTCCTTCTTCATGAAGAGGGCATAGCCTTTCTTGTATATGGCAAGGAAGGCATAGGGGTTCATGGACATCTGGGCTGCGGCAGAAGGGGTGGAGACATTGACCTCATCATTTGCCTTGACGTAAACCCATTGCGTCGTGCCGTTATACCATACCGTCATGGCTGACGTCGAGACACGGAACTTCTTCTGCTTTATTGCCACAGTGCCCGAGAGGGTGCCTTGCCCTCCGGAGAGTGTGAACTGCGCCATGGCTCCTCCGCCGTTGGTGATGCGTGAAGAGAGGTTGTCGAGCGTCTTGCGGGCATCGGTGGCATTGTCTGCAAAGCTGCATGCCGCGGCGGCGAGGAGGAGTATTGAGAACAGTATGCGTTTCATAAAGGTTATGTGTTGGGAAAATGAAAGATATGGTGGAATGTTTTCTTGTGGACTCCACCTTGTCTACTGACGTAGCTGCGAGAAGAGCATGTCGAGCGACGACTCGTCGGTTATGAGGACCTCACGTGGCTTCGAGCCTTGTGCCGCGCCTACTATGCCCATGCGTTCTATCTGGTCCATGAGGCGTCCGGCACGGTTGTAGCCTATGGAGAACTTACGTTGTATGGCTGACGTAGAGCCGAGGTTTGACGATACGATGTATCGTGCCACCTCTTCAAAGAGAGGGTCGAGGTCTGCTATGCCGGTGTCGCTGATGCCTCCGCTTATGCCTTCTCCGTCGGCGACAGGCTCGGGGAGCTCAAGAGGGTGAAGGGGACCGGGCTGGTCGGCGATGAACCGTGTGATGTTCTCCACCTCGGGAGTATCTACGAAGGCACACTGCACGCGGACAGGTTCCGTGCCGTTGAGGAAGAGCATGTCGCCGCGTCCCACGAGCTGGTTGGCACCGGGACGGTCGAGGATGGTACGTGAATCTATCATGGCTCCTACACGGAAGGCTATACGTCCCGGGAAGTTCGCCTTGATATTGCCCGTGATGATGGTCGTCGTAGGACGCTGTGTCGCGATGACCATATGGATGCCTACGGCACGTGCCAGCTGTGCTATACGTGCTATCGGCAGCTCCACCTCTTTTCCTGCCGTCATGATAAGGTCGCCGAACTCGTCTATCACCACTACGATATACGGCATGAACTCATGACCACGCTCGGGGTTGAGCTGGTGGCTGAGGAATTTCTGGTTGTATTCCTTGATGTTTCGTGCTCCGGCAATCTTGAGGAGGTCGTAACGGTGGTCCATGAGTGCGCAGAGCGACTTCAACGTCCTCACCACCTTGCTGACGTCGGTAATGATAGGGCTCTCGTCTTCATCGACCGACGCCATGAAATGTTCGGCGATGGGACCATATACTGAGAACTCCACCTTCTTTGGGTCTACGAGGACTATTTTCAGCTCGTTAGGGTGTTTCTTATACAACAGAGACGTTATTATGGCATTCAATCCCACAGACTTTCCCTGTCCCGTCGCACCTGCCACGAGGAGGTGCGGCTGCTTGGCAAGGTCCACCATGAAGACCTCGTTGGTGATGGTCTTGCCAAGGGCTATGGGAAGCTCCATCGTCGTCTCCTGGAATTTCTTCGAGTTGAGTATCGACTCCATGGAGACTATGGAAGGCTTGGCGTTAGGCACCTCGATGCCTATGGTGCCCTTTCCCGGGATAGGGGCTATAATACGTATGCCGAGGGCGGCGAGCGAGAGGGCTATGTCGTCCTCAAGGTTACGGATTTTGGATATCCTGATGCCTTCGGCTGGCGTTATCTCATATAACGTTATCGTAGGACCTACCGTGGCTTTTATCTCTTTGATCTGTACCTTGAAGGAGTTGAGAACCTCCACGATGCGTTGTTTGTTGGCTATCAGCTCTTCCTTGTCGATGACGGGACGGCTGTCGTTGTCGTATTTCTTCAACAGCGAGAGCGGAGGGAAGGTGTAGTTGAGGTAAGGCTCACGAGGGTTTATGGGGGTGTCCATGTCGTAGTGTGCCACACTCTTGCCCTTGGCACTCTCCTCCTCCACTCCTTTTACCACCTCAAACTCCGGCTCTGCTGCCGTCGGTTTGCTCTCGGCAGCAGCTGTGGGTGATATGACCTCATGGGTTTCTTCGTCAACCATGGTGACAGACGTCTTGTCTTCGGTGTTCTGAGGTTCCTGGAATGTCGCCACGCCGTCGTTGAACGTCACGGTCTGTGCCGCGGGGTCTTCGTATGTCACGCTGTCCACCGTTTCTTCCTCATGGCTCTGGGTTATGGTGAACTTCACCTTGCGGGAGAGGTAGCCTACGGGGTTGAGGAGGTGGCGCACGAAGTTTATCGTCTCAGAAGAGAGGTAGGTCAGGAAGACTATCGCCACGACGCCGAGGACGGCAAGGAGTCCCGGAGCACCTATCACGCCTTCCAGGAACTGACATACCATCTCGCCGTGGTCGCCGCCAGGGAGATATACGGTGTCTCCCATCATCGGGGTGAGGAACTTCGCCAGTGCCACGCTGAACCACAGCATTGTCACCGACATACAGAGAAACCATTTCAGGAGGTTCACCTTATATGCCCCCATCAGCTGAAGACCGCAGAAAAGGACATACGCCGGAATGAAGAAGGCGGCAAAGCCGAAACAACGGGCTATGAAGAAATAGCTCAGCAGCGAGCCTAACGACCCGCAGACATTATGGAAGTCCTTGCTCGACGACAGCAGCTCGCCGGGACGGAGCTTCACAAGCAGGCTCTGGTCGGCTTCTGCCGTGGAGAAATAGCTGAACATCGCGCAAAAGACGAAAATGGATATGGAGAAAAGCAGCAGACCGGTTATGAAGTCTACTGTCTCATTGTGTACCAACTTTCCAAAGCCCATGACTTCGGCATAGGTCTTCTTTTCTGCTCCAGAGGGTTTCGCAGTATTCTTCTTATTCTTGTTCGTTCGTTTCATCGTTTTCGGTTTGAATAGGGTCGTGTGACGGGTGACGTGGCCTGTAAGACAACGACATAGACGCTGTCTGCCCGACAGGGCATGAAATGCCGGAAGCCGGAACAGCCGTGGCGACATGCCTAATAGAATGCAAAGTTAATAAGAATTATCGGAAAAGAGCCTTGTCGCCACGATTTTTTCATTATCTTTTGCATTTCGATTTCAAAACAGCTTCACTGCGTGAGGCACGGCTTGCTATGCTTACGTCATCTCTCCTCTCTCAGAAAAGATACGTCTTGTGGAGGCTTCCTGGGATGGGCCTATGCTGAAATATGTTGTCCCGGAAGATGATTTCCGATATATCACATCCACGATGAAGGAGAAAGAGCAGCTCACATACGTCCTCATACTTGCCAATGTCCACAAGAAAGGGCTTCAGAGAACGGAGATAACGTCTGTCAAGATATAAAGGTGAGAATCTTGATCAGTGTATTAACAAAACCATAAAAAAAATTGTCATAGTGTACATAATCTTCCGGGGGCAACACCATGTCAAAGTAAAAAACGCCTTCGGAAAAAACATCACAGTCTATCATCTGTATTCAACTTCCGCCTGCTGGTAAACAATGGTTCAAGACACACTCGAATAGGCAAAAGCAATTAGCCCGGGGCAGAGCGAAGCGACACCCTGGGTATGAACCAAAATTTTATGCTTTTGCCCTTTCTGAGCAAGAACTTTTCTTCATATTCTAACCCATGGTGTCGCTTCGCTCTGAGCTGGCTAAGTGCTCATTGCCCTTTGAGGGCGCGCCACACTTTCTTTTGATATCCAATCCTTTTGTACTTGCGAAAATTGAATACCCTACTTTTCACCCACCTTGACATATTTCTTTCCGTTACGTATCACTATGCCGCGATAAGATGATGTGACACGCTGTCCGGACGGTGTATATTCTGGAGTGTTGACATCGTCTTCTGCTGTCACGGTAGAAATGCCGGAAGACACTTTCACGCCATAATACTTAATGTCGAGGGTGACTCTGATGCCTATCTTTACTGTGAGAGGTATGGCGAGCTCGATGTTTTCTCCCGAGAGTTTTCCCGTCACCGTACCTTGAGCACCTCCCAGGTCTGGTCCGAGCCACTCGACATTAGGGTCGTCACCGGCAGAGAGGAGGATATTGTTCTCTTCGCCGGAAGGCGTGCTGAGGAGGTCGAAGCCCTCGCCATTCGCTGTAGCTTTAAGTTCCGGAATGTTTATGTTTCCCACGTTGAACTCACTGTCAGCAAGAGAGATAGAGAAATTCTTTATCTCAAGGCTGTAAACATCGTCGCTAACTTTTGTCAGCGAGAGAGGAACGTCGTTCATGGTAGTGTTTATTACCAACCCACCCTTTACCGTGAGTTTTCCGGAATACACGTCTGTCTGAGCGACAGCAAGCATGACACATGCATGCATGAGAATGAAAAGTAATACTTTCTTCATAATGATAATTGTTTTAGGATTGACATAATTCCGCCTTTTCTTTATTTCAGGCGGTATATTACGCCGAGAGTGAGATAGACGGGATGCAATGGCATGGTGACAGGATTGCCCGGGTCGTCGGTGAAGGCACTGTTGAAACCGTATGACAGCTCTGCGAAGGCACCCCATTTGCGTGACAGCATCATGTCACACCCCATGGCGACACCATATTGAAACCGTCGCATGTAGTCGTTGAACTCTTCGCCGGAGAAGGTGCCCCGTTTGTCCACGATGTTTCCGTTGGAGTCGGTATAAACATTACCTATCTCCACCTTCTCGCCCCGCACCTCGTCGCGACGTATGTATGCGTCGAAATGTCCGCTCCAGGTGCCGTCGGCATCATAGACCTTCTCGCCGTAGGCATAGCCATGGAAGGTACGGTCTGTGACATACGAGACATACGGTCCCGCCTTCAGCGCTACCTTGTCAGAGACATGCCATACGGCATAGAGAGGCAAGGTGATAGCCGCCTGTACGGCATTTATGACGACATTTCCTGAGAACGGTCCTGAGATTTTCTCTCCGCCCTGCTCCAGCGTTATCTGGTAGTGTCGCATGGTGACGTCGCTCTGGAACCCACGACGCTCAAAGCGCAAGGCTGTCTCTACGCCCCAGTCTGCTAAGAGAGGTGTCGAGACGTTGACGGAGAAGACGTAATTGAACTTCGGGGAATAGGAGTTCAACCCACGCATCTCTGGGGGAAAGTCGATGGGTATCGTGCCGCCCACGGCATATCCGGCACGTAAGGTGACGTTGAGATGACGTGACGCAAAGACTCTTGCGCTGTCACCATACTGTTCTGCCGCAGCCTCGCCCCACGTCATGACGAGGAGTGCGAGGAGCATGAGGATATTATTCTTCCGGTTCATAATACATCGTTATATTGTCAACATACAGTTTGCTGCCTACGGCACCTACAAAGTCTGCGCCGTCCTTGCTTGAAGAGCATATTATGGCGAAGTTATAGCCCTTAGCCTTCAGCAGAGCGACATCAATGGGTTCGCGCCATGAGAATTCAAGAGAGAAAGGCACCCATTCTTCCGTGTCGTACTGCCACTCTACGACCTCTGCACGTGCCACGACGAGAGGGCTGTCAGAGACATCGTCGCCATACAGCACCGCGGCGTTGCCTTCGGCATCGTGGTTGCGGTAAACGACGCAGTATAACGCCGGCATGTCCGTACCCTCGATGTTGTTGCTCATAGCGTCAGTCATCTGCTCTCCTGGGAAGTATTTGTAATATCCCGTCATACGTATGGGCACCCTTTCGAGCGTGCTGTTTTCTCCGAACCGTGTCGCCTTGAGAGTATTTGTCAACGCCTGAGAGAGGTTGAACGTGCCGAGGTAAAGGTTTCCTGCAGCGAGAGGCAGTCCAAAGAGCTGTCCGAAGGCACCCGTCGAGCATGTCTCAAGCTTCACGCAGTCGCCACCGTCAACACCGCCGCCTTTCACCGGAACGGTAGGATATTCGTCGGGAAGTGCGGAGCCGCGTGCCGTGGCGAAGCCGGCATTGGCAGTAGCCCAGTTTGGCACCTCACGCAGCGTGCCGTCACTGTATGGGTCGCTCCATTCGTAGTATTTCTGTTTCTTCAGTTCGAGGAAATAATGTTCGAAGGGATATTCTGTGATGTCCGACGCCTGGCTGGCAGAATGTTTATACTGTACGAAATACGTCCTGATGTGTCTCCCCTCCTGAGATGCCGTGAAAAGTTTCTGCTCTATCTGTGTCCCTGAAGCCTTGATGCTCTCAAAGAGAGGCACTGCATCTTCAGCAATACAGAAATACACCTGTGTAGTGTCGTTGGAGAAGTCACGCAGCGTGCCACTGGGTGGGTAAAGGACGGCACCTTCTGATATGCGGAACCGCGGTGCGGCATGTGTTAGGTCTGCCCACGGCGTGACACGCTGGAACTGTATCATCGACGAGGCATAGTCGGCATTGATAGGTGCTATGGTGTCGCTGAGCTGGAAAAAGACCTCGTCCGGATCGGCAACACCGGCGTATGCCGCAATAATGTCACACTCCATGTTTGGCAGCTCGTCCTTGATACACGAGGAGAGCGCGAGGAGCATAGGTAATATAAACAATAACTTTCTCATTATATATTTTTTTAAGGTGTGCTCATCTTTTCCATTTTCTTTGTCGTGAGATGTCGCAACGCCTGTTTCGTTACGTTCATGCGTTGCGTAAGGACAGAGTCGAAATGGTGTATGCCGTATTTGTTTATGGAGTCACACGCGGCATTGTATATCTTTTGTATGTCTTCATTGCCACGTGCCGTCACAAGACATCCCATGCGCTCGTTCCTCCTGACGTTATGGCGCAACGCCTTATGGCCTGCCGCACACAGCAGTGCAGCGACAGGTTCTGTCACTACCACGGCATCTATCGAATTGTTCATCAGCATGTGCTGACGTATCGGCATGCTGAGGATATTGACATAGAACACCTTGTCGGCAATCTCCGCCGAGTCGGCAATCTGTTCTGCGTAAAGCCTCTCCGAACCTTTCCTGTCGACGGCAATCATCTTGTCCGTCAGCTGTTTTGTTTGCTTGATACGCGCCCTGACGTTTGTGAACAGGAACAGCGGCATATTGTCGTGGAGGAAGAGCGAGAGCGTGTCAACCTTCATGGCAACATGCTTCTTGCGTAGGGCTTGCAGGTTCTGTACAAGCTCTTTCTTCTCCTGTCCCTTGGCCTTTGCAATACGTTCCTCCAGTGACTTCTCCTGTCTTTGCAGGACGTCGTTTATCCTTTTGCTCTCCTCCATGCGAGCCATGAGGTTTCTGGCACGCAACGAGTCGGTCATCACGCCGCAGACCTTGCCAAGCATGAGAGCCACCTCACCGTCTTCCCTCGACGGCATATCGACGAGGGTGAGCCTGTAACCCATGCTGCCGGCTATGCCCATCTCTTCCGCAACATACAGCGGCAGGCAGTCTATGGTCTTTGTAACAGCCACGGCAAGAGGTTGTTCTGCCCTGTCGTCTTCCGCCTTATGCTCTGACGAGCAGGAGAAACAGGGTATCAGGAGAAGGAAAGCTAAGAGGCGTCCGGATCGGCACAGGCTCCTGACACTGGATATGGAGGACGTTAAAGTGAGATATGTCATGATGGTTCTTTAGATGGATATCAGGAAATAAATGTGTGTGAAGTATTATCCCGAGGGAGAAGCATAGTCTGGTGGAAGGGGATATTCTCCCACATAGGACATCCCTACAACTGCGAGAAATATCTTTTCCTTACGATAAAATATCTGAACAGTACGGAGCAGGGAGAGGTGAGCCGACAGCCGTTGGCCGCCCTGCGCTGTATTTCCTGCCTCGACGGCACGTAATCCTTCTTCATGGCATGGAAGTCATGGCGGGCACGTAAGATAGCTCTGGCACCCTGCAGGTCACCTTTCACAAGGCTCTGAACCACCGCGACATAGTCGAGGACGAGCCTTATGGCCATGACCCTCCGGAGGTCGGAGTCGGGAAGGTTCTTATAGAGCATCAGCAAGTTGTTGCGGAAATTGAGGTACACCTTGCGAGGATTGCCCTGAGGCAAGGTCCCGCCCCCGACATGATACACTCGGGATTGCGGCACGCAGGTGATGCGGTAGCCAAAGAGGCGGAAACGCCAACAGAGGTCTATCTCCTCGTTGTGTGCGAAAAAGCGGCTGTCGAAAGCTCCGCAGCTGTAGAACAGTCGTGTCCGCACCATCATGCACGCTCCCGTCGCCCAGTGTATGTCCATGACAGAGTCATACTGCCCGTGGTCTTTCTCCACCGTGGCAAAGAGCCTGCCACGGCAGTAAGGGTAACCGTAACAGTCTACGAAGCCTCCCGCAGCTCCCGAGTATTCAAACTGTGTATTTTCGGCATAGGACAGTATTTTCGGCTGACATGCCGCCACGTCTTTATGACGGTCCATATACTCCTCCATGGGTGTCAGCCAGCTCTCCTCGACCTCTACGTCGCTGTTGAGCAGTACGGTGTATTCGCTGTCAATATTCTTCATCGCACGGTTGTAGCCCTCAGCAAAACCGTAGTTCTTGTCGAGGACAATGGTACGCACTCGGGGAAACTCCGCTGCAAGCATGGCAAGTGAGTCGTCGGAAGAGGCATTGTCTGCCACCACGACCTCAGCGCCGGAGCTATGGCGCAGGACAGAGGGCAGGAAACGGCGCATCATCTCTGAGCCGTTCCAGTTTAGTATGACGATGGATGTCTTCATATCTTCTCTCCCTTCAGTGCGTCATGTTTTACGTTATATTCGCCGAGGCGTACGGAGATGATGGTGTTGTCGTGGTCGTCATGGGACATGGAACGCGGAAACTCCACACGTATGTAGTTCTCCGTAAACCCGTGATATGCCAAGCCTTTCGACGCTCTTTCGACAAGCACCTTGGCTTCGCGGCCTATATGACGGGAGTAGAAAGCCTGCAGCTTTGCGGCGGAAAGTGCGAGGAGACGTTGCGAGCGTTCCTTCTTCTCTCTCTCCGGCACGACATGCGGTATGTGTAGAGCCGCCGTCCCCGGACGTTCGGAATAGGGGAAGACATGCAGCTGCTGTACGTCAAGGTCTTTGAGGAAGGTATAACACTCCTCAAAACACCCCTCTGTCTCGCCACGGCATCCCACCATGACATCGACACCGATGAAAGCGTCTGGCATTGCCGCCCGGATATGCCGCACCTTATGTGCGAAGAGCGACGTGTCATAACGTCTGTGCATGAGTTTCAGGACCTCATCACTTCCTGACTGCAACGGTATGTGGAAATGCGGCATGAAAGCACGTGAGGCGGCACAGAAATCAATCATCTCATCCGTCAGGAGGTTTGGCTCGATGCTGGATATGCGGTATCTCTCTATGTCTTCCACATTGTCGAGAGCCTGCAGAAGCTGCAGGAACGTCTCTCCTGTCGTCTTTCCGAAGTCGCCGATGTTGACACCCGTAAGCACGATCTCTTTTCCGCCCTGATCAGCCACGCCCTGTGCCTGTCGTACAAGCGAGGGTATGTCGGCATTTCGTGAGTTGCCACGGGCATAGGGTATGGTGCAATACGTGCAGTAATAGTCGCAGCCGTCCTGAACCTTGAGAAAATACCGTGTGCGGTTGCCACGCGAGCAGGAAGGAGAGAAGGAACGAATGTCTTTTGTCTTCATGCGGTGTATCTTCTCTGTCGTGACACCGCTCCAGGCGTCGGAGAGGAACTGTATGAGGTTTGCCTTCTCGTCAGATCCGAGGACAAGGTCTACGCCCTTCAGCTCTGCGACCCTTTCGGGACTGAGCTGTGCGTAACATCCGGTTACGACGACGAAGGCATCAGGATGGTTTCTCACCATCTTGTTGATCTGCTGGCGGCATTTATGGTCGGCGACATCTGTCACAGAGCAGGTGTTGATAAGACACAGGTCTGCCTTCTCGTCGCCTGTTACTGTCGTGACGCCCATCTCGCTGAGCATCTCGGCAAATGTTGAGGTCTCAGCGAAATTAAGCTTGCAGCCGAGGGTATAGTATGCTGCTTTGTGGTTATGAAAAAGTGAGTAATCAATCATCCTGTAAACAGAGTTTCTGAAGGTCGTAGAACGACCCGTTGTAAACATTAAAATCCACCTCTCCCTCGATCCCGGGGAGTCGTCCGGCATCGGTATGCTGCCAGAATTTCCATTCTCCCGTATATTTCATCTCTTCGACATAGTAGTGGGCTATCCAGAAGGGGTAATCCCTGAAACGCTCGTCGGAGAGATATTTCTCCTTAAAATTGAGGTAGGTATATATTATAGGCTTTACGCCGTATGTCTTCTCCATGATGTCGAGCCATGTGAGTATCTCATGCTGGAAATCCTCTACGCTCTGCGTCTTTGCCTTATGCTCGACGTCGAGTATGGGAGGCAGGTCGCCCTCGTCGAGTGCAACGTTCTGTAGGAAGAACCGTGCCTGCGACTCTGCCGGCGAGCGTCGGCTCCAGAAATGGTATGCCCCTCTTATGAATCCGTGTTCGCGAGCCTGGTAGAAGTTTTCCCTGAAATTCTCGTCGACGATGCTCGCCCCTTCCGTAGCCTTTATCAGTACGAAACGTATGGGGCAATGGTTTATCGTTGCGTTCTTCACCATGTTCCATTCTATTTCTCCCTGATAGTGTGAGATGTCTATTCCCTGTATCTCATAACCGTCGGGGTATTTCCTGTCGCCATAGAGGGCTTGCCAGCGGAATGCCGTCGGCGAGACGAAGAACGCCCAGAACGCCCAAACATACACAGAGAGAATAAGCACGGCACCCAACCACCATTTCCAGTTGAAATGATGTCTGAGGACACTATGCGGTTTTATATGTTTTCTGGCTTTGGTGTTCAATATTGAGATAAGGTTGGGGTATGGGAATGACGTCACGTATATGTTCTCTGAAAGGCGGTTCCATTGCCGGCAGCGTCGTATGTGACAGGCAACGGAACCGCCTTATGACGGGTCATGCTTCATGTGGTGTCAGCCTTTAGGTTTGTTATAATCTAAAGGTGACAACAGAACCATGCTTTACTCTTTTTCAAGGCGCAGTGTCTTTGTCGGCTGGTCGCAGACCTCTGAAGGACCGAAGTACTGTATTGGTCCAGGGTAAACGTAACAGGTGTTACGTGCCCATTCCGTACGGTGGCAAACGAAGTATTTGTATGGCTTGCCGGAGAGTTCTACGAGAGCCTTGCGTATGACAGGCTTCATCTCGCCGTTACGTTTCTCCATGTTCATCATCATGGTGATAGGAATACCTCCTGCTACCCATTCGTCTGCCGGACGGCATGTGTTCTTCACGCTCGACATATATCCCGTCTTGCCTGCGGAGATAAGCATGGCAGCGTTGAAGCCGAGGCTGTAGCAGTAGTCGGCATCAAAGTTTGACGGAGCGGCACAACGTCCCTCATAGCCAAAGAAGTGGTGCTGTGTAGCGAATTTGCCCGTGTATATGCCTTCCTTCTTCCACTGCTCAAGCTTCTTGCCAACCATCTCGGCGAGGAGCTGCTCTGTCTCGATGAGCGACACCTGGACGTTGCCGTGAGGGTCACGTTCCAGAGCGAGCTGACGGGAAACGGAGATAGGCAGAGAGCGGAAGATTGCGGCATTCTCGTCAGAGAGGTGGGCGAGGACGTAGTCAATCTTATGGTCGTCGGCAACGAGGTCGAAGTCTGCCTGATTGGCAGCAAGCATGTCGTTGAGTTCAGAGATAAGCTTCTTGATAGCAGGGATGAACTCTATCAGTCCTTCCGGAACGAGGACAACGCCATAGTTCATGCCGAGGTTTGCACGGTCTGTGACAACCTCTGCGATGTATGTCACGATATCGTCGAGGGTTTGGTTCTTTGCCTCTACCTCCTCACCGATAAGCGTGATGTTCGGACGTGTCTGCAAAGCACACTCCAGAGTGACGTGGGAAGCCGAGCGGCCCATGAGTTTTATGAAGTGCCAGTATTTCTTTGCTGAGTTACAGTCGCGCATGATGTTGCCGATGACCTCGGAATACACCTTTGTTGCGGTATCGAAGCCGAAAGATGTCTCTATCTCGCTGTTCTTCAGGTCGCCGTCGATGGTCTTTGGACAGCCTATAACCTGCACTCCGGCATTGATAGACTTATAATATTCTGCGAGGACACAGGCGTTGGTGTTGGAGTCGTCGCCACCAATGATGACAAGAGCCTTGATGTCGAGAGCCTGGAGGATCTCAAGGCCTTTGTCAAACTGCTCCTTCTTCTCAAGCTTGGTACGTCCGGAGCCTATGATGTCAAAACCACCGGTGTTACGGTACTCGTCAACGATATCTGCCGTCAGCTCTATATAGTTGTGCTCAACAAGACCGCTGGGGCCGAGGATGAAGCCATAGAGCTTGTTGTCCTTGTGAAGCTTCTTGATACCGTCGAAGAGGCCAGAGATAACGTTGTGGCCACCAGGAGCCTGACCGCCGGAAAGGATTACGCCGACATTGAGACGTACCGAGGCTGACTCGCCGTCCACCGGCTCAAAACGAAGATATGGCATGCCGTAGGTATTCGGGAAGAGTGTCTGAACCTCATCCTGGTCGGCTACTGACTGTGTTGGCTCACCTTCTACAACCTGTAACGCTCCGCGCAAAGCTACCGGAAGCTTTGGCTGATAAGCCGCACGGGCAATCTGTAATGCACTTTTTTCCATTTGATAGTTTTTATTTATAGTGTTGTCGGTTAGGTGTGGTGAAGAAAATGCCACACCGGATAAATAATTGTTTTTGTTTACCATGCCTCCTGAAATGCCTGCGGCGTCTGCACCCCATGCACCAGTAAGGCGACTTTTTAATAAACTCACCGCAAAGTTAGTAAAAAAAATACTTTATATTATAACATTCGCACAAAAAAAAATATATTTAAGAACTTTTTTAGATTTAAATTAGGTCAGAATAGTATTTTTATTTAATTTTGAACCCACGTTTGAAAACCAACAGAAAAAAAATGACAAGAAAATTCTTTGAATGGGTGCTCTATACACTTATGGGATGGAAAAAGAACATCACCCAGGAACACCCGAAAAAATATATCATTTGCCTCGCTCCGCATACCTCGAACTGGGATTTCGTCATAGGGCAGCTATATCAGCACGCTGAAGGGCTGAGCATAAACTTCATGATGAAGAAGGAATGGTTCTTCTGGCCCTTAGGACCACTCTTCCGCCTCATGGGCGGCATACCGGTCTACAGGGACAAGAAAACCTCCCTGACCGACAACCTCAGCAATACGGCGGTGAAGAGCGACACCTTCCGACTGACAATAACGCCGGAGGGCACGAGAAGTGCAACGAGCGAATGGAAGAAAGGCTTTTACTTCATTGCGCTGAAGGCGGGACTGCCCATACTGCTCTACGGCCTCGACTATGCCAAGAAAGAGATTTCATGTACAAAGACCTTCTATCCAACTGGAGATTACGACAAAGACATTCGTGAGATAAAGGATTACTTTAAGGACTTCAAAGGTAAACATCCCGAAAAATTCCTTATATGACAGCCGTGCCCACAAAGCTCACACGTAAAACAAAAGGTGGGGCCTATGGAAGTGGAGTCTATGGAAGTGGAGTCTATGGATTCTCTTTTATAATAAACGAACATCAACAATATCATTTCAAACAGAAACTCATATCATCAACTTGACAAGAGCGTCAAGCTGCAGAGCAACGCAACCACGGAAAAAGATGGCAAAAATATTCAAGCTGTTGACACTCCTGACAATGCTCTTCACGACCTCCGTTTCTGACGTGCTGAGCCAGGAGAGGCCATGGGTCGAGAACATCTCACGCCCGACAGACGTGAAGAACGGCTTGCAAGGCAAGCACATAAGCCTATGGGCAAGCCACGGAAGGTATTACGACAACAAGAAAGACGTATGGAAATGGCAACGCCCACAGCTGTACTGTACCTCGGAGGACGTCTTCACACAGACATTCACCGTGCCATACCTCATCCCCATGCTCGAAAATGCCGGGGCTTACGTCTTTACGCCGAGAGAACGTGACTGGCAGGCAGAGGAAGTCATCGTCGACAACGACGAGACAGACTCCGGATATCACGAAGAGGAAGGGGAGGAGCCATGGAAGACAGCCAAGACAAACGGGTTCGCCATACGCCACGGCAGATACAAAGATTTCGAACGGCCCTTTGCCGAAGGCACGTCGCGCATGGTGGCAACGACAATGACAGAAAAGGAGACGAAAGCATACTACCGCCCGGCAATACACAAGACAGGACACTATGCGGTGTACGTTGCTTACCAAACTGTCGAAGGCTCGGTGGATAAGGCGGAATATACCGTCGTACACTGCGGAGAACGCACACGGTTCCTCGTAAACCAGCAGATGGGCTCCGGCACATGGGTTTATCTGGGGACGTTCTTCTTCCAAAGCGGCAACACAAACGAAAACTATGTCGTACTGACAAACAAAAGCGACAGGAAAGGATACATAACGACTGACGCGGTGCGCTTCGGAGGAGGAATGGGAGACCATGAACGAGCAGGAAGGACCAGCGGACTGCCAAGAGCCATGGAAGGCTCACGATACTGGGCGCAATATGCCGGAGCACCTGTCTCCGCCGTTTACTGCAAGGACGGCAAGGACGACTATGGTGAGGACATCAATGCACGTTCGCTGATGTCTAACTGGCTGTCGTATGGCAGCAGGACAAACCCTGCGAACACCTGCTGCAACGAGACTCTTGCCGCATATCTCGACTCGCTGACATACGCCGAGGCGATAGCACGGAACTGGGCTGACAGCATAAAGCGAGACAACAGGGACAGCCTCACGGATGACACCATAACGCTCATGGCACGCCATATCTCTGACAGCATCCTGGGACGACCCTTCCAGGAGATAAACGTCATGAGGGGAAAGGTGAGGACGGGACATGTGCCTTTCGACATGACTATAGGGCTGCACAGCGATGCCGGATATCATGAAGATTTCTCGTCTGTATATGGAGCTCTGACAATATGCACTACCGACTTCAACAACCGGAAGACGGCGGAAGGGACGACACGCATAAAAAGCTTCGACCTGGCATGCAACCTCCTCCACAACCTTCAGGAAGATCTCTCCAATAAGGTTCCTCAATGGACGACACGTGAGGTGTGGGACCGTAACTACAGCGAGTCACGGCTGCCGGCACAGGAGTCCGTATTGCTGGAGATGCTGTCACATGAGAGTTTCCCCGACATGCGCTTAGGACACGACCCGTACTTCAAGTTTTTGCTCTCACGCTCCGTTTACAAGACTATCTTACGTCATCTCACAAAACGTTACGGAAAGAAAGCCGTGGTGCAGCCCCTGACACCAAGACAATTCTCTGCGGGAAGGCTACGGAAAAATATTCTTACACTATCATGGCTTCCACAAAACGACGACATGGAGCCATCGGCTGTCCCTACGTCATATAATATATATATGTGTACTGGAGACGGAGACTATGACAACGGAACAAACGTAAAAGGAAACGAATATACCTTCGCCATGAATGAGAACACCTTTTACCGCTTCCGCATCACGGCGGTAAACTCCGGAGGGGAAAGCTTCCCGACAGAAGAGCTGACAGCATACTATGACCCTAAAGCACAAGGCACGGCACTCATCGTCAACGCCTTCCACCGCCTGGCTGCACCATACGTCGTGGAGACAGACAGCACCTGCGGCTTCGACCTGAGGAAAGACATCGGAGTGTCATACGGCAAGACACCGGCATGGGTGGGCTTTCAGGAAGACTTCAACAAGAAACATGCTGGAAGATACCCTGGACTGGGATATAGCGACGAGAGCCTCCTGGGGCAGTTCGTGGCGGGAAATGACTTCAACTATGCCTATCCTCACGCCAAGGCATTGGCCACGGCAGGAGGGTATAATGTCGTGAGCGTCTCTTCCGAATGCTGCGACGACATTAAAGATCTGTCGCACTACGGCATTCTCGACATTGTCTTCGGCAACGAGAAAGACGACGGGTACTCGCTGTTGAGGGGCAAGACGTTCACTCCCGCAATACGCCAGACTATTGAAGACTATCTCAAAGGCGACGGAACACTCATCGTCAGCGGGTCGTACATCACTTCGGACATGCTATGCAAAGAGGACGAGGAATGGATGGCGGAGAAGATGGGGATAAGACACTGTGGAGTGATTGCCGACAGCATAGTGACGAGATACAACCATGTCAGCGACATGGTATATGCCAACGGAAAGGCCTTTCCCGTTTACAGACATATCAACGGAGAGCATTACGCATCAGTAGCGTCAGATATCCTCATACCCG
Organism: uncultured bacterium; assembly: GCA_945829425.1. Lineage (GTDB taxonomy): Bacteria > Bacteroidota > Bacteroidia > Bacteroidales > Bacteroidaceae > Prevotella. The sequence continues at coordinate 15,340 of CALZUQ010000019.1, read as the reverse complement.
CAACGGAAGAAAAAGAGGCTATACGCTTCGCGACATACCATACGGGGGAGACGGCAGGACTCATAGTGAAAAACGGGGGTAAGAACATCGTGGCTCTCGGATTTCCCATAGAGTGCATAAAAGAGGAGAAAGACAGGACGGAAATGATGAGGACGATAATAAGGTTGGTTCCATAAAATCACTTCCCTCTGGTCCTGTGGGTACGGAGGACAAGTCTCCCTACCGTCAGAATGTTAGTAACACACAAAAATATTTCGCACACATACATATGACAATTACAACAAACCTTTCCGGAACCCGGACAATAGAGATCACAGAGCAGCATCTTGAGACAATAAAGAAGTACAAACTCTTCTCTAACCTCATTGACAGCAACGGGATCATAGACGAAACTGTATTGGAGAAGCTGCGCCTGAACACCAGGGCTTTATTAGAGACAGAAGGCACAGACAACCAAGACATTATGAACTTGTGTTCTGATGTCATATATCATCCGAACATGAAAGCTGCAGGACTTGGCAACCTCGTGAAAGCTTACGCCGCATATTTCTTCAAGACAGAAGAAGAGAATGAGGAAGAGCAAACAATGAACAACGGGAACTAAGAAAAAACAAGAAACATTATGCCTTTACTGACAGACTTTCTGCCAACGACAAAAAAAGAACTGGAACTGAGGGGATGGGATTATGTCGACATAATAATCTTCTCTGCCGACGCTTACGTCGACCACCCTTCCTTCGGCGCCGCCGTGATAGGCAGGACGCTGGAGTCGGAAGGTTACAGGGTTGCCATAGTGCCGCAACCGGACTGGCACGGCGACTACAGAGACTTCAGAAAACTGGGGAAGCCACGGCTCTTTTTCGCCGTAGCTCCGGGATGTATGGACTCTATGGTGAACAAATATACTGCAAACCACAGGCTGAGGTCGGAAGATGCATACTCACCCGACGGGCGTCATGACTGCCGTCCGGAATACCCTACCATAGTATATACCAAGATCCTCAAGGAACTGTTCCCCGATGTACCCGTAGTCTTGGGAGGCATAGAGGCTTCGTTGCGGCGTGTGACGCATTACGACTACTGGCAGGACTCGCTGAGGAAATGTATCCTCTGCGACTCCGGTGCAGACATGATAACTTACGGAATGGGAGAGAGGGTGACGACAGAGCTGACGCGCTGTCTTGCGGAAGGCATGGACATAAAAGAGGTCAGGACACTGCCGCAGACCGTCTTCCTGTGCAAGGAAGAGGAGATACCGGGCGGAATAACGGCAGAAGACATCATCCTGCACTCACACGAGGAATGTCTGAAAAACAAGAAGGCACAAGCTGAGAACATAAGGCATATCGAGGAAGAGTCAAACAGAATATGCGCACAACGTCTGATACAGAAGGTCGGAGAGGAATATGTCGTGGTAAACCCGCCGTTCCCCACCATGACGACGGAAGAGCTTGACCGTTCACACGCCCTGCCCTACACACGACTCCCACACCCGAAATATAAAGGCAAGAGGATTCCGGCTTATGAGATGATAAAATTCTCGGTGAACATACACCGAGGATGTTTCGGGGGCTGTGCCTTCTGCACGATCTCTGCTCATCAGGGAAAATTCATCACGTCACGGTCAAAAGAGAGCATACTGGAAGAGGTCAGGGAGGTATGCAAGATGCCTGACTTCAAAGGCTATATCTCCGACCTCGGAGGACCTTCAGCAAACATGTACTCCATGGAGGGGAAGAACAAGAAGGCATGCACGGCGTGTAAAAGGCCGTCGTGCATACACCCTAAGATATGTCCGAACCTCAACACCGACCACAGCAAACTGACGGAAATATACCGCAGTGTTGATGCCATGCCCGAGGTGAAGAAAAGCTTCATAGGTTCAGGAGTGAGGTATGACCTCCTCCTTCACAGGTCTGACGACGAAAGGGTGAACGAGGCGGCAAAGGAATATACGAGAGAACTCATAACACATCATGTCAGCGGAAGACTGAAGGTAGCACCGGAGCATACCTCAGACAAAGTGCTGAAACTCATGAGAAAACCGCCGTTCCAACAGTTCAGAGACTTTAAAAAAGTTTTTGACAGGATATGCCGTGAGGAAGGACTGAAACAGCAGATAATACCTTATTTCATCAGCAGCCACCCCGGATGTCATGCAGAAGACATGGCAGAACTGGCGGTAATAACGAAAGGACTCGACTTCCACCTCGAACAAGTTCAGGACTTCACCCCTACCCCACTTACCATATCAACAGAGATGTGGTATACGGGTTACGACCCCTACACACTCGAACCGGTCTTTTCTGCTAAGAAACAAGCAGAAAAACTCATGCAGAGGCAGTTCTTCTTCTGGTATAAGCCGGAAGAACGGAGGAATATAGAGAGAACACTGAAAAGCATAGGAAGAGAAGACCTCATCACTGCTCTGTATAAAGACTCACAAACGTTCAGCAAGGGGAGAGAGACAAGAAGCGTAAGGGATATACCGAAGAGCCATACCGGGAGAAAGAAGAAAAAGAGTGATAAGCGACAATAAATGGTTTTCGCGTGATGTTTCAACGTGACTCTTGTCATGAAAAGCAGTATATTATCACTTTTTAGCATAAAGACGTTGGTGGTTTGGCGTATTTTTAATAATTTTGCAACAAAATAGAAATCATCATGAAGCTCGTTATAATATCCCAACCACAATTCTTTGTCGAAGAGGACAAAATCATCACGACACTCTTCGACGAAGGCTTAGACCTCCTGCACCTTTACAAGCCAGGATCGGAACCATTATATCTTGAGCGGCTGCTGACACTCATTCCTGACGACTATCATGAGCGAATAGTGATACACGAACACTATTACATGAAACAGGAATTTGACCTTGGAGGAATACACCTCGACACTCCCGAACAGGAAGTGCCTAACGGATATAAAGGCAAGGTAAGCAGAAGCTGCATGGATTTTGACACACTGAAGGAGATAAAGAAACAAAGCCAATATGTCTTCTTGCACGACATCTTCGACAGCCTGCACCAGCCTGAGGTGAAATCGAAATTCTCACTCGAAGAGATACACCAAGCTTCAAGAAGCGGAATAATAGACAAGAAAGTCTATGCGCTCGGAGGCATGAACGCCGACAACATTCGCTGGGCACAGGACGAAGGTTTCGGAGGTGTGGTGATTTGCGGAGATATATGGAACCGTTTCAATATACACCAACAGATAGACTACAAAGGACTTATAGAGCATTTCCATAAACTGAGAAAAGCCGTAAGATAATTGAAAAAAACAGTGATACAAGTGGAATGTACATTTTTCCACAATCCAACAACATAACAAACCTCACGGTAAAAAAATAATACAGTAATGACTGATTCAACGAATTTCAGAGTTTTCTCGGGTACCGCAACAAAATACCTCGCAGAGAAAATTTGTCAGAGCCTCGGATGCAACCTCGGAAACCTGGTTATGACCAAATTCTCCGACGGTGAGTTTGCAGTAAGCTATGAAGAGTCAATACGCGGAAGAGACGTATTCCTCATACAGAGCACATTCCCCAATTCTGACAACCTCATGGAACTCCTGCTCATGATTGATGCCGCAAAACGTGCATCGGCAAAGAGCATCATAGCGGTAACACCATACTTCGGCTGGGCACGACAGGACAGGAAAGACAAACCGCGTGTGTCGATAGGTGCAAAGCTCGTAGCTGACTTGCTCGCCGTAGCAGGCATTGACCGTCTGATAACCATGGACCTGCATGCTGACCAGATACAGGGGTTCTTCGACGTTCCCGTCGACCACCTCTACGGTTCCGGAGTCCTTCTGCCATATCTGAAGTCATTACAGTTAGAGAACCTCGTCATCGCGTCGCCTGACGTCGGTGGTGCAAAACGTGCCAAGACATACGCCAAATATCTCGACTGCCCGTTAGTGCTCTGCAACAAGACACGTGCATGTGCCAACGTCATTGAGTCAATGCAGATCATTGGCGACGTGAAAGACAAGGACGTGGTAATCGTTGACGATATGGTGGACACGGCAGGAACCATAACGACGGCAGCGAACATCATGAAGGAAGCAGGGGCAAGAAGCGTAAGAGCATGTGCCAGCCACTGCGTGATGTCAGGACCTGCTTCGGAGAGGGTGCAAAACTCCGCACTGGAGGAGATAGTATTCACCGACTCCATACCTTACTCACAGCGTTGCGCAAAAGTCAAGCAGCTCTCTGTCGCTGACATGTTCGCCGAGACTATACGTCGTGTTGTCAACAACGAGAGTATCAGCAGCCAGTATATAGTAAGAAACTGACATGGAAAAAGGATATGAGGCAGAAGGAATACTGACTCTATCCCACACAAAAAAAGAACAGGAAAAGACGTCTCTGCACTTACCACTCCAACGTAGTAAGAGTGGAGACGTCATTGCTTTAAAAACGGAATGAACACAAGGTGACTACAATTCATGTCTCCTGACACACCTTACACCTGACATCTTCCTGACTATCAAAACAAAAAAGACACATGAAGAACAGAATCTCTCTCGGAATATCTCTTCTCTTCGCCATGGCTACAAACGTCATGGGACAGACACTGACAACAGAAAGTGACATAATAGACTGCGGGCTGATACAGTTCCGCACACCCAAGACAATCGAGGTGAAACTGAAAAACCCGTCATCGAAACAGGTCACTATCCGGGAGATACGCAACGGATGCGGTTGTACAAAGACAAAGGTGTCGAAGAAAAACATCGGAAGCCGTAAGACGACGACACTCAAGATAGAATACGACGCAAAGCAGTTGGGACACTTCACCAGACACATTGAGGTATATACGAAACACGACGACGTGCCTCTCATAATACAGTTACAGGGCGTCGTGGTCACGGAAATAAAAGACTATAGCACGACATATCCATACGAGATAGGACAAATCAGGACAGACAAAGACGTGGTAGAGTTCGACGACGTTTGTCGTGGAGAGAAACCGGTACAGACAATAAACATACTGAACACTACGGGGACGGCGATAGAACCCGTAGTGATGCACCTGCCGGAATACATCCTCGCTGAGGTTTCGCCTGTAAGGATCATGCCGGAAGAAGGAGGAGAGATACGCCTCACACTGCTCACGGAGAAACTGCGTGACCTCGGACTTTCTCAGACATCAATATACCTTGGCAAGAACATGGGCGAGAAAGTCTCGGCAGAAAAGGAGATACCTGTCTCTGCGGTATTGCTGCCTTCTGTTGAGGGCAATGCCAACAAGGAGACGCTACCCGAAATAATATTATCTGCCAAGGAGATAAAGGTCAGCAACATGGCAGGAAAGAAAGGAAAGAAAAAGGGCGAGATAACAATCCAGAATACAGGAAAAGGGATGCTGGAAATATCTTCGTTACAGATGTTCACCTCAGGAATGCAGGTTTCGCTCGCCAAGAGCAACCTGAAACCTATGGAGGCGACAACGCTGAAAATAAACGTCGACGAAGAGGAACTGAGGCAACAGAAGACACGCCCAAGAATATTAATGATTACCAACGACCCGAAAAACCCAAAGGTCGTCATAGAAGTGAAATAACGTTCAACAGACGTAAGAGAGACGGAAGGACAAAGACGAATCTCTACAGACCAAAAGACGACAGATACTATGGAACATCCAGAGAACTCAACAGAATATGCAGGACTTCAGGTCAATGCAGGCGTAGAACAGCCATCAATAATAAACCCGTACCTCAAGAGAAACAGGTTCAGACGGCGAGACTACTCGGTCGATGAACTTGTCGACGGCATCCTGAAAGGCAACATAACAATGCTGTCACAGGCTGTAACACTTATCGAAAGCCAAGCACCAGAACATCAGGAAAAGGCACAGGCAGTGATAGAACGCTGTCTGCCATACAGCGGGAAATCGGTGAGAATAGGCATCAGCGGGGTTCCCGGAGCAGGAAAGTCCACATCGATAGACGTCTTCGGATGTCATGTCCTCGACAGATGTGGAGGAAAACTGGCAGTGCTCGCCATTGACCCGTCGTCCGAGAAGACACGCGGCTCCATCCTCGGCGACAAGACACGTATGGAGAAGCTCTCACAACGTACCGACGCCTTCATACGTCCCTCACCAAGTGCCGGATCCCTTGGCGGTGTGGCACGTAAGACACGTGAGACAATAATACTTTGTGAAGCTGCGGGGTATAACACAATATTCGTTGAAACAGTAGGTGTAGGACAGAGCGAGACAGCATGTCACTCCATGGTAGACTTCTTCCTCTTGCTGCAAGTGACAGGAACGGGAGACGAACTGCAAGGCATAAAACGCGGCATCATGGAAATGGCTGACGGCATTGTGATAAACAAATGCGACGGTGACAACGTAGAGAGGTGTAAGACAACAGCGACAAGCCTGAAAAACGCACTACATTTCTTCCCGCAAGCAGAAAGCGGATGGCAACCGCAGGTATTGTGTTACAGCGGGTTCTACGGATATGGGGTGAAAGAGGTTTGGGATATGATCTTCGGATATTTCGAATTCGTAAAGGAAAACGGATACCTTGAATACCGACGCTCAAAACAAGCTCAGTACTGGATGTATGAAACCATAGACGAGCATCTCAGACGTTCCTTCTACCAGAACCCGAAGATACGCCTCATGAAGAAAGACGCCGAGGCATGTGTGCTGAACAACCAGAAGACATCCTTCACGGCAGCACAAGAACTGCTGGATACCTACTTCAAAGACATGAGGGACAAGGAATGAAAAATTCAAGTTTCGCAAGTGAAAACGGATTGGGTATCAAAAGACAGTTTGACGCGCCCAGAACCATTGTTTCCGGCAACAAGCACTAGAGAAAGTTGAATAAAAAAAACGGGAAAGGAGGAACAGAAATCAATGAAGAATAAGGAAATAAACATTGAGATAGACAGTGGCAGCGGGTTCTGCTTCGGTGTCACCACGGCAATACAGAAGGCAGAAGAAAAACTCTCGGAAGGGGGAAAACTGTATTGTCTTGGTGATATCGTACATAACGGTACAGAGTGTGACAGGCTCCACGACCGGGGACTGATAACCATAAACCACAATGAACTGGAAAACCTGCACAACGCCCGAGTGCTGCTCAGAGCTCATGGAGAACCTCCACAGACTTACGCTACTGCAAAACGTAACAACGTGGAGATTATCGACGCGACATGTCCCGTAGTACTGGCTTTGCAGAGACGTATAAGAAAACAATACCTTGAACAGCCGGAAGCACAGATCATCATATTCGGGAAAAACGGACATGCCGAGGTTCTCGGACTGGTAGGGCAAACAGACGGCACGGCGATTGTCATAGAACACTATGAAGAGCTGCTGAAATCTGACATCAGTTTCTCAAAAGACACATATCTCTATTCACAGACGACAAAGTCGCTCGGAGAGTATAACAAAATCATAGGATACATCAGCGAGCACATGGAGGAAGGGCATACCTTCAAAAGCTTTGACACGATATGCCGGCAGGTGGCAAACCGCATGGACAATATCAGAAGTTTTGCAGAACAGCATGACCTCATAATATTCGTCTCAGGAAGGAAGTCGAGCAACGGAAAAGTGCTATACAACGAATGTCTGAAGGTGAACAGCAATTCATACCATATTGAAGGACCGGAGGAGATTGACCCGGAATGGCTGAAAAAAGCACATAGTGTCGGGATATGCGGAGCTACAAGTACTCCAAAATGGCTTATGGAACAATGCCGTACGGAGATTTCCCTAAGAATGGTGGAATAGACGGATATTGGAAAGAAAAAGAAGGGAATAGAAGAAGATTGGAAAGAAGAAGATGGGAAAGCTGGGTATTGGAATAGAAGAAGATTGCAACAAGCACTTGCGAAAGTAGAACAATGAGTCCACTTTAAAAAGTATAGAATGCACGACTTTTTAAAGTGGACTCAATAATTACAAGCCCTCATTATCAGCGACGTAAAAATTATCTGTTTGTTTTCAGTGTTTTTTCTTATACAGATAATACCAATATGTATTGCCGTATGTCTCACGAAGTCTGAAAATCTTCTCCTGGTCAGAGATATTCATTGCCAATATCTTCCTCATATCATTGTAATCTGTCTCAAGAACAGCATCGTAATATGATACGACAGGTTTCGACCTCAGATGTTGGTATGCCACCATGGCTTCACGATAATGTCGCGGCAACGAGTCGCACGCTATGCTGTCGGTATGCAACGTGGCAACAAGACGCTTGGCGAAAGCGTCAAGGTCAGCATCAGCAAGCAGAGCACAGAGGTAGTAGTCCTGCGATTTCCTGCGTGAGAGAAACTCCTTGGGGAAAAGGTAAGGCTTGACATTCTCAAGGAAGATGACCGACTGGCTGCTTCCTGTGAAAGGACGTGTGAAAAGCTTTTCGGGAAGCAAGCCCCTCTTGTCAAGCGCGATATACCTTATGAGCGACAGCGTGGTATCTGTCTCCTCGAAAACTATGTCTTTCTTATTCCCCACCCTTTCCATACCTATCTTGCGCATAATCTCACCACCTTCATAATCCTGAGATATTATGGCATTATAATCACAGTCTTTCATCAGCTTCTCTGCCTTTATCCTTTTCAGGAATAAAGCGTCGCTGTTTCCTGCACAACATACGCAAAACATCATGACGAGTGAGATAAGGGTATTGACAACAAAGACATTATTCCCTTTGTCTTTATTGACGTTGATACTCTGCCACTGGCGTATAATCCTTACGAGGAACATGAAGATAAGGAGAATAGCCGGTATTCCCCACACCCACTTCTCCATGCTAATGTTGTCATTGCCTACAGGCTTTACGCTTGTAATGAAGGCTACAAACAGCATGGAAGGGACGTAGGTCAGGGCATATGCCATGCCACGTAGCTTTGCCAGAGAGGAGACAAGCATCTGTAAAAGGAATGCCGCCACAGTAATTATCATAGCATTTGTCAACGGGTAGTACACCGTGACGCCTTTTGAAAGGATATGCTGTGCAAATGTCAGCGTAGGGGTCTGGTAACAATATACATAGAGGAATATAAAGAGCAGATTGAATATCGTACTGTATATCATATCTTGAATGTCATGCTTTTTGTTAGGTGGGTTCTATTAATTCGCTTTGACATATTTCCGATTTATCTCTGAGAGCAGAGTGGCTGTTTTTTGAAGAAGCGATGCGGGCATCGTGACTGAACCGACGCTCGAAGCAAGAGCAGAGACAAAGCTTGCTTTGGCTATGCCTTGCAAGGAGGAGGAAGCCGCAAGGCAATAACTGGCAGTATGCGCCAGAGAGAAACGGAAAGATGACAAAATTTGTGCCAGCGAGTGCAGAGCATTAAGCTTGATTAAATGCTATGCCGAGTGCAGCCAAATTTATGCAAAACGTTAACCCATAATTACTAACCTTTTGACGGTGGGAATTAATAGAACCCACCTTTATTTTTTCCGACCAATACCGAAGATTATCTGAGCAAGAGGGGTATAGCAACAGAACACCCTCCTGTATCTTTCTACAGATGTGGCATACAGGAGGGCTATTCTATGGCCTTATGTAGTGTTCTGATACATAAAAGGCAGGAAGGATCAGTTCTTCTTCAATACCATTGCCGTACGGGCAGGGAGATACAGTTTCAGATATTCCTTATGTTCTGAGACGTATGCCGGATCGTACGACGTAAGGTGTGTTATGCTGTCGTCGTTAAGTCCATTGCCTCCGAACGCCGGGTCGTCAGTATTCAGTATCACACTGTATGAGCCGGTAGGAACGAGGAAGCCATAGTCAGTGAACGACCTGTTAGGATTGAAGTTAAACACGAAGATAAGGTCTCCGCGCGAATATGCAAGAACCTGGTCGCCGTCGTTATGCCATATTTCCTGCACCGGTGTCTTGTTGAATGCCTTTACGGACTTCAGCACCTCAAGCATCTTCTTGTCGAAATCGCCGAGATAGTGATAACAGAGCTCCTGGTTGTCAACGAGGTTCCATTGCCTGCGAGCATACTTATAGCTCCAGCCATTACCGTCGCGCGGGAAGTCTATCCATTCCGGATGTCCGAACTCATTACCCATGAAGTTGAGGTAGCCACCGTTGATTGTAGAGCATGTCACGAGACGTATCATCTTATGTAATGCTATGCCACGGTGTACGGTGCCATTCTCGTCACCCTTCTTGAAATGCCAGTACATGTCTGAGTCGATAAGGCGGAAGATAACCGTCTTGTCGCCTACGAGAGCCTGGTCGTGAGACTCTACGTAAGAGATGGTCTTCTCGTCGCTGCGGCGGTCAGTCATCTTCCAGAAGATGTCAAATACTCCCCACTGCTCGTCGCTCTTCTCCTTGATCATCTTTATCCAATAGTCAGGTATTCCCATTGCAAGACGATAGTCGAAGCCAAGACCACCATCCTCAAACTTTGCTGCCAGCCCCGGCATTCCCGACATCTCCTCAGCAATTGTTATGGCATTGCTGTTGACCTCATGTATTAGTTTGTTTGCGAGCATGAGGTAATAGACGGCGTTTTCATCCTGACTGCCGTTGAAATAGTCACCATATCCGCCGAAGTCTTGACCGAGTCCGTGGTTGTAATATAACATTGAGGTGACACCGTCGAAGCGGAAGCCGTCAAACTTATACTCTTCAAGCCAGAACTTACAGTTTGAGAGAAGGAAATGGAGGACGTCGCCTTTTCCATAGTCAAAGCAGAGAGAGTCCCACTGGTTATGCTCTCTCCTGTCACCGGGATAGAAATACTGGTTGGGGTCTCCTGCCAGGTTTCCCAAGCCTTCTATCTCGTTCTTCACCGCATGTGAGTGGACAAGGTCCATGATTACGGCAATACCGTTCTTATGTGCCGTGTCTATCAGTTCCTTCAGTTCTTCTGGTGTTCCGAAGCGTGAAGAAGCAGCGAAGAAGTTTGAGACGTGATAGCCGAACGAGCCGTAGTAAGGATGCTCCTGGATGGCCATTATCTGTATGCAGTTATAGCCGTCCTTGATGATGCGTGGCAGAACTTTATCCTTGAACTCTGTATATGTGCCGACCTTCTCAGCGTCCTGTCCCATTCCGATGTGGCATTCATAAATGAACAGCGGGTCTTTATGGGCTTTGAAGTTCGGCTTCTTCCATACATATTCCTCTTCGGGAGCCCATACCTGAGCAGAGAAAATCTTTGTCTCATCGTCTTGCACTACACGACGTGTCCAAGCCGGTATTCGCTCACCTTCTCCTCCTTCCCACTTCACCTTCATCTTATACAGGTCGCCGTGTTTCATGGCTGCCTTTGGAAGTTTCAGCTCCCAGTTGCCGGTATCAGAGACACGTTTCAAGGCATATTTCTCATTCTCCTGCCAGTTGTTGAAGTCACCTATGAGATATATTTCTGTAGCGTTGGGAGCCCACTCTCTGAACACCCATCCCCCACGTGCTGTCCTGTGGAGTCCGAAATACAGATGTCCTGAAGCAAATTCCGAAAGAGTCTTCTTTCCTCCGGCGGTCAGCTCGTTAATCATCCACAGCGCATGTTCATGTCTGCCACGGATAGTCTCTTCGTATGGCTCAAGCCATGGGTCGTTCTTTACTAACCCAATATGTTTTGGTGTTGGCGCTTTCTTTTCCTCGCAGCTTTTCTTTGCTGCCGTCTTCCTTGCGCAAGGCTTGCGGGTTGTCTTTGTCTCTGCCATTGTTGATGTACGTTTATTGTTTGTGTACGAATAATGTTTCTAAAGGTGTTACTTCCTTTTTTATGACACCCCTCAGCACCTTACCTTCACTACCGCCTTATGTATGCTCTCGGCAGTACCTATGCAAGGCTGGTGTCCGTCTTGTGGGAAGAAGATAGCCATCATGCCCGGATGACAGATGCAGAAGCTCTCCGCCTTTACGCCAGGATATTTCGTGGCGTCTTTTTCAGCATTGTATGGTGCGTCAGGAAGGTCGACAGTAGGTGTATAGCCGTATGTCTCGTCAGCATTGAGAGGTATCTGTATGTCAAGCATGTTCTTATGTGTCTCCATGACAGCTTCATCAACGGTCTTTCCCGGAGTATCCATAATATTTACGAAACAGTCCTTGCCGTCGATGATATGTTTTCCGTTCTCAAGGCTGTTGAGGTCATTCTTCTCCAAGAAGTCTATAACCTTCGTAAAAAGAGGGTTTAGCGAAGCGTAGTACTTAAGGTTTTCAATTTTGTCAATAATCATAGCATATATTATTTAAAAGGATTAAACTTACATTTCTGACTGGTTGCAAGGGGTTTCAGGTTTCAAGTTTCAGGTTTCAAGGGGTTTCAAGTTTCAGGTTTCAAGTTTCAGGTTTCAAGTCAAGGTCAAGGTCAAGGTTAAGGTCAAGGTCAAGGTTAAGGGTTAAAGGGGTTAAGGTCGCCCCGAAGGGGCAAAAGCCCTTAGCCATTGTTTACCTGCGACAAGCTAAAGTTGAATAATTGACATGACCAACCTTATGGTGAGTTGACGTTTCTGCCACCATTATTGTCTTTGTCTTGAGCCGTTACGGTACGTCCCACGTTCTATTACCTCGCCGTTCTGGTTTTTTATAATATACGCTCCGTCACGTTTTCCGTTTCGGTATGTGCCCTCAAAACGTTTTCCCTCACTGTCTATCTCTATGGCTTTGCCGTCACGTTTTCCGTTATGGTATGTGCCTTTGAATTTCTCTCCGTTGGATAGGTGTATCACCATCTCCCCCTCCATCTTCCCTCCACGGAACGTGCCGTTGAAGGTATCTCCTTTTTTCGTCTTCAGCACTCCTGCCCCGTCGTATTTGTCTCCTTTCCACTGTCCGACATACGAGTCGCCGTTATGCCATACGAGCGTTCCCTGCCCGTTTTTCTCTCCGTTGGCAAACTGTCCGGTGTACACGTCACCGTTGGCATATCTGAATATCCCTTCTCCATGCCGTTCTCCCTGTACGTATGTCCCCTCGTACACGTCTTTGTTGGCATAGTGGTATATCCCCTTTCCGTGTTGCACGTCCTCTCTCCACTGCCCTGTATACTTGTCTCCGTCGGAGTATCGGTATGTACCTTTTCCCGAGCGCTGGTTGTCAACCCACTGACCGTCATAATATGACCCGTCGCCCCATTCATAATGGCCTTTGCCGTTTTTCCTGTCGTTTTTCCATTCTCCTTCATACCATGCGCCGGAGGCGAAAGTGTAACGTCCTTTGCCCTGGCGTTTGTCCTGATGCCAGTTGCCGTCATAGACGTCGCCGTTATAATAATACATTACGCCATGCCCCTGCTGGTAGTCGCGGAACCAGAGACCCACATATTTGTTGTTGTTCAGGAAATAATACGTTCCTTTACCGTGCTGCTGGTCCTGAAACCACGAGCCTTCATATTTCTCACCGTCAGAAAACGTATAGACGCCATGACCCTGCCGACGACCTTTGACGTATTCGCCTTCGTATGTATCACCGTTCTTGTATATGGCATGACCTTTACCGTGGGCCTTGCCAGCAACCAGTTCTCCCTGGTACTTCCCGCCGTCTTTCAGCACACACGACCCTAAGGTGATCTTCTGTGCCAAAGCTATTGTTACGGACAAGGAGAGGAGTATTGTTATAATGTTTCTTTTCACTTAATCTGAGGTTAAGGTGGGTTCTATTAATTCCCACCGAAAATATTTTAATAATATGGGGCTTTCGTTTTGTCATCTTTTCGTTTCTCTCTGGCGCATACTGCCAGTTTCATTGCCTTCGGCTTCCTCCTCCTTGCAAGGCATAGCCAAAGCAAGCTTTGTCTCTGCTCTTGCTTCGAGCGTCGGTTCAGTCACGATGCCCGCATCGCTCCTGCAAAAAACAGCCACTCTGCTCTCAGAGATAAATCGGAAATATGGCAAAGCGAATTTATAGAACCCACCTTAAATTTTATGATGCTTTACAGCATCCGTTTCTGCAGCCATGTCTCATCATTATGGCTTCGTCAGCACAAAGATAGCCATTTTATGGCAAAAAAAAATGGCTTAAAGGGAATATTTTGTTTTTTTTCACTATTCAAAGTATAATAATTGTGCAAAACAGTTCGGATTACCGATTTTTTTACTAATTTTGTGCAAGAATTACCAACAATGGATAAGCGTCGTTTTCATGCGACAAAACATGCCATAGCCACAGTGGGAGACCTGTTCTCCGTACCTGCCGGCCAAAGGAAGGCAATCAACACATACCGCATATTCAATAATGGAATTCAACTTTCGCTTGTTACCGGTAAACAATGGCTAAAGGCACGCCCGAATGCTGAAAGCACGCCCTGCAAAGGCGACAACTACCCTGAAACTTGCCCCCTGAAACCTGAAACCTGTAACCTGAAACTTGAAACTTGAAACTTGCCCCTGAAACTTGAAACCTGAAACTTGAAACCTGAAACCTGAAACCTGAAACTTGAATAATCAAAGAAGAAAAAAACATGAAGTATATAGCTATTATCCCGGCGCGTTATGCTTCCACGCGCTTTCCCGGCAAGCCTCTCGCCTTGCTCGGAGGAATGACAATCATAGAAAGAGTTTACCGCAGGGTATCGGAAGCTGTCAGTGACGTTTATGTTGCCACTGACGACGAAAGGATATTCAAGACCGTAGAGAACTTTGGAGGCAATGCCGTCATGACATCTCCTTCCCATAAGAGTGGAACGGACAGAATTGAGGAGGCTGTAACGAAGATCTCTGCGGAAAAAGGTGTGGAGTATGACATTGTAATAAATGTGCAAGGCGACGAGCCGTTCGTCGACGTTTCACAAATCGCCACTCTCATGGAAGCTTTCTCTGACCCTGACGTGGAGATAGCTACTCTCGGGAAGCCTTTCATAGGACAGGGACAGAAACCTGAAGAACAGCATATCCACGCCATCTGCAATGTCAATTCACCGAAAGTCGTAGTATCACTGAAAGGCTACGCATTATATTTTTCACGCTCCGTGATACCTTTCATCCGTGGCAAGGAGCAGGCAGAATGGCCCGCAGCATTCCCCTACCTCAAGCACATCGGGCTTTATGCCTATCGCAGGGAGGTGCTGCATGACGTCACACAACTGCCGCAGTCGCCATTGGAAAAGGCAGAGTCACTTGAGCAGCTCCGCTGGCTTGAAAATGGATACAGCATAAAGGTTGGGGTGACGGACATCGAGACAATAGGCATAGACACTCCTGAAGACCTGATGCGGGCGGAAGACTTTCTGAAAGGAAGGAATTGAGACGGGGGCTATTAAAAGACTTTTGTCGGAACAAGATAGACAAGTTTATATATCCCATAATCACCTTGATGTACAGGTGCGCAGGACTCTTGTGCTCTTTCTTCTTTTGTTTTCTCATTGTTGATTTATTGGGAA
>CALZUQ010000018.1 GCA_945829425.1 uncultured bacterium | reverse complement strand
TTAATTTTAATATTATGTATAAGAGTTACAAATTTAAATATGTATAGAAGTCAATATATTATGCAGAAGTTATATACAGATAAGAAGGGGGACACTGTCATACATATATCAAGAGACTACCACATAGAAGCATACTGAACAAATCAAGACATACTATGAAGAAAATATATCTTACAATCCTTTTCCTTGCCGCAGCCATGACAGGCACGGCACAGGAGAAGAAACCGCAGAAGAGAGAGAAATATGAGTTCATGCGTAACCTCCCTGTCTATGCAGACAAACTCATAGCCGACATGACGTTCCCTATGGCGTGGGGAAAAAGCGAAATAACGGACTTTCAGGAATGGCGCGAGGCGGCACGACAGAAGGTCTTCGACTGTATGCTGACCCCTCCTCCACCTTCCGGCGACTATGCCGTGGAGGTTGTTGCAGAAGAGCAACGCGACGGATACCGTGCTAAGAAAATAGTAATACGGTTATCAGAATACTATACCGTTCCGGCACTTCTGCTCATACCTGACGGCAAGGGCCCTTTCCCCGCCGTAAACTGTCTCCACGACCATGGTGCCCATCTGTATATAGGAAAGGAGAAGATGATACGCCCTATCGTTTCGACAGACACTACGGGTAAGGTTTCGGAAGAAGACCTTGAGGTGCTGAAAGACGCAGACGAATGGGTAGGAGGACTGTATGAGGGTCAGTATGTCGGTGACTTTCTCGCCAAGAACGGCTTTGTCGTCTTCTCCTCCGACGCTCCGATGTGGGGCGAGCGAGGTCAGAGAGAAGGGGCACGTCGCGACCGTTACGACATGATTGCTGGCAACATGATGATGTACGGCATAGACCTCAGCGCATACATGACATACGACGACATAGCAGCTACGGAATACCTTGCCTCGCTGCCAGAAGTAGATGCAGAGCGCATAGGGTGCATGGGATTTTCCATGGGGGCTTACCGTTCATGGATGCTTGCTGCACTGAGCGACAGAATACGCGCCGGAGTGGCGATATGCTGGATGGTGACGACAGACGAGCAGATGTCGTTCAAATACTCACGCACGGAGAACGGTGGCTTCGCCAACTGCTTCCCTGGCATGAGACGCTGGCTTGACTATCCGCACATAGCAAGCATAGCATGTCCTAACGCCATGCTGTTCATAAACGGAGACCAAGACAAGCTGTTCCCCGTTCCGGGAGTGGTGAAGGCTTTCAACGAGATGCACCGTGTATGGAAAAGCCAGAATGCTGAAAATAAACTCGAAACAGAGATATGGCAGGTTCCGCACAGCTGCTACCGCAAAGCTCAGGAAAGAACACTGATGTTCCTGAAGAAACATTTACAACGTTGACCTTGATCTTAACCTTGACCTTAACCTTGACCTTAACCTTAACTTAAGCTTAGCCTTGGCCTTAACTTAAGCTTAGCCTTGGTCTTAACTTAAGCCTAACATTGGTCTTAACTTAAGCTTAACCTTGACCTCAACTTTGGATCAACTTTGGCTAAACGTCAACAATGGTCTTGGCTTAAACCTGAAACTTGAAACCTTGAACCCAGAAACCTGAAACTTGAAACCTGAACCCTGAAACTCTGAAACCTTTATTCTTTCTGTTTCATCTTGATAAAGCGTATCTCTGCACATAGCACGTCAAACTGTGTTTGCAGGGAGTCGCATAATATGCGTTGCAAGGTAAGTCCCGTAAGTTCCTCCTCCGTCGCCTTGCTCTCTGCTTTATGCGCCTGTACTATGGAGTCCATGACATGTAGTCGCCCCTGCTCCACAGTCAGGGCAGAGTCAACGACGGCAAGCCGTTTCTGAGCTAACCTCAACGAAGCGTCCTGGTAAATCTTCAGTGCCTCTCTGCGTGCGTCGACAGCCTTAGGGTGACGTGACCGCAGAGTGTCTATGGTTCTCAGACACTCCTCGTCGTAGCCACGGGCATAATCTTCACGTATCTCACTCATCAACTCCTCAACAGCCTTCTCTTCCTTGTCCTTGCAAGCTGTACACAACGACAGGGTAGCCACGGAAAGGAGTAAAACAATTCTCTTCTTCATAATGTGTTGTAAGTTATATATAGTTGTTTCTGTTATATATAGTTGTTTCTGATTACCTCACCAGCCATTGCCTTGTAGATCACCTTTGCAAATTTCGTAAAAAAAAATGAATTGTGCAAGCATTACACTGCTTTATGCGCCTTCGTGTAAAATATTTTTACAATAAGAGCGGAAATAAGCTTTCTCAAGAGAAAAAAACAGAAAATCTCTTGCAGAGGAGAAAGAAAAAGCATACCTTTGCGGTGTAATACAACAATAGTACACTGTTTAATCCTACACACATTATGAATGTCAACATCGAAAATGTAGATTTCCGCTACAAGGGGTCGTCAAAGGAAGTGCTTAACCATCTCAGCATCAACCTTACGGAAAACAAGATATACGGTTTGCTGGGGAAGAACGGAGTAGGAAAGTCAACACTGCTGAACATCATAGCAGGACTTCTAAAACCCAACAACGGCAAGGTTATGGTTGACGGAGAGGAAAGTTGGAAGAGGAGCCCGGCACTGCTTCAGAAGATATTCCTCGTCACGGAGGATTTCTCGCTGCCTAACGTAACACTGGCAAACTACGTGAAAATGAATGCCCCTTTCTACCCCGACTTCTCTCAGTCAATGCTCAACGACTGCCTTCGAGAGTTCGAACTGCCTCAAGAGCTGAAACTCGGTGAACTCTCCATGGGTCAGAAGAAAAAGGTATTAATGAGTTTCGCCCTTGCCACACAGACGAAGATTCTACTCATGGACGAGCCGACAAACGGCCTCGACATACCTTCGAAGGCTCAGTTCCGAAGGACTATAAGCCGATGCATGAACGAAGACCGCATAATAGTAATCTCAACACATCAGGTCCATGACATCGAGCAGCTCCTCGACCATGTC
The DNA here is from genome assembly GCA_945829425.1 of uncultured bacterium. Classification (GTDB taxonomy): domain Bacteria; phylum Bacteroidota; class Bacteroidia; order Bacteroidales; family Bacteroidaceae; genus Prevotella. The sequence goes on along the minus strand of CALZUQ010000018.1, from coordinate 45,310 downwards.
GTGATACTTTCGCAGAAAGGCGTGCTCTTCGACATGTCCACGGAGGACATCAGCCGACAATATGTCTTCGAATACCGCTCGCCACAGGATATGGGTGACGTGATATATGCCGAGCCATCACTGCAAGGCAATGCCGTAATGGCACCTCGCGGTGAACGGGGAGAGACACAGATCAACCTCGAACTGCTTTTCAACTCCGTGACGTCAATACGCGAATAGCCACAGAAAGGCTTAACAACCACAAAGAGACTTAATAGACACGGAATGGCTTAACAACCTCAGAAAAGCTTTACGACCACAAAGAGAATCAACAACCACGTTCAACAAAAAAACATAGACATCATGAAAGCAAAATCAGACAACATAATACTCTCAGCTATAGTAGCAATAATAGTTTTCCTGCTCTCTTCTTGCGCCATACATGTAGAGAAGAAAAACGACGGAAACACCGTAGAGAAGGCGTTCAATGTAGAGGACTTCCAAAGCATCAGGGTGCGCAACGACATAGATGTGGTTTACTCACTCTCCTCAACCCCTTCGGTAATGATAACGGCAGGCGAGAATGTCATGAAAGACATACGGGTAGAGACAGACGAGGACGGTGTCCTTATCCTCTCATACAAAGACGAAGACCACGGCAAGGTGTTCGTGCTTAACTCCTACACTCCAGACATCAAGGCGGTCATCTCCGGACCGGCACTCTCGGCAATCTCTTTAGAAGGCTCCGGTGAGTTCACGTGTAAAGACACGATGCGCACAGAAAAGTTCAATGTCTACGTAGCAGGTTCGGGAGAAGTGAAGATGAGTTGCATAGAGGCAGAACACTTTTCAGGGTCGATAGCCGGATCGGGAGACATGAAGATCGGCGAGGCTCATGTAGGCAAAGCAGAGATGGGCATAGCCGGATCAGGAGAGATAGACGCCACTCTTTTCGACACATACAGTACTGACGTAGAGATTGCAGGATCGGGAGACGTATCCATTGACTTCCGGAACTGTAACATTGCACGCATCTCCATTGCCGGGTCGGGAGACGTAGAACTGAAAGGAACACTCTTTGACCTTCAGCAGAAAATATCCGGCTCGGGAGACATACGGATACAAGGCCTGAAGACCGGAGTAAAATACGAAGGCGAAATGCCAAAAGAACAATAAGCCGTAACATCGCATCCCAAGAACGACAAAACATAGAAACATCATGAACAGAAATAGTATATACAAGGTGATGATGTGGAATATCATCGGCACACGCTCGCAACTGCTTCGCGACACCATAGCCATGGCAATAGCCTATACCGTCATGTCGCTTCCAACAATATGCTTCCCTGCCGTGTTCCCTAACGGTTTTCATACCGCTTCGGTGGGCATAATAATCGTATCGTGCTATGTCCTTGCAAAGAAAGCCTCACAGGTATGTTTTAACATGAAGACGAAGTCGGAGTTCGTGACATACGCCATGCTTCCCGCCACCAATGCCGAGAAGTTTGTCATCAACGTGCTCTACCAGACAGTGTTGCGTTTTGTCATGCTCCTTGCGGCACTCCTCGTGGCAGACGCCATCCAGGCTCTTGTATGCCTCGTGTTCTGCCAAAGCGCCATGTCTCTGACGATGTACGTCATGGATGCAGCCTTCAGCTTCCTCATGCTTTCCGACAGCTTCTACCCTATCATTCTGCTGCTCTTTGTGCAGTCGACGTTTGTCCTCGGAGGATGTTTCTTCCGTAAGCATGCGATGTTCGCTACCGTATTGCTTTGGATAGCCTTCCCCTTTGTGTTGTCTGCGATAACAGGTTCCCTAATCTATCTCGCGCTTCACGTTTTCGACTCCTTGGGCTATATTCTCTATGTAGATCCTTTAGGCGGCAGCCATGTAGCCCTTGAGATATGCGCAAAGGTCTTTGTCGTGGTCGTGACAGTACTGGACTATTGGCTCTCATACCGCCTTTTCTGTCGCATGCAGCTTATCAACAACAAGTTCTTCAATTAAGGTGGGTATCAGCCACACTTCCTAACATGATTTATCAATATGGACATATTCTCACAAGACAGACCTATATACCTTCAGATTTGCGACAGGCTCTGCGACGAGATCCTTTCCGGGAGTTATACTGACGACAACCGCATACCAAGCGTCAGGGAATACGCCACCTTGTTGCAGGTGAACACAAATACTGCAGTGAAGGCATACGAACAACTCTCTCGCGACGGCATAATATACCAGCGACGTGGCATGGGGTATTACGTCACTGCAGGTGCTGCCGAGAGGATTATGAAGCAGAGACGTGAGGAACTGTTGCACGGCAGGCTTCAGAAAATATTTTACGACATGCAGCTTCTCAATGTCTCTTTCGACGACGTGGCTTCAGCATACGAGGCTTGGCAGAGACAACGTTGAACTTTCAAAAGAGCACGTCAACTTTCGGAAAAGGAGAAAAGCCTTAGAAAAAAAATGGCCTAAGAAAAATACAGGCCATAGAAAAATACAGGCCTAAGAAAAAGCAGACCTTAGAAAATTCATACAGAACTCAGAGAAACTGAAAAGTTTCGGAGAGGGAAAAAAGACAGAAGGTGAGCCGGCTTCATGCCAGTTCACCTTCTGTCGTGTCATTGATTGTCAGCAGCCACCCTCAAGGCGACCTTTTCCTAACGCAGATTCATCTATCTGCCTATCTTCATCTCTACCGGTGTCGTACCCATAGCCTCGATCTTCACGCGTATGGAGTCATTTCCCGGCACGATGTAAGCGATTTCAGGGAAGTAATATGCCGTAATGAAGCGTCCTACAGAAGGCGATGTCGTGGCGTCTTTCCTTGAATGGCGGTTATAGAGCACCGTGAGAGTGATCTCGTTGTCACGTACAGACTCTCTCTTATATGCCACGTTTGTGGTAGGGAAGATGCCGGTATTTGTAGCGTCAACGGAATAGTTTGCGTCAATGGCTATATTGAGATATCCACGCTGCATCCAGAAGTCAGAAATTTTCTGTACGTTGAACACGCTGTCTTCTACGGTTATGTTGTCCTTCTCCGCTTGGTCATAAGTCCATACCGAGGAGACATTGACGTAACTGCCTGCAATGAGCTGAGCGTTCTTTATCACTGCCGTCTGACGCTCTGTTCCTGGAACAGGTACGTACGAGACGTCGTCCGACTTGAAAGAGATGTCAAAATATCCACGCTTGTTGTCGCCGAAGCCCTTCTTATTGGTCATGGAAGCAACGCTCGTAGGGTCGAGATAGACGGTAATGTCTTCACGCGAATAGAGCGTGTAGTTTGGGTAAACGCCCTCAATGACAAAGTGAGAACGGAGATACTGAGTGTTGTTGTCATCGTCGCTGATGCACGATGCCATTGTCAGCGAGAGACAAAGGAGTACGAAAAGATTGAAAAGATTTTTTTTCATCGCTAATAGTTTGGTCTTTTTTTATGAGTTTATAAAATAATTTACAATAGTAGTTGTTTCAGTTCCGCACATTCTGCAAATGTTAAGAATAATACCTTGGTTTATGCAACAAGGTGCGTATATTTTATTATTTTTTTATTAAACATTATTCTAACTCACATCCACATGAATAAACGCATTGGAACATTATTCCTTGCACAGAGGCTGCTATTATTAACTAAAATTAATACTATGCTAAGGCTCTAATATAAGGTATAGAAAACCGTCAATACTGTACAGGGCACGCTTTATAGAGAATGCCGAAAACGGCATACTGTATCTCTACAGTATACCGCCATGATATGATTGGATAAATTGAGCCCTTGTTGTAATCTACCAAAACGACAGATTTTTTAGAAAGAAAGTTCTACGCCAATACCTGCAACACGGTTAGTACGTGTAAAATCGTTTGAAATCTCTGGAGTCTCTGTTTTGTAATGGTCGTAGCAAGTCTTGAAGTAAGCAGCATTGATAGCAACACGGTCAGAAACCTGATACTTCAGACCGAAGCCGTAAGACCATGAGTCTGTAACGAAAGACATATCGTTCATGAACTCATCAGAAAGACCGTAACGTGTTATTTGGAAACCGCCACTAATGGTAAGCTTGTCTATGATATCATATTCTACACCGCCGAGGTACTCGTTTGTACCACCCTCAAGCAGTTCCTGCTCATTCTGATATTTCTTTGACTGCTTATCGTAGAAATGGTGGTATCCTGCGTTTACACGAAGTGAAGGGATTACAGACCACTGAGCACCGAGGGCAAGGAGTGCCGGAGCATCCTCACGTACGGAGGTGCCATCGCGGAATTTATTCACAGCAGGGATTTGGTGTGCCTCTTTTACTGTAGACTTATTCTCCATAGCCATCTTGACACGGAAGTCGTATTTTGCTGCGAAGTTGAAATTGCCTATCTTATAGTCTACGCCAATGATAGGAGCGAATCCGAAATCGCTCTGGTCTGATTGAAGATTGACACCCTCACGATATACCTCAAGGGCGTTTATCTGTGGCTGAGCACCCTCAAGCTGTACCTTTGCACCCTCAAGCTGAGTCTTCTGAGCTGAGAGCTGGTCGTACTGCTCCTTATATCCTGGAACGTCTTTTACAGGCTCCAGCTGTGCCAAGCCCTCATTAACCTTTGGAAGGTTATCGTTTATAGTGGCAAGACTGCTGGAGATATATTTGTCTGTAGCGTCAAGGAAAGTGCCGAAAGGCACCATGCCGTTTTCTGTCTTCACCATAATATCTGAAATCTTTGCCTTGTATGATGCCGAACCGTATAGCACACGCATACCGCCATAGACAGAGAGTTTTTGCTTTGGCTGGTCAATGAGACGATAAGCAGCACCAAGGGTGAAGCCGAAGTAGTACTGCTTTCCCTGCATATAGCTATTGGCGTCATACCCCTGTGCACCAAATGGTGCCAGTTTGCTGGCTATCATACCTACAGCACTCTCAAACGAGCCGAGACCGTTTTCAAATTCGCACTTTCCACCGCCACCGTTTACGGCAAAGCCAAACTGGAAAGACCAGCGGTTTGAATTGTATGCAGCAAGGATAGAAGGAAGAAAAGGAACTTCTGCCTCGCCTTTGAACTTCTTTGTACTCTGTCCGTTGTTCTGTACACCAAGTGAGAAGAGAGGACATGTAGTATTGATAGTACGTGTCTGCCATGCTGCCTGCCAGTTGAGGTCAAGATGGAAGCCATCTTTGAGCATTGCTACACCTGCTGGATTGCTGTAAACTCCATCAATACCTATGGCACCCTCACGGGCTGGGTTTCGCAAGAATGCTACACTTTGGTTAGTATTTGTAAGGAGTCCTCCTGCCATAGCAGGCAACATGCTTGCTGACGCTACGAGCGCAAGACAAGCCATTTTCATTTTGTTCATAAAATAAATAATGTATGTATAAAAATTAACTGCTTTTGTACGGAATTAACTTGAAAATTCGTTGCAAAGTTACTAATATTCTTCCAAAAGTCAGATTTCAACTTATCGCCGTTAAGTCATTTTAACTCTTTACACCTCATTACTTGATTTAAACTTATTTCTCGCCTCGGGGGAGGGACGCTTTTGCCGCTTCAAGCCATATACCGCCATAACATAAAAACCCAGGGTGTCGCTTCGCTCTACCCCGGGCTTTGTGCTCGTTGCCCCTACCTTAATATATCACTAATCCGCCGTTGCAGGGGATAGATATTTTAAGCTCTTTCTTCTTGTTCACCTTCACCGTGCCAACCCTGCCTTCAAGCTTTTCGTTGTCGGCATAGACCTTTATTTGCGCCCCGGCCTCAAACATTGGCAGCGAGAGGGTTGTCTTCAAGGTCTCCTTCATGGCGTTTATGCCTACTATGTACCAGTCGTTGCCTGTTCGGCGTGCCATGATGCAGTATTTTCCGGGATAGCCGTCAATAAACTTCACCTCGTCCCATGTCGTCGGCACTTGTTTCATGAAGTCTATGGCCCATGCCGGAGCATCGTAGAGGTTGTTTGGAGCCAAGGCGAAGTGCTGGACAGGGCTTTGGAACATCACTGCCGTGGCGAGGGCGAAGACATCTGACGTCCTACGTTGTGAGCCTCCATTGTTGTCAGAGTTATAGAACTTGTTGAGAGTAGAACCGCCGAAGTCCATAGACCCTACAGTGTTGCGTATGAACGGATGTATGCAGGCGTTCTGTGCCTCAGCGTCACACATGCCCTGCGAGAAATGCAGGTTCTCACTTGCCAAGACGGCTTCACTGGCAGCATAGGCGGGAAACATGCGTTCCCAGCCTCTCGGCAACGTACATCCGTGGAAGATGACGAGCAGGCCGTAGTCGTTGGCGTCTGAGAGGATGTCCTCGTAAAGCTGCATCATAGGCTGCTTGTCGCCACCGAAGAAGTCAACCTTTATGCCTCGTATGCCGATGCTCTTCATCCATGCCATCTCCTGCCGGCGTGCGTGTGACCTGTCCATAAGGTTCCGCGGACCTTGCGGAGCGTCATTCCATGAGCCGTTGCTGTTGTACCAGAGGTATAGTGCGACATCCTTCGTCTTGCCGTAGCGAGCCAGCTCCTCAATCTTGTCGCGTCCTATCTGCGTGTCCCAGAGTGCATCCACCAGCACCGTCTCATAGCCCATGTCTGCCGCAAAGTCGATATATCGCTTCTGCTCTTCGAAGTTGCAGCTCGGATCCATCTTTATTATCCAGCTCCAGGTGCCTCGGCCGTATTCGAATTTCCGTGACGCCTCATATTTCCGCTCCACTACGTCAAAAGGTATGGTCGTCTCGACAACAGGGGCGAGCGACGAGCCTACCGTCAACGTGCGCCAAGGTGTGGAGTACGGCAGTGGAATGGAAGGTGAAGTGCTGCCGACGCCATTCATCTCGCCCGGTTGAGGTTGACCTATGGTGTAGAGGTTTCCTCCAGCGTTGAGCAGGCGTCCTGCACAATAGCTGCCGTCAACGCCCGTCTCCGAAATCAGAATCCAGCCGTTTGTCCCTTCCTTGAACAGACATGGAAAGGAATATCCGTTGCCCCAACCGTTCTTTCCCGTCTCGTCGTCAAGAGTATAGTTGGTTTCGTAGCTTGGCGATGTGCGGGCAAAGCCTTGCATCGGTGCACTCTGTGGGCAGAGGAACGTCGTCGTTCCGTTTGGCAGCATAAAGCCTGTCTTCTCTTCTTTCACGACAGCCACGATGGTCTCACCGACGGGGTGGACATGGTAACGCAGTGCCACGTCGTTGTCTGAAACATGCAGGATGAGGTCGAAGGCGGGTTTTCCGTCCTTAAGGAAAGGAACGGTCATTTTGCTTGCCTTATGGCTGACGTGGTTGCTTTTTATGTTCGGCAGCGAGTATTCAACGTCGATGGTTTTCTGTCCCTCGCCATGACCCATCTTCAATCCCTGCGAATAGTCAGCGAAGTTTAGGACAAGGCCTAACGGTGATGTTTCAAGACAAACCTTGCCGTCGAGCAGCACGCTGTAGGCAGCCTTGCCGCCTTCGTCACTTACCGTCACTTTCAGTCCTCCGTCAGGACTCGTAATCTCTCTTGTTTCTGCCATTACCGTCATGGCGACAGCCAGGGCAGATAGTGTCAACATGGATTTTTTCATCGTTCTTTTTCTATGTTATTTCATCACGTTTATTCCTCATCATCATGATTTATGTGAAAGCCCGCCCTCACGATTTCCAACACCGTGAGACACGTACTACAACGAAGCTAAACGCAACATGATTTTTGTGCAAAGGTACTATATTTCCAAAAATCGGTCATTGGAAAATGTAGCAAATAACAATAGAAATGTATCAAAAAACCGACACCAGAACATTTTCCGCCCTACAAGGTTCAAATATTCATATACCATGTTCCCCTGCATCTCCTCACCTTACCTTCATCGTGCGCAGGAGAGCCTTATGGTCGTCGGTGATACGGAAGCTCTCCAGGGCTTTCTGTATCGTCTTGTTGTGAGTCCATGGCGCAAGGGCTTGACATTGCATGTAAGGCAAAGCAGCATCCCATTGTTTGGCAAGGGCTGTCGCAAAGAACCATGCCACCATCATGCGGACATAGTAATGTTCTGAACGTTCGGCAGCCACCCATTCGAGATAACGGGGGTCAAAAGCCTCGTCAAGGAAATAACGCATCAGCGTCTCTATTCCGAAGCGTACGATAAACGGCTTTCCGGAAGCCATCCAGCGTGAGATATCCTTGAGGAGCCGTTCTTTAACGCCTTTTCTTCTGAACACCTTCGGCGACAGCAGGTCGCATGTCCCCCAATTGTCCACATAGGGCAGGAAAGCGTCAATGCGTCTCACACATTCATCATAGTCCTTTATCTCCGACAACACATATCCGTAAAGGTTTCGCTCTTCATAGAAGTAATGGTCCAAATCGTCGAGATAGTCTTCCAATCGCTCCTCTCTGACAATCTCTTTCGCCATGGCCCGCAACTGTGGTGTCCTGACTCCTATCACCCGTTCTTTCTCCACTCCGGGTATCAGCATGGCGTTGAAGTCCCTGTACTTCTTGTCTTGCAAGACCCAAAGCCTTTCACGTATCTCTTCCTTTGTCATGGTCGAACTTTATCTCCATAGTAGCCATTTTATAGAACTTTTTTGCATCGTCGTGCATTTTTGTTCTGCAAAATTATATCTTTTTCCCGATTCTACCAAACAAATCGTAAAAAAATAGCGCGACAAACTGCAGCTAACGCTATCGCCATTGCTGGCCCTGGTACAGCCTTCTATCCAGAGAGACTGGGGAGACCTCACACTCTGGAGACTGCGTCCCCGGTTACTCAGATACCGGCTTCAAGCCAGAACAGCATCGCAAGCATGTTGCTCAGATAATGGCTTCCAGCCAGAGCTGTGGCAAGGGTGTGTTAGCTAAGGCTTAGGCTGGATGCCTATACCTTGAGTAACCGTGGGCAAATGCTGACGTATTTCCCCACGGATTACTGCCGACTCTCACGTCTGGCTGGAGGCCAGTACTTCCTATTCAAGGATAGAGGTAGCGAGGATTAAATATTACACATTATCCCCTACTCTTCATTAGGCAGCTCTCCCCCTATGCCTTCGGTGCCGGAGCCGCTGTCAGAGCCACCCTGGTTGCCACTGCCTCCCGAGCCGCTGTCAGATGGCGGGACATATCCGCCGGAGGTGGTGCCCGATGCCGGGAGAGTGACGTTGCCCTCCTCGTCCATGTACTTCAGCACTATCTGGCGTACGTTGCTAAGACGGGCGAGCTTCTTGAGAGACTGAGCCTCCTGATAAGCCTCGGTGCCCTTAGGTCCGTTCTCTTCCGACGGGCGGTTGGCGCGGAGCCATGCTGCCGCCATCTTCTGCTTCGTGCCGAAAGCCTCCATCTGTGCCAGCTGCATCTCGGTGGCAGGACCCGTCGGCTTGTTCAGATACTTCGCAAGGTGAATGCGGTTCGAACTGGTGTTCGTGGCGAAGTAGTCGCTGCTACCGTTGCCATACTTTCCGGAGATGCCCTTGATGACATCAATTGGCGTAATACGTGCCATAGTCGTTTTCCTCAAAGCGCAGGAGATGTAAAGTCTCCCTACCATTTATATCCCGTTGAGGACGGTTAAAGAAATTTGTAATATGCTTTTCGTAGATGTGTTTTTTGGAGAGCCTCCATATCACTCCTCAATGCCTCCTCAATGAGTCCTCATCGCTCCTCATCGAAACAGCCGTTGAAAAGCCCATTGCGGGCGAGTCAGGTTCTCTTTTGAAGCACGATGCAAAGTTACTGCTTTTTTCGCTGGAAAACAATAGTTGTCCAGAGTGTCAAACGCCATTGTCCCGGATGTTGTGATACTACTTACCTCAGCCAGCCCCATGAACCCCAGAAACCGGACACCCCAACGGAAATCTTACAGACCTTACAGTTTTACAGAGGGGAATTTTATACCCGCAAATGCATACATAGAATTTTAATATATATATTTGTAAATATATATATTAAACCTTTAATGACACCATCACTACACATACTATCCGTCTCCGTCAACTGTAAGAACTGTAAGATACGGCTGATATCACCTTAAAATATACCCGTTTTTAAATATTGTCTCGCATTATTTGCAAATATCAACAAAAAAATATACTTTTGCAGATAAAAAAGCGGCATTCACCTGTTTATGGTGATTAAATCTTCTACGAGCCATAGCGCAGGGTGGCCGCGGCATCAAGATTCTGCGCAAGCCCCTTCCTGCCAAGGCTCATCCGCAGGACAAGGATATCGCCCTCTGTGCCCGGGCTCAGCTTCTGGTTCTCGGACCATGGCAGATAGAACATCATGAGTACCGGACAGCACGAGGAGAGATGATCGGCAGCGAGAGCAAATATGCACAGTTCCACGACCTCAACGCAATGGCCGCCAGCATTTGTGCCCATTCTCTCGGTCCCATGACATGGCGAGACACTATCAAGAATTAATCCCCCCTTATTCTCCGACAACGGAGAATAGCTACTAAAAAAAATCACAATGAAAAAAAATATCAAAAAACTGGAACTGACTATTGCCGGAACCCGACATAACATGCCTGGAGAGACACTTGATGAAAAGACAGATGCTGCCGTGGCTTTTCTGTCATCTCTCCCTGTGGGCTCTCGATTTATCCTCATAAAGCGACCTGACAATCCTTACGATCCAAAGGCCGTGGCTTCTATTCTTGAGGCCGATGGCAATCACTATGGATATGTGTCTGCAGGGGAGCTGGACGATATAACTCCCCACCTCGACAAGTATGGACAGTGTGAAGCTACACTCTCACATTATGATGGTCACGTTACATATCAGGTGGAAGTGAATGTCTCAGAGGAGGACATTCCGGAATTTAATCCCAACACCGAACGGGTCTTGACCGACTGTCCGCTGCCTCACGAATTCATGTTTGGGAGTCAACTCGCTGAAGTGAGGATGGATGTATACCCTATGCGTTTCATGAAAACTGAAATAAACGACGAGACGCTCCCCGACCTATACCGTATGGCTCTGATGCTGCTTGACAGCTTCAACTCATCCCTTTGTCGAAATGATGCGCATTGGCAAAGAAAAATAGGAAAGAAGATAAATCAGGTTCATGCATACGTCAGGAAACATTTCGCCGAAGATGAGGAAACAGCATGTAGCAGTCCAAAAGAATGGTATAGACTCAGTGACCGATGCCAAGACCTCATTGGTGACTATCAACGCAGTGAAGGGCATGGCAAAATCATCGTGCGGCAGTTCACACTTCTCGTCAACAGTCCTAAAGCTGACGAGCAGGCAGAGAAACTGAACAGACAATACCTGGATGAAACAGCAACTCTGTTGAAAGAAATGCGCGAGTGGATCAAGGAAAACCTCAACGTGGTCTTTACGAAACACCTTGACTGGCAAGATCTCGGCCACACCATAGCCTACAAGAGAATGAGTCGTGCCGAAACGTGTGAAATCCTCTCTGTACTTGTCTTGCTGCACAAGCTTTACAATGCTCCTGCCATACAAGCACCTGAACCACACACCGAAACGCAAAACTCAACAAAGCCACAGAAAAAGCGTGGCAAGAGCAAAAAGCCTGCCGTCCCGTCTGAGCCAGAGCCATACATGACATTCCGATCGCGAGGGACATCAACTGTACATCTACAGTTACTGAGATCAAAGCTCATATCCGAGAACTGGCTCTCGTCTAAAACCGACGAGAAGGCGTTCATCGACCTCTTTTCCGGCAGGCGCAACAAATGTGTCATACATTGGGCCAGTGACGATGAAACCAAGGACCACAGGAGCAAATACGGCAAGGGAACACTCGTATTTCTGTTCCAACGTCTGGAGCAGGTGGGGATCATTGCCAAGGTAGAACCGCACACAATACCCAACATACTCATGCATCACGTTGCCGACTACGATGGTGTTCTGCTCGAAGGGCTTGACAAAGGTGATGCGCCCAACAAGAAAGCCCTTGACGAGGTTGAGGAATTCATCAAGCTTCTAAAGTTCGACCTGACACAAGCCATGAGTGATGACAGGCATTTCGAGGCAGAGAAGGCCGGAACGGACTTTTACGACGATGGCTATGACTCATACGACCACCAAGACTTGAAGTTTCACAACAAACGAGGGGGCTGATACCTACAATCCATATAATCAGAACATGGACCGTTTCGGGAAAATTTTAGGGACTGTCCATATTTTTTTGACCTTATTCCGACATTTTTTAGACAACAAGCGTTATTCCGTTGATTTTCAATGGAATAACGCTTTCTTTTTTATTCTCAGGCCATAATATCCAACCTGTTTTCAACGAAAAAACACTCTTTCCGTAAATATTTCCCGAACAAACTCCCTAAAAATCGCAGGGTTTATGGCGTATTATAGAACAAGCCTCGATCACAAGAGGTATTGGTCTGACAGAAAGCATGTCGCCTCTGTCAATCATATAAAAACAACATTCATTATGGTTAAGAACACCAACCTCTGCGTTGACCTCAAGACCGTCCTGCAGCAGGACGCACTACTCACCAAGGGACTACCCTACAACGGAGTCCTCACACGCGACTCTGACGACCATTACCTCTTCGAAGAGGCTGTACGCCACAACCGTCACGGACGACGAAACCCCAAACTCTTCGACGGCAATTACTGTTCGCTCGTTCACATGCAGAACGGACGCTATCAGATTCACATGAAGACCATCGACGCCTCTTCAATCTCCGACAGCCAGTCGCTGGCCTTCAAGGTCTATTCCGAATTGCTGAACGCTTTTGCCATCATCGACAATGGCATCTAATCCCCCCCTTTCTTACACTCTTACAGTCTTACACTTCACATCATGAGCAATTTCACTACCATCGGCAAGGGACATGGAGCTCCTTGCATCCCCGCCACCCGTCAGACGTGGACAGAAGCACGTCAGAACCCACAGCTTGCCATACTCTGCCAGCGTATCGAGCAAACCGCAGACCCCGACAGCCAGAAACGTCTCAAGGACCAGCTGCCCGTGTGGACCCCACGCTGTGGCGAGTTCCGCGACAACCATCGTTGCGAGAAGGATGTCATCTGTCCGCTCAACAGACAGATGTTCGACATCGACGAGAAGGGACATACCGACCGGATCCTTGCCCTAATGCAGCCCGATGAAACCGATCCCGAAACCATGCGAATAGGCGACTTCACCATCTTCATGGTCGAGGAATCCGTACGTCGAGGCACCCACGTGCTGGTCATACCGCCAGCAGGACTCACGCTCAACGAGGCACAGGGCGAGTTCTCTGACCTCATCAGTCTCCCCGTCGACCCGGCAGTCAAGAACGTTGCAGGCTGCATATATATGGTGCCCGAAGACCACGTGCGATACCAGAGTCCCCAATTCTTCGAAGCCGAAGCAGGTGGGTTTCAGGTTTCAGAGGGTTCCAGGGTTCAGGTTTCGGAGGGTTCCGGGTTTCAGGTTTCGGACCCAATCATGTCCCCCACATCCTACGAGGAAACCTACGACGGCATACCTTACGCCACACTCGTCGATGCCCTTGCCGACCAGCTCGGAGGTGTCCCTGTACATGGCTCGCGCAACAATTTCCTCTTCTCCATGGCGTGCCACCTCCGTTACGTCTGCAACGACGACCCGCAGTGGATCTGCCGCGTGCTGCCCACCTACGGCGAGGACAAGGCTCGCGTCGTGCGCACAATACAGTCGGCATGCAACCGTGCACAGAGTCGCTATATGCCACAGCTCGTTCAGCGTGCCATATCCGTTGCCCGCACACAATGTATGGTTAATGGGCCATGGATAATGGGCAAAGGTTCATACTCAACAATGGATAATGACACCCAAACTCCTGACCAATCACCCAACATCTACTGCAGCCCACTTCCTCCAGAACTACCCAGTCGGCTGCCCAAGCTCATACAGCTGCTCGTCAGCAAGGTAGATCCCATGTACCGCCCTGCAGTGGCACAGGCGGTATTCCCGCCACTGGGAGCTCACCTCCACGGGGTGCGCACACGTTATATCGACAACTCGGAGGCAGACCTGGGCGGGTTCTTCTCGGTCCTGATGGCAAAGCAGAGCATAGGCAAGGGTTCGGTAAACATGCCTATCGACCTCATCATGGAGGACATACGCCAGCGCGACGACTACTCGCGGGAGCTTGAGAAGCAGTGGAAGCAGCAATGCAAGTCGGCAAAGGCTTCGGAGAAGAAGCCGGCACGTCCTGAAGGGCTCTGCGTACAGTATCTGATGTCGAACATGACGAATGCCGCACTCGTGCAGCGACTGATAGATGCCGAGGCAGCAGGCAACAAGTTTCTCTATGTGCGGCTCGACGAGATTGAGCTCCTCGACCAGATCAAGGCCACCGGTGGAGCATCGGCAAGCGAAATTATCCGACTGGCACACAACCAGGCCCTCTACGGACAGGAGCGTGTAGGGACAGAGTCGGTCACTGGCACGCCACCCCTGCGGTTCAACTTCAATGCCTCCACCACCGTCCCCACAGGACAGAAGTACTTTGCCCGCGGACTCACCAACGGCACCCTCTCGCGGCTCACACTCTCGACCATCATACGTCCGGCAGGCAGCAGGGGCATACCGCGGTTTGGCAATTACGACGAGAAGTTCCGACAGAAGCTCGCGCCTTACATCAACAACCTCAATGCCGCCACAGGACTCATCGAGTGCCGGCAGGCAGACCGTATGGCTGAGAGGCTCTGCGACGAGAATGCCGACCTCAGCGAACTCTCCAACGACGATGTCTTCGAGACACTCTCTTACCGCAGCTGCCGCATGGCACACGACAAGGCAAAGCTCCTATACATTGCCCACGGCTATCAGTGGGACAAGTCGATAGCCGACTTCTGCCGATGGTCCATGCAGTACGACATGTGGCTGAAGCTACACTTCTTCGGACAGCAGATGCGGGAACTCCTCAACGAGCAGCAGCTGCCCACAGTCATGGGACCACAGAACATGCTCGACCTCCTGCCCGACCGCTTTTCACGACAGGATCTGCAGGCCGTACACCGGGCACAGGGCAAGGTGGGAGACTTCATGCAGCTCGCATACACATGGACATCACGGGGATACATCGAGCAGGACACTACAACACGCGAGTATGTCAAGACCGAGAAGTACCTCAGTCGCCACAAGTCAAACCTTTGTTAACAATAGAGATAACGATAGCTATTTGAAAAAGCTAAAGACAGCGAAAGTTGTTTGTCAACGCTAACACAACAGCTATCGTTATCGCAATCGCTATCATTATCGCAAAACAACTATGTATATCGAAATCAAGCGCATTCGCCAGTATGGCGAAATCATCGAAGGACAGCTCTTCATTGATGCTTTCTCTGACCATGGCAAGCACATGCAGTACATCTGCGATACGCTCGAGAACGGTCTCACACCACTACCCTTGGGGAAATACCAAATTCAGGTTCAGAAATGCCACTTCCGCAGCCGGAAAATGCCGCTCGTGATTACAGACCCAGATAATCCTGCTCCCCCATGCAAACATTGTGTCAAACCAGAACACGTAAACAACAACAGCTCTCCACATAAAGGAGGAGCAAAGGGAGAGGCTCTTTTCTGCCCTATGATAACCATGGGCAACGGCATACACAACCGACACGACGGTAGCATACTCGTAGGGCAACAGGGAGCACGCGGACTGCTGCTGCATCCCAAGACCACCTTCGACCTCCTCTACGAACGTATTCGAAAATCAGCCTCACGAGGCAATACTACAACTCTTAATATCACAGAATAAAGAAAATGAAAAAGCTCTTCAAAGTAGTGGCTCAACAGGAGCCCTTCACAGTCAACAAGACTGATGGTTCGGTTCTGAACAAGTCCATCATCGTACTTCAGGAAATTCCATTTATAGAACAGAACGGCTTTGTTACCTCATAAAGGCATCAGTCCAGGACATGTAAGAAACGCTCTATCGGTATGCCACGGAACTTGTCTTGATTGTCTTTGTTGAGGTCGATGAGGGTACGGACATTATCCATGGCACGGAGCGTACTGGGCTCCATGTCCTCACCCTTTAGGAGATGACCAATGACGATGGCAGAGAAAATATCGCCTGTACCGGGAATACGCACGGGAATCTCGTCATAGGAGAGTATGAAACGTTCGTCACTGTCGGCAGCACCAAAATGTGAAGTGCAAGCATTATAACCTGCTACGGCGGGCTTCCCGTCGACAGGTATGCTGGTGATGAGGACAGAGCGTGCTCCAATATCCCGAAGTTTGTCCATGAGGTCGTATGCCTCCTGACGTGTTACTCCGTTAGGGTTATATGGTGTCTTCGTAATATAACATGCCTCAGTATAGTTTGGGAAACAGAGTGTAGCAACAGAAACCATTCGACGCATGGAGTTTACAGTGGTTTGGGTTATGCCGTTGTAAAGTTTTCCCTCGTCGCCCATGATAGGATCGACGAAGACCTGCACCCCTTCAGTTGCTTGCTGTCGACAATAATCCGCTATGATTTCCGCCTGTCGTTCAGAAGCCATGAAACCCGTGGCGATAGCATCATTCCTAAAGCCAAGGTTTTTCCATACTTCAAAGGTCTGCCGGATATACTCCGTTGTCTCAAGTATGGCGAACTTTCCATACTCCAGGTTATTCGACACCAATGCCGTCGGGAGGTTCTTGGTAGGAACACCCATATAAGAGAGGATTGGCATCATGGCTGTAGTCGCCACGGTACTGAAGCCGCAGAGGTCGTTGATGATGAGCAATTGTTTCATAACGAAAAAAGAAATCTGTATGCTGTTTTGAAAGACAATAGCCTATAACTCTACACGGCTCACGAATAAATCATCCTTGAGAAATATCTGCGCACATTGTTTGAAACGGTCAGGGTTTTCTGTCGTGAGGAATGTTACGGTGCCTCGTTTAGAACATCGTGCATCCATATCGCTATGGCGGGAAAAATAGTTTTCTAAACTACGGACAACGATGTCGCCTTGCGGAACGATACGTATGCCTTGTGGAACGGCACGTTGGATGGAATTCATCAGGAGTGGGTAATGCGTGCAACCAAGTATGAGGGTGTCTATGAGTGGGTCTTTCTCCAAGATCTGCATAATGCGTTTTTTTACGAAATAGTCCGCCCCCTCCGTGTTTGCCTCTCCAGCTTCAACAATAGCCGCCCACAGTGGGCACGCCTGTCCCGTAACCTTTATATCGGGAAAGAACTTCGCCGTTTCGAGCTCGTAGCTCATGGAATTTACCGTTCCTTCTGTAGCGAGATAACCTACATGGCGTGACTTTGTCAGCAAGCCTATCTGCTCTACTGTAGGACGTATGACACCGAGTACTCTTCGTGTGGGGTCGTAAAGAGGGAGGTCATTCTGTTGTATGGTACGCAGTGCTTTTGCCGATGCGGTATTACAGCCGAGAATGACAAGCTGACATCCGAGGTCAAAAAGCTTGAGCACTGCCTGACGTGTAAACTCATAGACAACCTCAAAAGACCGCGAGCCGTAAGGAGCTCGGGCATTATCGCCGAGATACATGTAGTCGTATTGTGGCATGAACTCACGAAGGCGTTGAAGAATGGTGAGACCTCCGTAACCAGAATCAAAAATTCCTATTGGTGACATTTTCTGGAGAAAAAGGACAGTTATTTCGTTTTTGAAAGAGCAGTGCGCACGATGTCGTTGAGGTCTTCGCTTAAAGCTGGGGAGAGGAAAGGACAGGCATTGCTGTCCGTATTCACTATGACAGCGAGTGAACGCTCTGCTGCTATGATGCGCAACGTGAGGTTTATCTTTTCCTGAAGAGGCAACATAGCATCCTTCTCCGCTTGTGCGAGGAGCCTCTGTGCCTCTTCACGGAACCTGAGGTTCGACTCCATGAAATGTTTCAGCTCTTCCTGCCTTTTCCGCCTTATCGTAGGAGAAAGAGACTTGAGGTCATTAAGGAATTCCTCGTATTTTGCATTGAACTCTTTTTCCGCGCGTAACGCCTCATCTTTATACTGATTACGCAACTGTTGCAAGTCGTTTTGTGCGACTGTATATTCCGGCATAGCCTTCAGTGCCATGTCATTGCTGTAATAGCCTATCTTGACCTGTGCTGTCATGGCTATGGACATCAGCGTCAGGCAAAGGGATATGATTAACTTTTTTCTCATTCTTGTCAGATAAAAGACTGTGAAAGGATATTTTTGCGTGATAAAGAGTGTGGAAAACGACGGCAACCTTGCCCAAATGGACATTTGCCGTAACAAATTAAGGCGTATGTTATTTTATAACCTCGTTTTCAGGTAGATATATAACAACGCCTTAATTTTTTACAGGGTTCCTTAAGGTAGGAATTAAAAGAACCCACCTTATTTCATTTTATTCAGCTCAGCCTTAACATCAGCAGAAACGTCTTTGCTGAGAGTCTCGCTGATATAAGGTATGCCAGCAGAGATATCCATGATGTACACATAACCGCCAGCTTTTCCTACAGCCTTTATAGCATTCTGTATCTTAGTGGTAATAGGCATCATCTTCTCCTGACTTGCCTTTTGTATTTTCTGCTGGTTGTCCTGGTATGTCTGCTGTATCTTTTGATACATATCCTGCAACGACTGCTCTGTTGTCTGCTGCATCGTAGCGTTCATGGTAGCCTTTTCCTTCTCGTATTTCTCTACCTTTGTCTGCAGTTCCTTCTGCATCTCCTGCAGTTCGTTCTCATACTGTTTCTGCTCAGCCTCAAGTTCACCACGTGCCTTTATAAACTCCGGCATAGACTGCATGATAGACTGTGTGTCAATGTGGCCGAACTTTGCGTTCTGTGCCATCATAGCTATTGGCATAAAAGCCAAGAGCATCAAAAAAATCTTTTTCATTTGTTTTCTGTTTGTTTTTATTATTGTTTTTCCTATTCGTGTACTATTGATAGCCCAACTTTTGCAGCACCTCGTTAGAGATATCCACCTTCGGCGAGCCGTATATTATGCCGTTGTCAGCAGAACGGTCGATGACGAGAGAGTATCCACGAAGCTCGGATATTTCCTTCACCGTATTATATATCTCGTCCTGGATAGGTGTCATGAGCGCCTGTCTTTTTTTAAACAGTTCTCCTTCTGGACCGAAATATTTCTTTTTTAGTTCGGCAGCCTCCAGTTCCTTGTTCATTATCTGCTCCTGTCGTGCTTTTTTCTGTTCCTGTGAGAGGAAGACCACCTCGTTCTGGTAGTTTTTGTATAATGTTGCCGCCTCATTATTTACAGCCTCGACCTCAGCCTGCCATTTCTTGCTTATCTGGGACAATTGTTCATTGGCTCTTTCATAGGCAGGTATATTCTTAAGGACATACTCCATGTCAAGCAGAGCAAACTTCTGTGCCTGTACGTTTAGCGCACAGCATCCCGCTAAGGTCATGAGCGTTATGATTAACAGTCTTTTCATCTTTTGTCTTTTTTTTACGTGAGGTTATCACGGTTATGAAATTTAAAACTCTTGTCCGAGTATGAAGTGGAAGTTAGAACCTCCCTTCGTTCCATATACTTTGTCGAAGCCGTAAGCCCAGTCAATACCCATCAGTCCGACCATAGGCAAGAAGATGCGAATACCGGCACCGGCAGAGCGTTTCATCTCGAACGGGTTCATATACTTCGGGTCGGTCCATGCGTTACCACCTTCCACGAATGCGAGTCCGTATATCGTTGTGTTTCCAAGGAGGAAAGGATATCGCAATTCTGCAGCAAAGCGGTCATAGGCATATCCTGCCGCTCCGTAAGGTGTGAGAGATCCGTTCTCATAGCCTCTAAGTCCTATTGTCTCTTCTGCGTATGTCGTAGAGTAACCCGTCATACCGTCACCACCCATATAATATGTCTCGAAAGGTGATTTCTTGTATTTGTTGAACGAGCCAAGAACGCCGAGTTCCACACGTGTCATGAGTACGAGGCACTTCTGTCCACCAGTGAGTGCCGTATACGTCTTTGACTTGAACTTCCACTTGTGATACTCTATCCACCTATATTTCTCCTGCTGCTCTTTTTGGTAGTTAGGCGACTGTGGATTGTTTGCAAGGTTCTTGTAATCCTTGCCGTCGAACAACGACCATGGTGGTGTCACAGAAACAGAGAGTTCGAACTCTGAGCCATGACGAGGGAAGAGGGGGTTGTCAGAAGAACTTCTCGTAAGTGCGAGATTGAGGTTGAGGTTGTTACAGTTACCCGTTGTAATCAGGAAGTAACGCCAGTTGCTGAGCATATACCTTGTATACGACAACGATGCCGAGAGCTGGAAGAAATCATCAGGCCAGCGTAGTCTTTTACCCCATCCTATGCTTGCTCCGAAGAGCTGTAAGTATTTGTCCGGGTCGTAATAGTTCTCTATGTTGTTGTAATAGTTTCCGAGACTGCCATATCCGCCAAGGAAATTATAATAATTGTTCATGTACGCACTGTTATAGTACGTAGACGAAACGTCTGTCTGTCGTGAGAAGAAAGCTCCCACACTGAACTGCACAGGGCGCTTGCCTCCGAACCACCCTGTAGAGTAGCTTATGTTGTACGACTGATAGTATGTGCCGTTTGTCTGTGCTCCGAGCGACATCACCTCTCCGTCGCCAATAGGCATTATCCCACGGTGTTCCTTATTCTTGTTGAAGAGGTTGGCCATGGAGAAGTTGTTCAGCTTCAGTCCCACGCGTCCTATGACACCTGTCTGTCCCCATCCAAGCGACAGCTCCACCTGGTCATTGGACTTCGACACGAGGTCCCAGTTGACATCTACCGTTCCGTTCTCATAGTCCGGTTTTACATCAGGTTGTATCTGTTCCGGGTCGAAATGTCCCATAGATGCCAGTTCACGTGCCGTACGTGTCAGTGCCTCTTTTGAGAAGAGGTCGCCAGGCTTTGTACGCAATTCTCGGCGTATGACCTTTTCGTAAACCCTGTCGTTGCCGTTTATCCTTACCTTATTGATATGCGCCTGCTGTCCTTCCTCGATACGCATCTCAAGGTCTATGGAGTCTCCGACAATATTCACCTCGGTAGGTGTAAGACGATAGAAGATATATCCGTTGTTCCAATACATGTTTCCTACAGCATCCTCATCTTCGGTAAGACGCTTGGAGAGATGTTTCTGGTTATAGACATCCCCTTTCTCCATACCGAGGATATTGGACAGGACATCGGTATTGTAGACAGTGTTGCCCACCCATTTTATGTCTCGGATGTAGTATTTCTGTCCTTCTACAACTTTTATATATACATCAACGTGCTTGCTGTCGTATGACGTTACGCTGTCAGCAACTATTGCTGCATCACGGTATCCCAGCTCATTGTACTTCTCAATGATGTTCTCCTTAGCTTCCTTGAAACGCTCTGGTGTGAATTTCTTTTTCTTGAAGAAAGAATACAATTTTCCTGCTTCACTTATTTTCTTCAGGACACCTGCTCCGAAGAGCGTACCCTTCATCTTCCTGTCCGAGAGTTTCTCATTACCTTCGAAGGTTATCTTATGCACCTTCATTTTCTCCTTTTTGTCGATGTCGACATCAAGGATTACCATGTTTTTCTCTGCTACATCGTCACGCTGCCGGATATTGATCTCTGCGTTGTTAAAACCTTTCTCGTCAAAATATTTCTTCGCCCATACTTTAGCGCGTGAGAGCATGTTCGGTGTAATCTGCGCTCCTTTCAGCAGTCCGAGCTTCTCTTCGAGGTCTTCACGCTCGCTTTTCTTCACTCCGAGATAATTGATGTTTGACACACGCGGCAGAGCCTTGAGGTATATATGCAGGTACACCTTGTCACCGACGAGCGAGTCTGCGGATATCGTGACATCCGAAAAGAGCCCGTGCCTCCAGTATCTCTTTACCGCATCTGTTATCTCCTGTCCCGGTAGCGTTATCTCCTGTCCCACGGCAAGTGAAGAGATGCTCAGGAGCATATAGTCCTCGTATCCTTCTATGCCCGTAATGTTTATTCCGCCTATCGTCACTTCTTTGGGGTTTCCCGCATATGTGATGTCAGGATTGACAATCTTGTCCTGCGCCACAGCCATATCATGCCATAGCGTCATTGCCAACATGAGGAGTATTATTCTCTTTAAGAGTCCCATTAAGATAATATTTTTTCTTCTGTCACGCTACGGAATCAGAGCCTTGTGCATTACTCTTCCTCAGCGTCACTCACACTATATATATTCTGTTTGCTATCTTTGCCTTTTTCTCTTCCTCCTTCAGGGCATGTCACACACTGATTACATTGCTTCTTGTCATTCTTCCGTGCCCTCCACCTGTTCTCCTGTCTTTCCGTATCTTCTCTGACGCTGCTGATAGCTTTCTATAGCCTTGTGAAGATCGTCCTCACTGAAGTCCGGCCAATAAGTATCGCAGAAATACAGTTCTGAATACGCTATCTGCCAAAGCAGATAGTTTGACACTCGCTCCTCTCCTCCTGTACGTATCAACAAATCCGGATCAGGCATATTATATGTCTGTAGATGCTTTGCGACAGTATCGTCGGTTATCTCGTTGACATCAAGCTTTCCGTCTTTAACCTCCTGAGCGATTTTCTTCATGGCATCAGTTATCTCCCAGCGGCTGGAATAGCTCAAGGCAGCAGTAAGCAACATGCGTTTATTGTTTGCGGTATGCTCCTCAACTTCCCGCAGTTTCCGGTTTACGTCGTCCGGCATTCTGGAACGGTCGCCTATGACGTTGAAGCGGATGTCGTTCTTCATGAATATCTCTTCTTCCAATGCGGTAAGAACAAGTCCCATGAGTGCTGACACCTCATCGTCAGGTCTGTTCCAGTTTTCTGTCGAGAAGGCATAGCATGTCACATACTTTATGCCCATCCTTGCACTCTCGCTGGCAATACGTGTTATAGCATCCACTCCTGCCTGATGCCCATACGTTCTCGGCTTACCCTTTTCCTTTGCCCATCTGCCATTTCCGTCCATGATAATGGCTATATGTTGCGGCATATTGTTTTTATCCATATATATAGAAGAAATATTGTTATGCTTTGTTCTATTAATTTTTCGCAAGCTCAAGGAAACTCCTTCCCTCTGGTCAGTGGGTCCGGAGGACAAGTCTCCCACCGTCAAAACCTTATTAATAATGGGGTGACGTTTTACATAGCGAATATATTAACCCATCATTAGAAATCTTTGTTACATGTAGGACAGTTTGCAGAAAAACTGTATGTCAGCGTGGCACGCAACGTAGCGTATACGTCTGTATTTTTGAACATTCCTGAACTCTTGATATTGTAAGGAGCCTCCAGGCCGTCGAGCTTATCGCTCAGTGACGGGTGGAACGTCCATTCTACTGCAAGATTTGTGCGTTTTGCTATCTTATATTTCACTCCGAAACCTATAGGCATGTTTACCGTAAATGCCGTACTCCCCTCTCCTGTGGCAAGTGTTGTCCCGAGTCCTATGGTGATGTATGGCGTGAAACGTATTGCGCCACGGTAGTCATTGCCTGTTCCGTAAGGCCAGAAGTTGTACTCATAGGATACGTTGAGGTCGAAGAGTGACTTTTTAAATATATACTCTTGTGTACTGTAGTCAGGATAATAAGACGTAGAGTTTCCGCTTCGTCCCTTTATCTGCGTAAATCCGAGGTCAAACTTCAGTGCGCTGTATGGCGTAAACACCCTTTTGTATATTGCACTGACCTGTGGCTGCATACCCTTTGTCAGCGAGCCGTTAAAGTCTCCGAGATAGGTTGTCAGTCCTACGCCCACACCTATCTCCCTTTTGTATGTCGACTCTGTTTGTCCTTCAGCCGGCACTATGAATGCAAACGTCAAAAGCGATATTGTCAGAAGTTTCCGAAACATGAGAGATGGTTTTCGTTAAGTGGGATAAACTGATTTTCCTTACACCTATTTATATATATTCTCTTTTCACATCATTGAGGTGTGACATACACTCTTGGTGATGCGTCATCGGGCATCATTTCCAAGTCAACTGACTGAGATAGCCCCTCCAGACCTGCCCTGTAGCCCCAGAGAGAATCCATAGGTGGTTGTCGTTGTCAGCTACAAGAGCATATGTGCCATAGAGCGATGAGAAGCCTTCAGGCATATAATACCTCTCGTCTGCATACCATGTCAATCCATTGTCGGTAGAGGAAAGTATCTTGCTATAGGGCTCTTCCTTGCATGTCCCGATGCCTTTTCCGCCCATTAGCAGCATTCGTCCTTCATAATATACTACGCAGAGAGCTTCGAGTGCAGGAGCCTTGTGCCATGAAGCCTGTGTAAAAGGCTGGTACATCCATTTCTGGCTGTATGCCGAGGAAGAGTTGTCTACGACTTTCGACCATACCACAGCTGTAGAATCCTCTTCAACGCCTCTGTTGCCTATCAGTATCACTTTGTCGACATCGGCATTTGTCTTCGCCTGCAGCATTAATCCTGTTATGTCACGCTTCGGGAGATTATTCTTTCCTGCCTCGAGCTCATCCTCTACCCATGACACTCCAAACGAGGCTGACTTCATCATTCTTCCGTCAGCCGACAGAGCATACAGTTCTGAGCGTGATGCCGCCATGAGGGTTGTGAGTCCTTCCTGTCGTGCCACCTCCTGCCATTTCTCCCCGTCTTCCGAAGAGAACAACATTCCATTCGCAGACAATGCGAAAAGCGCAACACCGTTTGTCACCATGCTCAACTCTCCTTCTGTCTTCAAGGGAAGTTCCGTCCATGTGTTTCCGTCATTTGCACTGGTCACGAAGGCTTTTCCCTTTCCGTCTGCCATGCCGTATGCTATCAACTTATCACGAAAAGCTATGCCACGCAGCCCTTCAAGTCCTTTGAACGCCTCCTGTGTGGCCTTTGCCTGCCAGTACAACGAGTCCTGTGCTTCCTTGTGGACCCTAACCTCAACGGTATAGTCACGATACCAGGAACCGTCATTGGCATAGCATCGCAACACCCTTGGCACTGTGAAGTCAACACTGTCGGCTGCAACAGCTTTCAGGGAGTCATTGTCAATGTTCTTTACGTACACATATCCTGAGTTCTTTGCGTAAACAGTAGGCAAACATTTGTCTATGTGAACGTTTGTTGGCAGTGAGTCAAGGTTGTAAATATATCCGTTGTCATGGTCAATGGTGAACGCATAAGCACTATAGTCCGAACTGCTTTCTATTACAGTATCTTTTCCAGCTGTTGTCTTGGAGTATACCGTGCGTGTCAAAGTTCCTATAGAGAATGACGTTATTGCGGCATCGTCATAGTATACCACCTCCTGATTGTCATCGCTGAGACAAGACGTCAGCATAGTCAGTGTGGCAAGGATTAGTGTAATGAAAAGATTTCTTTTATCCATCAAGAAAAAATATATTGTGGGAGAGCATTGTTTTCCGCATCCAGCGAAAAGTCTTATTACATGCCGACCACGTGTTTGGTGTATGATTTGTTTCTCTTTTTTATTCCCATTCAACATGGCAAAATCGTCCCGACATGGCTTTGCCATATTGTACGGGACGAAAAATTTGTTGCAAAATTAATGAGAAATATTGAAAAATAAGTCTTTTCACTTCTTTTATTATTGAATTTATAGATTAATAACGTATTTTTTAAGGTCTTTTATGTGAATAGAGCGAATAATCAGCAAGAAAAACAACTTATAAAGACAAAAAGATAAAAAAACAAGGCAATATTCTTTGTAATACAAAAAGATTTATGTACTTTTGCGAAGAAAAAGCGAACAAAAACGAAATTATGAAGAAAGAATATCTTTATATCAGGACTCTGATTGTAAGCATGATGCTCCTCATGACATGTCACGGGACATGTCTTGCACAGGAAGACCTCGATGCGAAATACGCCACAGAGCTGATAGCGGCAGGCAGCACAGCACCAGACTTCACCCTTACCACCCCCGAGGGCAAAAAGATGTCATTGTCCGATTTCAAGGGAAGCTATGTGGTTATAGACTTCTGGGCTTCGTGGTGTCCTGATTGTCTGCGTGACATACCGATGGTTAAGACATTGTATGAGAAACACCATGCTGAGGGAGTAGAGTTCCTCGGGGTTTCCTTTGACACTGACATCCAACGTTGGCGTGACGCCATTGCCAAGCATGGCATCACATACCCACAATGCAGCGAACTGAAGAAAATGCGAGAGTCTGATGTAGCAAAAGTTTACGGACTGAAGTGGATACCTTCCCTCGTCGTCGTTTCACCTGACGGAAAGGTGCTGCTCAGCACTGTCATGAGCGAGAAGGTTGGCACATTGCTCGACAGCATCAAAGTGTCGTCGGAACATCGGTAAGAATGTTTCATACACTCTTTTCCATGATTTTGGATAAAAAAACAACAAGGGAAATACGGTTATGGGGCTGTTTCCTTTGCCTTTCAAGATTTTTTTGCTAATTTTGCAGACGAATAGACAGTGAGACGATCAAGGACAGTATTTTTTGTCATGGAAAGACAAAACTACGTTTCTTGCAAGAAAGAAAAACAAAAGAGAACAAATGACTATAGAACAGAAAATCCAGAAGGCTGCCCAACAGGCAGTAAAAGAGCTCTATGGCCTTGATGCCACAGAGAAGATGTTACAACTTCAGAAGACACGCAGTGAGTTTGAGGGAAACCTGACCCTCGTGACTTTTCCCTTTGTGAAAGCCGCTAAAAAAGCTCCAGAGGCAGTAGGTGGCGAGATAGGAGAATATCTCGTAGCACACAGTGGAGTGGTAAGCGCATACAACGTTGTGAAAGGCTTCCTGAACCTATGCATTTCAGACGAGGCATGGCGAGGACTGTTGTCGGAAATAGACAGCGACGAGCATTACGGAGAGAAGAAAGCAGAGGCTGACGCTCCTCTCGTGATGATAGAATATTCGTCACCAAACACCAACAAGCCGCTGCACCTCGGCCATGTGCGCAACAACCTTCTCGGTTGGTCATTAGCACAGATTATGCAAGCTAACGGAAACAAAGTCGTGAAGACAAACATAGTGAACGACAGAGGCATACATATATGCAAGTCAATGCTGGCATGGCTGAAATGGGGCAACAGAGAAACACCGGAGACATCAGGAAAAAAAGGCGACCACCTCATAGGCGACTATTACGTGGCTTTTGACAAGCACTACCGTGAAGAGGTAAAGGAGATAAAAGAACGCCTCATCAGCGAAGGCATTGATGCAGAGAGTGCAGAAGAAAGGGCAAAGCGCGAGGCTCCACTTATTGTCGAAGCACACGACATGCTGGTGAAATGGGAGAACAACGACCCGGAGGTACGCGCCCTTTGGTCAAAGATGAACGAATGGGTATATGCTGGTTTCGACGAGACATACAAGATGATGGGGGTCGGGTTCGACAAGATATATTACGAGTCGGACACGTACCTCGAAGGCAAGGAAAAGGTTGAGGAAGGATTGGAAAAAGGCTTCTTCTATCGTCGCGAAGACAACTCTGTATGGGCAGACCTTACCTCAGAGGGACTTGACGAGAAACTGCTGCTCCGCTCTGACGGCACGTCTGTTTACATGACTCAGGACATCGGTACAGCCAAGCTTCGCTTCCAGGACTACCCTATAGACAAAATGATATACGTCGTAGGCAATGAACAGAACTATCACTTCCAGGTGCTCTCCATCCTCCTCGACAAACTGGGCTTCAAATGGGGTAAAGACCTTGTACACTTCTCTTACGGCATGGTGGAACTGCCGAACGGCAAGATGAAGTCAAGGGAAGGTACTGTGGTAGATGCCGACGACCTCATGACAGCCATGATAGACGAGGCACGACAGACGAGTGAAGAATTGGGAAAATTCGATGACATGACAGAGGAGGAACGCAACGAGGTGGCTCGGATAGTGGGACTCGGAGCGTTGAAATACTTCATCCTGAAGGTCGACGCAAGAAAGAACATGCTCTTCAACCCCGAGGAATCCATAGACTTCAACGGAAATACCGGACCTTTCATACAGTACACCTACGCACGTATTCGCTCAATATTGAGAAAAGCCGAAGCCCAGGGACTTGTGGCAGAGGCTACCGACACAGCTCTCGCACAAAAGGAGATAGACCTCATACAAAAAATCTCAGAATACAGTGCTGCCGTGGCACAGGCAGGAAAAGACTATAGCCCTTCCGGCATCTCAAACTATTGCTACGAACTCACAAAACAGTTCAACCAATTCTACCACGACTACAGCATTCTCAACGCTGAGACGGAAGAGCAGAAGAAATTCCGCCTGCTCTTAGCACGAAACGTGGCTAAGAACATACGCAACGGTATGACATTGCTCGGCATTGAGGTACCTGAGAGGATGTAAAGAAAAACGATATCACCTTTAAACAAAAAGCATTATGAGAGTAATAATTGAGCCCGACTATGACAAAATGTCGCAATGGGCAGCAAACTACGTAGCAAAACGCATCATCGACGCAAAACCTACAGCTGAGAAACCTTTCAAACTCGGATGTCCTACAGGTTCATCACCACTTGGACTTTACCGTGAACTGATAAAAAAATACGAGGCTGGGGAACTGTCGTTTGAAAATGTCGTGACATTCAATATGGATGAGTATGTCAATATTCCGGAAGACCACCCAGAGTCCTATCACTCTTTCATGTGGACGAACTTCTTTTCGCATATCAATATAAAGAGGGAGAACGTACATATACTCAACGGCAATGCCCCTGACCTTATGAAAGAATGTGAAGACTACGAAAAAAGCATAGAAGAAGCCGGAGGCATAGACCTCTTCATGGGTGGCATAGGTCCTGACGGTCATCTGGCATTCAACGAGCCAGGCTCTTCCCTCGCGTCGAAGACACGTATCAAGACACTCACCACAGATACCATACACGCCAACAGCCGTTTCTTCGAGGGCAACCTTGACCTCGTGCCGAAGCAGGCGCTTACCGTGGGGATTGGAACAGTAATGGCAGCAAAAGAGGTACTCCTCGTATGCTCAGGACATAACAAAGCACGTGCGCTGAAGCATTGTATAGACGGAAACATCTCACACAAATGGACATCGTCCATGCTTCAGATGCACCCCAAAGCTATCGTGGTATGTGACGAGGCATCATGCGACGAGCTGACGGTAGGAACATACAAGTATTACCTCGACAAAGAGCGCGGAAACCTGTAACGCACCTTGTCATGTCTCCTATAAGGTCGGTTCTACGAATTACCAGACACTCTGCCCTCATGGATAAACAGGAAATATGTCGTAGCGAAACAATAGAGCCAACCCTATAAGAACACAGCTCCCGATTACTTAAAGAAGAGTAGTCGGGAGCTTAACGTTTATAGCCACAAGAGGCTGTAAAAAATATAAAAAACAGCAACATGAGAAAAAAAGACCGTGTTTTTATGTCTTTTCTTCATTTTTTCATTACCTTTGCATAAATTATGAGACACAAGCAATAATAATATGGTTATAAACGAACAACGAAACATATACATTTTCGTATATTAAGGACTACGCATATAACTGTAAGAAGAGAAAACGCCTATATATGTCTGACAGTAATAACACACATAATAAGGAAAAAAACTTAGCATGGGCAGTAGATGCCGCATGCTCCGGAAACCCCGGACCTATGGAATATCGTGGCATAGACCTTACTACAGGACGTGAGGTGTTCCGATATGGCCCTATACGAGGAACAAACAATATCGGGGAGTTTCTCGCTATTGTTCATGCCCTCGCACTCATGGAGCAACGGAGCATGAAAGGCTATACCATATACAGTGACTCTGTAAACGCCCAACTCTGGGTTAAGAAACAACGGTGCGCCACAAAACTGGAGAGGACTCCGGAAACGGAGAAAGCTTACGAGTTGATTTTCAGGGCTGAGATGTGGCTCCGCACCCACGCCTATCGTGTACCTATCGTAAAATGGAACACAAAGGAATGGGGCGAGATACCCGCTGACTTTGGAAGGAAATGACACATTAAAGCAGTTTATGCAATTTCACAAAGGAGAATAAGATGAAAATACCATATCTCTCACTATATGATGTCACCTCACAGCATCGGGAGGAAATTCGGGCGGCTGTAATACGAGTGGCAGAAAGCGGCTGGTATCTCCTCGGAGAAGAGGTGAGAGCCTTCGAAAGAGAATATGCAGAATATACTCACAGGGAATACTGCATAGGATGCGGTAACGGACTTGACGCGCTTACTCTTATACTTAGAGGGTATATGGAACTTGGCATGATTAAAGAAGGCGATGAAGTCATAGTGCCTGCAAATACGTATATAGCCTCAATACTCGCCATTTCTGAATGCCGTCTTACCCCTGTGCTGGTAGAGCCAAGGATAGAGACGCTACTCATTGACGACGAGGAGATTGAAAGTCATATAACAAAACGCACAAAGGCTGTCATGTTAGTTCATCTATACGGGTATAACGCATATACGGAGAGGGTAGAAAGGATATGCCGTGAGAAAAACCTTCTCCTTATAGAGGACTGTGCTCAGGCACATGGCAATGTAAGCCCACACGTCGGTATTCGCGGTGCACAGGCTTACTCATTCTATCCTGGGAAAAACCTTGGGGCTCTTGGTGACGGTGGTTGTGTCACGACAAGTGACATGGCATTGGCAGAAAGCGTCAGAGCTATAGCAAATTACGGGTCGTCACGGAAATACGTCTTCGAATATAAGGGCTGCAACTCACGCCTTGACGAGATACAGGCTGCTGTACTTAGAGTGAAGCTGCACTATCTCGACAGCGAGAACGAAAGGCGAAAGGAAATAGCACGGAAATATATACGAGGCATAAAAAACAATGAGGTGACACTGCCTCCTGCTGACGGTGTCTTCCATATCTTTCCTATGCTATGTCGCTACAGAGAGAAAATGCAGAAACACCTGACAGAAAAAGGAATAGGGACAATGATACACTACCCTATACCACCTCACAAGCAAAAGGCCTATAGTGAATGGAACAGCATGACGCTGCCTATTACAGAGAAGATACATAGGGAGGAACTCTCATTACCTTGTAACCAAACCATGACAGACGAGGATGTGGAATATGTCATTGACAGTGTAAACGAGGGATGAGGAAGAATCCTCAACGCTGACGCGACGAGCATAGAGGCTAAAGCTACTACGAAAAGGAAGAAAGGATAGAAAAAGAAGGAAAGGAAAAAGAAAAACAAAAAGGAGGCAGAGAGAGCGAGAAAAAGAGGGGAAGGGAAAGGAAAAACAAAAATGGAAAACGAAAAGGAGGAAAAGGGCAATGAAAATATTGGTGGTTAGCACATACGAAGCATCGGGAGGAGCAGCAATAGCAGCTTCACGCCTTGTCAAGGCACTGCGTAAAAACGGTGCGGAAGTGACCATGCTCGTACGTAAGAACATAAAATATGGTGGAAAACGGGTTAGGAAACAGTCGTGGCACTCTATCATAGAGCGTGTACGCATACTATTATATAACCGTCTGTCAACTCGCAACCTCTGGGCAATAGACCCTGCCTGGGAAGGTGAGGATATAACACAATATGAGGAATACCGCCAAGCTGACGTTATTCACCTTCATTGGGTCAACCAAGGCTTCCTGTCTTTGGACACCATAGAGAAAATCACGAGAAGCGGGAAAAAAGTTGTATGGACCATGCACGACGCTTGGACGACAACAGGCATCTGTCATCTCACACTCTCTTGCGACCATTACCTCCGCGAGTGCGGCAACTGCAAATATCTTCATTCTCCTTCACCTTACGACCTCTCACATCAGGTATGGAAGAAAAAGTCTGCCGTGTTCTCAAGAAAGAACATTCAGTTTGTGACATGCAGCGAATGGCTCATGAAAGAAGCGAAAAAAAGTTCGCTCCTCTCCGACCAGCATGTCACAACGATACCAAATCCTATCGACACTACATTCTTCACACCGGGAGACAGAGACGAGGCACGAGAGATTTTGCACCTTCCTAAAGACCGTCGGCTCCTGCTCTTCGTAGCACAGGACATAGGCAATCCAAATAAAGGCATGAAGTATCTGATAGACGCTATGAGTATGGTGAAATGCAACAACATAACGCTCGTAATGCTCGGAGGGAAAGCGGAAGAATCCAGAAAAGCCTTCCATGGGACGGAGCTTATAGCATTAGGATATATATCTGACCCCTACATGATACGCTATGTCTATTGTGCCTGCGACGCTTTCGTCCTGCCGTCACTGTCAGAGAACCTTCCGAATACTATCATGGAAGCCATGGCATGCGGCACTCCGTCTGTTGCTTTCGGCGTAGGAGGAATACCAGAAATGATAACCCACGGAAAGAACGGATATGTAGCAGAATACCGTAATGCCGCCGACCTCTCACAAGGCATAGAATTTGTTCTCTGTGAGGAGAATGGCGGAAGGTTATCTTCTGCATGCAGAGAGAAAGCCGTAAGAGAATACGGCGAGCAAAGCGTGGCAGATAAATATATGTCATTATACCAACCAAATAATAGGAGCAAAGGAGATTCCTTTCATGAACAAATGTAATTCCTTTCACGACAAGACACCATGAGTAAAACATTTCGTTTTTTACATATCCTGAAGATTGACAAAAGCGAACTGCCGTTGGCTTTTGTCTCCGCCGTTGTCTTCACCCTGCTGAACGCCATCACCGTGGCGAGATATTACGACGAGTTCAGCAAGATCACGGAGACATACCATAAGACATTTGTTTCTTTGTTCCGCATCTCTGGCTTCGACCCTCTGACATACGAAGTCCTTTCGCAATGGTCTCCCGTGTATAATGTATACCGGCATCCATTGTTGGCTTTTTTCATGTATCCTGCCAACCAGCTCAACCAAGTCCTTATGGCACTCACAGGCACCAACCTCGCTACAGTGCTTACAGCCATAATTCTTGTGACATGTTCCGTATACTCCTGCCTTTTCCTTTTCCGCATCATACGTAACACGATAGGCGTTACGGCATATCAGGCATATGCCCTCTGCGCCTTGTATTTCGGTTTCTCATTCGTGATGCTGTCCACTATGGTCCCCGACCATTTCGTCATGTCAATGACGGCACTACTCCTTACGCTCCATGTGGCAGGCAAGAAACTCAGCAGTGGCTCAGCACTGAACATGTGGCAGACGATTGTGCTCTTCGTGCTGACGGCAGGAATATCGTTGAACAACGGTCTTAAGGTTTTCCTCGCCGCACTTGTAACACGGCGAAAGCGTTTTTTCCGCCCTGGATACCTTCTCTTCGCTGTGGTGCTCCCGTCGGCATTGATGTGGGGAATAGCACATTGGGAATACCGCACTTACGTCTGGCCAAAGGAGCAGGCATATAAAGCCCTGCAGCGACAGCGCGACCATGATGACATTGTCAAAATACGTCAACAGGTCCGCGACTCCATAGGCCACGCCGACAGTCAGAAGGTGGATCGCCTTGTAAAGGACATACGGCAAGCCAATGCCGTAAAGCAATACCGTGAGAACAAAAAGAAAATATGGAACAGGAACACGGGCAAGCCTCTCGCAAAAAGCGGTTTCCTGAAATGGACAGACATGACTACCCCACGTTGGGAAACATGCGTAGAAAATCTCTTCGGTGAAGGCATACAGCTTCATGAGGACTATCTCCTCGGTGACGTTCTGCGCAACAGACCTTTGATAGTAAAATACCGATATGCTGCAAACTATGTTGTAGAAGCACTGATCCTTTTGCTTTTCATCGTTGGCGTATGGTATGGCAGGAAAAGCCTGCTGATGTGGTCAGCCCTGTCGTTTTTCCTCTTGGACATGGCATTACACCTGGGACTTGGCTTCGGAATAAACGAGATATACATCATGTCTCCACACTATCTTTTCGTGATACCTCTCGCTGTAGCTTTTCTACTTCGCCAAAGCAATAAAACACCAAGCCTGTCACGCCCACTGACCGTCGTCGTAACACTCCTCGCCATATGGCTCTGGGTGTGGAATGTGCGGCAACTCGTGATATTCGCATATAGTTAAGGATGACAATAACCTGAAGCGAAGCATAAGCCGGTGTGAAAACCGACATCATAAGTCAAAGCCCCAATACATCCTAATTTATATCTGCATAATAACAATGACCATGCTGAAAAAACATAAAGAGACCATACTCACAGCCCTACTCGGCCTAATTATCTTCATTGCCCTGAATGCCGTCATGCTGCAATACCACTACGAGCTTTGGACCCATCCGAAAGTAGGTTTCTGGTCGGCTTTCTGGAACAGGTTTGAAATTTCCGGCTTCGACTCTTATACATATATTATAGTATCTGAATGGCGTCCACTATATACCCTCTCCCGCCATCCACTGTTAGCCCTTATGGTATGGCCTTTGTCACAGCTCAACGGTTGGCTGATGGATACATACCACATGAATTTCGCCATATACGTCGTGGCAGCAGTATGGGTGACGGCGAGCCTGTGCTCATGGATGCTGACCTACCGCATCATGCGCCGTCTGATAATGCTCGATGCATGGCACAGCCTTCTTCTGACTCTGTTTTTCTACTCTTTCTCCCATGTCATGCTGACATCCTTCGTCCCCGACCACATGACGCTGACCTTACCCCTTCTGCTCCTCACTCTATACCTCACCGGCACAGCCATACGTGATGGGAAGGTCATGCCGCTATGGCAGATTCTGACACTCGCCTTCGTGGCTATGGGAGTGACAACGACGAATATTGTCAAGGTGTTTATATCGGAATGCGTCATGACATGGGGCAGGAAGCCTGTCACTGTGATGCTGAGCCGCATGGCAGGATTCTTCATTCCCGTGGCAATTATTGGTGTACTATATTTCTGGCAGCAGCAGACGACACAGATGAGAGAGAAAGAAAGGGCAGAGAACACAGTACGGAAAAGAGCCATGAGAGACACCCTCTTCGCACAGAAGATAACACAGTCGGAAGAAGCTGTCAAGGAGTTGCGCTCAAACCAGATTATCGACCTCTCCATAGTCACCAATACCGAATATCATATCGACCGCCTGCCGTCGGTAGTGGAGAACATATTCGGCGAAGGCCTTATCCTTCATGAAGACCACGTTTTAGAGGATGCCAACCGCCAACGCCCCGTCCTCGTACGCTACAGCCACTGGCGGTTCTACGTCATGGAGGGTATCATAGTCATGCTTTTTCTCTTAGGAGCGTGGAAAGCTCGTCGCGAGCGTCTCATGGTCTCCGCCTTGCTGATGTTTGCCTTCGACATGGTTCTCCACGTAGGTCTGAACTTTGCATCTGCCGATGTGTATATCATGACAGCACACTGGGCTTTTGTAATCCCCTTTGGCACGGCATATCTCATGAAACACTGTGAGGGGAAGCCCCGCATCGCCACACTGCTGACCTGTGTCGTGCTCTTCCTCACCGTATTCCTGTGGATACATAACACCCGACTTATCGTACAACATATCCTGACGTAACTCAACATCCCAAACAGAACCACAAAGAAAGAAAACATGAAGATAGCCTTCCTTATTTCTGCTCATAACGACGCACAACATTTGAAAAGGTTGCTCACCGCACTGCCGGAAGAAGCCCATTGCTTCATTCACCTCGACTCCAAGAGCGACATGTCCCTCTTTCAGGATTGTGCCGACGGAAAACGTGTGACGTTCATTACAGAACGGTATGACATAATGTGGGGAAGCTTCGGGCAGGTGAGGTATCAGACCGCTCTTCTCCGCTCTGCTTTACGCTCACCGGAGCAATTTGACTATTTTTTCTCGATCAGCGGTCTTGACTATCCGTTATGGTCTAACCGCCGCATCATGGAGTATGTACATGAGAACAGCCACCGCGAGTCGCTCTACGCCATCTGCCTCGCAGACAACCCTTCGTTGGCACACCTTTACCGCGAATACCGCTTCCTAAACACCCATTCCTGGCGTTACGGTACGTGGAAAAGCCGTATGCGCGTAGCACTGCGGCATATCGTGAAAGCCTTAGGCTTCAGGAAACCTCTTGTCATACGTTCCGGAAACAAGGAGTATAAACTCTATAAAGGAGGTTCATGGTGGGGCATAACGCGCGGCTTGGCAGAGAGAGTCATTGAGACATACGATTCGGAGAAAGATTTCGTAAGCTATTTCGTCAATGCTTTCGGCCCCGACGAAACCTTCGTACATACCGTGGCGATGAACAGCGAGTACGCCTCACGATGCACCCTGCTTGATGCCAATAGCGAGAACACCCTCGAAGCTCTCTCACCCCTGACATACATAGAATACGGTAAAGAAATCAAAGTATTTACAGAAGACGACTACGACACGCTGATGAGTTCCGGGAAGATGTTCTGCCGGAAAGTAATGAGCGGAAAGAGTGACAAGTTGTTGGACATGATTGACGAAAACAGAGAAAAAGAACTACTATGACGGTGACCATACTTGTTCCGATATACGGAGTGGAGAGATATATCAGCGAATGCGTGGAGTCGCTGATGATGCAGACGTATCCAGACATACGTTATGTGTTCTGCAACGACGCGACGAAAGACAAAAGCATCGAGGTCCTCAAGGAGACGATAGAGAAGTTTCCTGAGAGGAAAGGCTCTGTGAGCATAATAGAGAACAGAGCAAACAAAGGTTTGGGAGGGACACGTCAGAGGCTGTTAGAAGAAATCGACGGTGATGCCTTTGCCATTGTCGACAGCGACGACGCACTGCCCCACGATGCCATTGCGACACTTGTAAAGCGTATGAAAGAAAGCGGTGCGGACATCGTAGAGGGAGCATACTCAGAGATGTCCCATGGCACTCTGTCCCCTCCTGTCCTTCCCTATCAAGGAAGGCGTAAGAGATACCTCCGAAAGCTGCAATGTCAGAACATCGTATCACACCGTGTGTGGGGCAAGCTCTACCGCCGTGACGTGACAAAAAGGGTCGAGCGGCTTTTTCTGGAAGGCATAGACTATTGCGAGGACCTATGCGCCACGGTACGTCTCGCCGCCGTAGCATCGCGGACATATACCGACAGCGTAGTATATCATTACCGTACGGACAATGTTTCTTCGTATACGAAGACCGTGTCGGAGAAAAGCATACGGTCATATTTCAAGGCACAACGTGAGATTTTGCGTTTCTATCATTTCCTCGGGCATCTGCCGTTGTCAGTAGAAATAGGGCTTATGAACAGCTTTCGTGAATGCCACCGCTCCGCCATATCCCTCCAGCTTGCCGACGACATTATATGCTACATACCTCAGAACCTCACGGCACGGCTTCTGACACCTCTCCTGCGGAGCCGGGGCGTGGCGTACGTCATAGGAGATGTTCTATACAGAATAACAAGGATGATTATAGCAGGAAAACGACATAAATGACAACCATGGACAGCAAGACACTGAAACAACGCACAATACAAGGAGTATTCTGGGGAGCCATGAACAGCGGGACGACACAGATCCTCAACCTCGCTTTTGGAATAGTCCTCGGCCGCTTGCTTTCGCCTTCGGAATACGGCGTAGTAGGCGTACTGACGATATTCACCGCCATAGCCTCCGACCTTCAGAGTTCGGGGTTTACCCAAAGTCTGGTAAACCTCCGCAATCCGGAGGCTAAGGATTATAATGCAGTCTTCACGTTCAATGTCGCCGTCTCCGCTGCCATGTACGCCATACTCTTCTTCTCCTCACCCCTGATAGCACAATTCTTCCACCTTCCGTGCCTTGTCAGCGTCTCCCGCGTAGTGTTCCTCACATTCCTCATAGCCTCGCTTGGCATAGCCCATGGGGGATATATGGCTAAAAACATGATGAACAAAGAGATTGCCGTGATAGGCTTTCTTGCCCTGCTCACTTCAGGCACCACAGGTGTCACACTCGCCTTCCTCGGCTACGGATACTGGGCGTTGGCATGGCAGCAGGTGGCATATATAACGGTGATAAATATCGGCAGGTACTATTGTGTGAAGCAGTGGCGTCCGAGCCTGACAACAGCCTTGAAGCCTATACGTTCCATGGCTCCCTTCGCCGTGAATATCCTCATAACGAAAATCATCACTACGCTGAGCAATAATATCCTTACAGTTATTTTCGGGCGACTATTTCCCATTCACCATGTCGGCAACTACTCACAGGC
The DNA here is from genome assembly GCA_945829425.1 of uncultured bacterium. Classification (GTDB taxonomy): domain Bacteria; phylum Bacteroidota; class Bacteroidia; order Bacteroidales; family Bacteroidaceae; genus Prevotella. Next base: position 7,361 of record CALZUQ010000018.1, on the reverse strand, counting down.
GTATAAATGGGACACCATGGCATCGTCGCTTGTGGCGAATACCGTAGGACAAGTCGCACAACCGGTGCTTTACGAGAGCACTATAGACAGCGGTGAGGAGCGTCAGCGTCGTGTCTTCCGCAAGATGCTGCGTTTCACTACTTTTCTTTCCATGCCCCTGATGTTTGGTTTTGCCCTTGTCAGCGAGGAGTTCATCCTTCTTACCATTGACGAGAAATGGGCAGGGTGTGTTCCGCTTCTTCAGGTGCTGTGCCTTTCGGGAGCATTCCTGCCTCTATACACCATTTACCAGAACCTTGTCATAAGCCGTGGGAAGTCACATGTTTTCATGTGGCTAAGCCTAAGCCAGATTGTCATGCAACTTGTAGTAATCCTCGTCACATACCGTTACGGCATGTTTGCCATGGTATGCATCTATTCCGCCATGACCGTACTTTGGCTAATACCATGGCACCATTTCGCACGACGCATGATTTGCTACCGTTGGCGTGATGTCGCAGCAGACGTATTGCCTTTCACGCTTGCTGCAGGGGTAGTCATGACACTGACATTCTTCATAACACGCCCAATTCAATCACTGCCGCTGCTGCTTGTCACGCGCATAGCCCTTGCAGCACTGCTTTATTTCGTGATTATGTTTTTGGGCAAGGTTGACATCTTGCAGGAATGTCTCGACTACGTAAAACGGAAAGGACAGGGATAGCCGCTGAAACAGTTCAACGGCAGCTTCCACTTTTTTTGCTTTTTAGTAGAGGGAAAAGGTGTTTTTGCCGATATCTATATCGGAATAATAGAAAAAACATATTGTCTGCTTATATTTTTCGGAAAAAAGATACACCGTATTCATTTTTTTTCTAATTTTGTTGCGAAATACACATCAATCAACAAAATGACATCATGTTCAAGACAATCGTAAGGTTTTCTATCAAGAAGAAACTCTTTGTCGCGCTGACAACAGTATTTCTTCTAATCGGGGGCATCTATTCCATGCTGACGCTACCCATTGACGCTGTGCCTGACATCACGAACAACCAGGTACAGATTGTTACCGTTTCACCTACCCTGGCACCGCAGGAGGTGGAACAACTCATCACCATGCCGGTGGAACTTGCCATGAGCAACATCATGAACGTTACAGAGATACGCTCCGTATCACGTTTCGGTTTGTCGCTCGTCACGGTGGTGTTCAAGGAAAGCGTGCCAACGCTTGAGGCACGACAGCTTATTAACGAGCAGATACAAACCGTGGCGGGGGAGATACCCCAGGAACTCGGGGTGCCGGAACTGATGCCTATCACCACAGGACTTGGAGAGATATACCAGTATGTCTTGAAGGTGGACGAGAAGCACAAAGGGGAATACGACGCCATGGAACTGCGCACGATACAGGACTGGATAGTGAAACGCCAGCTGTCAGGCATTCCAGGCATCGTAGAGATAAACAGTTTCGGCGGCTATCTGAAACAGTATGAGATAGCCATTGACCCTGACGTGCTGACAGCACTGCAGCTCACCATCTCAGATGTCTTCGACGCATTGCAGAAAAACAACCAGAACACTGGCGGGAGCTATATAGAGAAAGAACGAAAGGCGTACTATATTCGCTCAGAGGGCATGATTTCCAAGACAAAGGACATAGAGAAAATCGTTGTGGCGAACAGAGGTGGCATGCCCGTGCATATCAGTGATATCGGCAGGGTAAGTTTCGGAGCCCCGAAGCGTTTCGGAGCAATGACCATGGACGGAACAGGGGAGTGCGTCGGTGGCATTGCCATGATGCTGAAAGGGGCTAATGCAAACGTCGTGACGAAGGAACTGCAGGAGAGGGTTGACAAGGTGCAGAAAATGTTGCCGGAGGGCATAACCATTGAGCCGTATCTCAACCGTTCGGAACTTGTCAACCGCAATATCTCTACGGTGATATACAATCTGATAGAGGGCGCGCTTATTGTATTCCTGGTACTTATCGTATTCCTTGGAAATATCCGTGCCGGAATGATCGTGGCGTCGGTTATCCCTCTCGCAATGCTCTTCGGCTTCATACTCATGAGGGTCTTTGGAGTGTCAGCTAACCTCATGAGCCTGGGAGCTATTGACTTCGGCATCGTCGTGGACGGCTCGATAGTCATTCTGGAAGGAATACTGGCTCACATATATAGTAAGAGGCTCACAGGGAGGAGCCTCTCGCAGGAGGAGATGGAACTCGAAGTCGAGGCGGGTGCTTCGAATGTGGTTAAGAGTTCTACATTCGCTGTGCTGATAATACTTATTGTATTTTTCCCGATTCTCACACTTACGGGCATAGAGGGCAAGTACTTTACTCCTATGGCCCAGACCTTAGTATTCTGCATCATCGGTGCGTTGATACTCTCACTGACCTACGTGCCGATGATGTCTGTCATATTCCTTAAAAAGACGATAGACAGCCGTCAGACTTTCGCCGACCGTTTCTTTGCCTGGATGACGAAGAGATACTACGTCGCCCTGCATACCTGTCTTCGCCATGTGTGGATCACACTGGCTTCAGCATTCGCGCTTCTGGCGTGCTCGTTGTTGCTTTTCACACGTCTCGGAGCTGAGTTTATACCTACGCTCGACGAGGGAGACTTCGCCATGCAGATGACTTTGCCAGCAGGAAGTTCGCTGACACAGAGCATAAATATCTCCCTTGAGGCGGAGAAGGTGCTGAAGGATAAGTTTCCCGAGGTGAAGCATGTCGTGGCGAAAATAGGAACGGCAGAAGTACCTACTGACCCTATGTCTGTGGAAGACGCTGACGTGATGATTGTCATGAAGCCATTCCGTGAATGGGTCTCTGCGGATTCAAGGGCAGAGATGGTGGAGAAGATGAAGAGTGCTTTAGAAAGCGTAAAAGGGGCGGAGTTCAATTTCAGCCAACCTATACAACTGCGTTTCAACGAGCTTATGACGGGAGCCAAGGCTGACATAGCTATAAAACTCTACGGAGAGGATATGGAGGAACTGTATGCCAAGGCGAAAGAGGCGGCGAGGTATATAGAGAAAGTACCGGGAGCCTCTGACGTCATCGTAGAGCAAGCCATGGGACTTCCGCAGCTTGTGGTGCATTACGACCGTAACAAACTGGCACGCTATGACATAGACATTCAGGAGCTTAACGACATCATACGCACGGCATACGCCGGAGAGACAGCCGGAGTAGTCTTTGAGAACGAGCGGCGTTTCGACCTCGTGGTTCGCCTTGACGACGAGAAGGTCAGCGACCTCGACCTCAACAGGCTTTTCGTAAGGACGTCAGACGGTATGCAGGTGCCGGTGAGCGAGGTAGCAACAATCAGCCTTGTCGACGGACCTCTTCAGATAAACCGCGACGCTACGAAGCGACGTATAGTGATAGGTGTCAACGTTCGCGACGCAGACATTCAGCAGGTGGTGGACAACATCAGCTCTACACTCGACAATAATATCAGGCTCAAGCCGGGATATTACTTCGAATACGGCGGACAGTTCGAGAACCTTCAGAACGCCATACGCACGCTGCTCGTTGTCATCCCTATAGCATTGCTGCTGATACTCCTGCTGCTGTTCTTCGCCTTCCGCAGCGTGACATACTCGCTCGTGGTGTTCTCGACAGTGCCTCTGTCGCTCATCGGTGGCATAATAGCGTTATGGCTCCGCGGGCTGCCTTTCAGTATCTCTGCCGGAGTGGGCTTCATAGCACTCTTCGGTGTCGCAGTGCTAAACGGCATATTGATGATAAACCATTTCAACGACATCAGAAACACATCACAGCATATCATGTGTACAGACAGGATAATATATAAAGGTTGCAGCCACCTCCTGCGCCCTGTATTCCTCACGGGCTTGGTGGCTTCGCTGGGCTTCGTCCCTATGGCTGTGGCGACATCGGCAGGAGCTGAGGTGCAACGCCCGCTCGCCACGGTGGTGATAGGAGGACTGGTGGTCTCTACCGTGCTCACTCTGGTCATCATACCTGTATTCTACCGTATAGTGAACTCTTTCCCTGCAATGATGCGACGTATGCTGCGCAGTGGCGTGCCCCGTGTCGCAGTGCTTCTTCCGGCTCTTGTGTTTATCGCTGTCTGCGAGGTGCAGGGACAGGAAGTGATGGGTCACGGAGGGGAGGCACCGAGAAAGGTTTCACTCTCTGAGGCTGTCGGCATGGCGGTGGAGCGATGCCCGAGAATGAAAATGGCTGACAGCGAGATATGCCGCATAAAAGCCACGAAAGGTGAGGCATGGGACGGAGGGAGTCTTCAGGTAGGATATGCCTGGGGTCAACTCAACGGCGAGACGCACAACGACAATGAGTTTTCCGTAGAACAGTCTTTAGGTTCGCTTCTCACTCCGATCTACCGCAACGCCCTGGCTGCTACGCAGATTGCTAAGGGCATGACACAACGTGAGATGGTGAGACGTGAAATTGTTGCGGAGGTGCGCAGGGCTTGGGAGGATTACCTCCTTGCGCTCTCTGTCTCACGGCTTGCTGAAGAGCAGGAGAAAGAGGCTTTGAAAATGGCGCAGATCGGGGAAGTAAGGCTGGAGCAGGGCGACATAAACCAGTTGGAATATCGCATGATAAAAACCATTGCCGCTGAGCTGCATACCCAGTCGGAGCAAGCGTCTGACGACTTGCTGCTCGCAATGCGGCGTTTCTCCTGGGCTTGTTACGCCGACGGCGTGATACCTGCCGACAGTACGTTGAAACCTCTGTCTTACGATGCGGTGTCGCAGGTGGCAGAGATACATCACAGGTTTCTCGAACAGCAGGTGCGTGAGAAACGTGACATGCTGAAGGTGGAGCGGAGCAGGTTTTTCCCAGAACTTTCCGTAGGTTATTCCGTACAGAAAATAGCTCCGATGAAAGGGTTGGACTCTTGGTCAGTAGGCATCTCCTTCCCACTGCTGTTCTTCCCTCAGCATAGCAGGGTGAGGCAGGCGAAAGCAGATGTCGTTACGGCGCAATGGGAGGCACAGGACAGGGAGACGGTTCTTAACAACACCGTTGAAGAGCTGAAGGCTAAGATAAAACAGAAAAAGAAACGCCTGGAATATTACGACAATGCCGCGCTGGGCGAGGCAGACGAACTGTTGCGGCACGCCATGACGTTATACAGCGAGAGCGAAACGGGAGTGACAGAACTGCTGCAGAGCCTCTCTACAGTGCGCGACATACGTAAGGCATACGTCGAGACGCTTCACGAATATAACGTACTGGTGATAGAACTGGAAATGTACACGTCAGGTGGGTGAATTGCCTCAGGACTCACTGACCGAAGGAGGATCTTTTGAACTCACCATAAAAAAAAGTAATGATTATGAAGACAAAGATATTTTTAGCTTCACTATTGGTTGTCATGGCATGCTCAGAGAAAAAGGGCAGCGAGACAACGGAAGACATCACGGCGCAGGACACTGTCGCCGTAGCGGACAAGGTGGCGGCAGACACTGTCAAGGCTGATGCCGTCACGAGTGCAACAAACGTGGCAAACAGCCCGACATTCAACGGGGTCATAATGGTTTCGCCACAACGCATGGCGACACTTTCGCTGACAATGGGCGGAAAGGTGCATACTATGAACGTCATGCCGGGTAAGAAGGTGGCTCGCGGACAAGTGGTGGCTACAATTGACAATCCGGAGTTCATAGAGTTGCAGCAGACATATCTTGAAGCGCAAGCACAGACGGAATATCTGGAGAAGGAATATCAGAGGCAATGTGCGCTGGGCGAACAGGATGCGACATCCCGCAAGAAGGTGGAGCAGAGCAAAGCGGAGTATCTGTCCATGAAGAGCCGTCTCTCAGCATCTACGTCTCGGCTCAAAGCTCTTGGTGTAAACATCTCTTCGCTTCACGACAAGGGCATTATGGCTTACCTGCCAGTGACATCACCCATAACAGGTTATGTAACAAACGTCACGGCAAATATCGGCAAATATCTCGATGCCGGAGAACCGCTCTGCGATGTCATAGACAAGAGTGCTCCGCTCCTGCAGCTTACCGTTTACGAGAAAGACCTGCCAATGATGAGGGTCGGAAGGAAAGCACTGTTCAGAGTAAACGGCATGGGGAAGAAAACCTTTGAGGCTGAGGTGGTCTCCATCGACCAGTCGATTGACAGCAAAGACTATTCCGTAAAGGTTTATGCACAGGTGAAGACCGTACAGAACGAGTTCCGCCCCGGCATGTACGTCCGTGCCAAACTGCTTGACATAGAAAACAAGGAGCAGTAGTTGCTGCCGAGGCTCCATCTTTGCCATTTCTCTGAATTGTCCGTTGCCTTTGCGCAACATGCCGCCTTTGCGCAATGAGCTACAAGACATTCACTATTGGCAGCCTCCCCCGTACGCAATGACATTTGTTCACAAAAATGTTATTTGTCTTTTACGGAATGAAAAATGAGGTAAAATACCATAATCATTGTTAGCGAAAAGAACAACGTAAGCGTTTTCTTATTATCTTTGCATCAAGGAAAAGGCGAAGCGCAAAGAGCAGCGAGTGAAGCCTACCCTTACATGTCAAACGGCAGGAAATCATAATCCCGCCACAAAAAGAAAGGAGTATTTATGACAAAGACAAGAGACGTTTACCATTGTCCGAAGTGTGGCAATATGGTAGAAGTGATTATCGAAGGCGAAGGACAACTGGTATGTTGCGGAAGCAAGATGGTGCGTCTTGCCTGCAACAATGTCGATGCTTCTTTAGAGAAGCACGTCCCGGTAGTAGAGAAGGCTGAAGGTGGGTATAAGGTTACAGTGGGCAGCACTTTGCACCCCATGACGCAGGACCATTACATCCAATGGATAGAGCTGCTTACCGACACCACTGTATTGCGGAAAGAGCTGAAGCCCTCCGACAAGCCGGAGGCGGTGTTCATGACGTGTGACACGCCGCAATGTGTCAGGGCTTACTGCAACCTCCACGGCATGTGGAAACAATAGCCACGCCCTGTTTTGACGTAATTGAGAAAAGCTGCCCTGAAAGGAGGAAAAGCGTTATTCATATCTGTGCGCTTTTGTCCTTTCAGGGCATTCCTTTCTGCCTTGAGTTTGTAAGCCTCCAGTGCGAGACACTTTCCCGCTCTCAACACAGAAAGCCTCTGAGCTGAAAAATCTCCGCCTGTATGGGTGAGGACTATGTGTACGGATTAGGCAGGAAGCCTATACTTTGAGTAACCGGGGACGAAGTCTCCGGATTGCAAGGTCTCTCAACATTCTCTGCTTAGAGGGCAGTACCTTGCACGCCTCTGCTGCTAAGAGGGGGTACTGGCTTCCAGCCAGAAATTTTCATCCTAAACGCAGCAACAGCAAAAAATGTTAACTTGTTAACGTTAATTTGGCATTAACATCCAACTTCGTTAA
>CALZUQ010000017.1 GCA_945829425.1 uncultured bacterium | reverse complement strand
CCTTCGAGCTTGCAGCACGCAATGCCTTCAAGAACGCATGTCCTAAGGCAGGTCCAGTGCTCATGGAGCCGATAATGAAGGTAGAGGTTGTCACTCCGGAAGAGAACATGGGTGATGTCATCGGCGACCTCAACAAGCGCCGTGGCATGGTTCAGGGCATGGAAGAGGCACGCAGCGGTGCACGTATCGTAAAAGCCATGGTACCTCTGTCAGAGATGTTCGGCTACGTTACAGCTCTGCGTACCATCACTTCCGGACGTGCCACATCGTCTATGGAGTACGACCACCACGAGGCTGTGTCAAGCTCTATAGCAAAGACAATCCTCGAAGAGTGCAAGGGTCGCGCTGACCTCGTATAATAACACGGTTCAAGAACCCGGAAAACAACATGAGTATGACGACGCCGCTTAGCGAATGACTCTTAAGTTGCGTCAGGTCACATACCGACCGTCCCCATAATGTGGCTGCGGCATAGTGCCGTTTGCCACATCTCCGGGGAAGGCGTCAGATGCTCATATATACAATTTTTTCAACAAAACAATTACAACAATGAGTCAGAAAATCCGCATTAAGCTGAAGAGCTACGACCATCAGCTCGTAGACAAGTCAGCAGAGAAAATCGTGAAGGCCGTAAAGGCTACAGGTGCTGTTGTCAGTGGTCCTATACCTCTCCCAACACACAAGCGTATCTTCACCGTTAACCGTTCTACATTCGTAAACAAGAAGTCTCGTGAGCAGTTCCAGCTTTCAGACTACAAGCGTCTTATTGATATCTACAGCTCTACAGCGAAGACTGTCGACGCACTTATGAAGCTTGAGCTTCCTTCTGGCGTTGAGGTTGAGATAAAGGTGTAGTATCTTCTGCACTTCGTAAGACAAAACAAGATAAAATAAGGGCATGTCAGAAATAACTGGCATGTCCTTTTTCCTTTTTTCCCCATTCGACAGGTGAGGCATTCATGTATGTAAGTATGGTTCTCACTTAAATTATTGCAGTACTTCGCGTCACAAAGCCATGGCTTTCTGAAAAAAATGTCACTGATAAGTCGTAAAGACAGCAGAAGGAGACGATTTTTACGACCTAAAGAGACGGTTTTGACGGCAAAAAGGAGACTATTCAGACAGCAGAAGGAGACGGTTTTTAACGACCGAAAGAGACTGTTCTTACTGCGGACGGTGACGATTTTAACGGCAGAAGTAATCCTCACTCCGAAAATGTCGTTCTGACGGCTGAAAACGTGATTCTGACGGCAAAAATATGGTTCTGACGGCGAAGAAAATGAGCAAAATGCACGTCAGACAGGAGTGAAAATACTGCGGTTGCAGAAACATGAAAACATGGGGTAACCGCGGTAACCGTGGTAACCCAAAAACGGTAAGATGTTAAGTTGTTGAATATCATGTGTTTGCAAGTTTATTTCAATGACTTGCAGTTACTTCGGTTACCAGAGTTACCAGAGTTACCCGAGTTACCCGCCCTGTTTTTATATGTCTGTTTGCTGTAAGAGGTGTAAGATTGTGGTTATGGGCAAAAAAAGTGTTTGTCTGTTAGCTCTCGGAAGGCTTTTTTCATGTCATAAACCTACCTTTTTGACCATGTATTGCGCTATTTTATTGCAGAAAAGGTGCAAAATTATACTTAACAAATATTAATCAGAGCTTGAATATTGCAAAAATGTGTTATATTAATCGCCGTTTCGAAAATACTAATGAGGCTATTTAAATTTTTAATATTATATATTATATATAAATTATTATATATAATATATAATATTAAGCTCCTATATATATCGACCCCCTCACAAATGTTTCCATGTGGGGTAACCGAGGTAACCGCGGTAACCGTGTAACCAATATATTTTTTTTGCTTCTGACAGAAAAATAATGTTTGTTGGGAGGAAGTTTTTTTTTCCTCGCGAAGAAAAAATTACACCCCTCTCCGATTTCTACGGTTACCTCGGTTACCCCGGTTACCTCTTGTGTTTGTATTTGGAAAGCCCTCCCCCCTTTGGGGCTTTGGTTACCTGAGTTACCTCGGTTACCTCCAGTGTTTGTATTTGCGAAATAGCCGTTCACCTAACAGTTGTTCAGATGGGGTCCTGTTGTGTTTTCACCTTAAGATGTGCCTTTGTTTTCAAAATCCTGAACAGCCCGTTTCAAAATCTTGAACAACTATTGCTTATACTCTGAAAAAGCCGTAACTTTGCAGCACGAAAAAACACTGTGGGGTCTCAGGTGTAGTGGGTGAAGATGCGGGTTCTCTTGAGTGGTTGGGTTGAAGATAATGCGGTGTCTCAGGTGTAGTGGAGTTGAAGATAATGTGGGTTCTCTTGAGCGGTGTGGTGAGCATAATGCGGGTACTTGGAGTGGTGAGCTAAAGATAATGCAGATACTCTTGAGCGATGGTGCTGAAGATAATGCGAGTGCTCTTAAAGCGGTAGTAGAAGACAATTCAGAAGCAATTGAACGGTGGTGGAAGACGACTGCGATAAACGTAAGGGCAAAACTTAAATACTCTCGTTTTGTGCGAAATACAATGATGAAGGAATAGATAAAGATGAAGAAGTTTGGTGATACCGGAAGAAATGTTTCAAGCCAAGTTTCACCCGCATACTCATGATGGGCGTAAGTCCGGTGATCATGGACGACGTTACGAGCGGATATAACATCGCCACGGCAATGACTCTTGATAAACATTTCAACGAGATGCTCGGCTTCAGCGAAGAGGAGGTGCGACATATTATATGCTACTACAACGAGGCAGGGGCTTTCTCCTTAGACGATGACGAGACCATCATAGCCATGCGCCCGTGGAGCAGATACGCGGCTATGCCAAGGGCAACGTCGTGCGCCATATGACAGCAGGCACTGAGCTGCACCTCGTCATAGCCCAGATAAATGGTTATAACCTGCTGAAGCTCGACAAAGTGTAAGAAACCAACCATTGTAACATATACGGAAAAACAACTAATTCCTTACATGTCACGATGATAATCGTAGTGACAATCCACAAAGGTCATATTGCGTCTTCTGTGGATTTTTTTTTACGGAGCACTACGAGTATTGTCAGTGAGATATTATTCCCCGGTCTTGTCAGAGAGAGATTAATTCCTGAGTATGTCGTATGAAAACGCCATGATTTTCATGTTCTGCTGCGAAAGTGCTTACGCCATTAAGAAAGTGAGTAGATAGGCTTTATTATAGTACCCCACCTGTAAATACTCCGGGGTATCAGCGACACGTATGTCTTCGCCTTGCATCTGGAAACAGGCGTGCCCCTTGTCCTTTAAGTTTATCAGCAGAAAAAGAATGTCTGTGTGCGTTACCAACAGACGTCGTCCTTAGTCCTTCCAGTATTTGTTTTTAACGGCTATGGTGTCTGTAACAGTTCGTCCCCTCCTTCTTCCTGCCCTTCTGTTACAGAAGCGTATTGATGTCTCAGGCAGGATGTTTCCTGTTTGTCAATGTAAACATGCTCCGTTTTTTACTCCGTTCATGCAAGTGTCAAGAAGAAGAACTTCAGCATGAAGCATGTAATAGGGACATTAATCGAACAGTAAGAGAATAAAAAGTAAAAACATGCCTTCTGAGAAACGAAACAGTGACGTCATCACGATATTTTTGCTGATTTTGATACATTTCTTGGTGATATGTCAAAATATCCTGTCCTGCTACAGGTATCTTGCCCTACGATTTTGGTAAATATATGCTTAAAACGACAAACATTTTTGTCCTCGTTATTATCTTTCCATATGACTGAATTTGTTGAAATTAGATATCTTTAAAAATGCGATATGACTGCTACGGAATTTGTTGAAAACAAAACGGAAAATATTGCTGTTTTCTTTAATAATTACCCAAAATAATTTTACAAAAACACAAGAATAATTTATAATCCAAACTGTTATCAGATTTTCTTTTAACATTGAGAAAATTGAAGAAAACACAAGAAAACCGCTTTGTAACCGCACACAATTTGAAGAAAACGCAAGTTTACGTGTGAATAAACGTTAATTATAGTATTTCTCATGATTTTTTCTTTAAAAACATTTGCCGGCATCGCAAGTAGTTAGTAATTTTGCATCAGAAATCAGAACGACAGCGGAAAGCAGTTCTGGAAAACGGGTCAAAAGACCTTCTGAAACGACTCAAAAAAACAAGTCAAAAACTTAAAGAAAACAAGCTTGACAAAACGTCAAAAACAATAACAGAAACCAAGATTTCGAAAACAACAATTCAGAGATATGAAAAAGCAGTACTCAAAACCAACAATCCTCGTTATCGAGATGGAAGCTTCAGAGCTGATGATGACTTCAGCTGCTGGACGCTTTACTGAAGGTAACGGCATCATAGGTGAGGTTAGCGAGGACTGGAGCGATCTCGACGGCGTAGCTTGCTCAAAGGGGTCTGACCCATGGCAGAACGGACTTTGGGACGAGTCAGCTTGGAACTAATATCTTCTGAAATACATCCTTATATAATGGCGGGTTCTGATATATCACTATTGTATAACCTATATATAAAAATAGGTGTAAAGTCTGGAAATAAAAAAACTGCGATTATATAATAATATACTTTTATTCTCGTTTATTAATTAGTTGGACAACTCTTCAATAGTCTATTGCGTTTTTTTTAGGTGAAGAGATTCTGTTTTCGGAGACAGGGAAAGGGTGGAAGCAAGAAAATAATCACTTTGCCATAGTTTGTTTCAGGATGAACTTACGGCAGCAAAAATCTAACATATAAAACAATGGTAAGAAAAATCGTCTACACATTCCTCTTGTTGGTGGCATCGACTGTAACGTTCGGTGCAGGGCATTATACCGTCGCCATAACAGGTAACGGCACTACCGCTGTCGTGACAGAGCAGACGGAAGGCGGAACGGACCTCCTCGGAGCCATAGCGATAGTCAACGGAAACGACAATGTCGCTACCGTGGTAATAAATGCCGACCTCGGCAGTGAGGCGGAAGCTGCCAACGCCCTTTCGCAGATCAAGGCAGAGAAGGTGGACCTCTCTAATGTGAGAGGCTTCAACGGAACCTTCCGCAATGATGCAGTGAAATACCTCATCCTGCCGAACAACATGACGAAGGAGCAGGTGAACAGGATCGTGCCGCAAGCGGGAAAGAGCATCTGCTCGGGAGCCTCGGCGAATATCATATACACCACCGAAACGGGGTGGGCGTACACAGACCCAAAGAGTGGGGAGACGGTGAAGGTGTCGAAAAAAGACATGAACACCAAGCAGGTCAACGGACAGACCTACGGCATATACCCTTACGACTTCTACGCACCACTGACACCGACGGGTGAAGGCGGGACAGTGCGCAAGGATAACGGAGAAAAATATTCCGGAACGGTATATTACTCTGGCGGCAAGGCTTACGGCATTGACGGAGAGATCACTGACCTGTATTATGGCGGCGGGTATGTATATTGGGAGAACAACGTACAGAAGGTTTATGACGGCGGACTCATTTGTGTGGAGAATGGCCAGTATTGGGGAGTGGCAGGAGAGAGTTTTCCTTTGATGCGTGAAAAGCGGCCAAAGGTGTATGAGGCTTTCGGAACACAATACCTCTGCGACAGCAACGAGCCGGAATATACATGGAATTATAATAAATATGTTGTCATACCACAGCTACGTGACAAGGTAGTGAAGCTGCAGCTCGCGGATTACAAGCAGTACCGTGTGAACTGGACGGGTGGCGAGCGTATCTCGGCAGACTTCCTTAACGACAAGGAGAACATCAAGGGAACGTACTATGTCAACGGCGTTCTCGTATATCAGTATGTCATGAACGGCAACTGGGTGAATGTTTACGAACTTGATGTCCTTCTATGTAACGGAGCAGAATATATGGGCGACATCTATGAGCATGACGGCGAGAAATACGGATATGCAGGATCAGAATGCCCCTTCAGCATGACATATACCGTGAACGGTTCTGAAGTATGGCATTTCCGTCAAGACACGAAGGCGGTATATTGGGGCAAGGTGTTCACAAAGTCCGGAGACAGCGGATATTATGGCGCAGAGAATTCTGCATGCATATCTCTACAGAAGTCAGAAGAGACGGCGTACACCGATGCAGCACTTACACAGCCGTATAGCGGAATAGTCTTCGACGGAGGAAAAGGCGTGATAGGTACGGCCTTTGAATTAGAGGAGAACGCATACGTTTATACATACCGCACCCTCCTCGGAGAGACGAAGACATACACGTCGAAGAACTCCCTCGAAACACTGAAGCTCCAAGGTGACGACCTCCTCCTCGCTGTCACGGAGACAGAGCTCAGCGACGCTGTCGGCAGCATACACCTCATAGCTTATGTCGTGAAGCCCGGAACGCTTGTCAACACCCTCCGCTGCTGGACGCTCCTTGAGACGGAGAATGACAAGAACAACGAATACAATTACGCCATACCGGCAGTCACCGAGGCGACAATCTCCGGCACCCTCAACGCCATAGACATGTGCAAGGTGGGCAACGGCAGTATCAGTGCTGAAGGACATTATCTCCCCAACGGAGGAGGCGTAAGTCCTACAGGAGCGCTACGGGCGGCTCCCCTCCGCCTTCTCGACATCTCTGAGGCGAAATTCGGTACGGGGGCGGAATACCACCCTGAGGACATGACCGTCAGCGCATTGATAGGCTACTCGCTGGAGGAACTCTTCCTCCCTGTCGACGCATCCCAGACGATCATTCCTGAGAGGTTCATTGAGAACCACAACAACCTGATCAAGAGCCTCTGCATCCCGGGAAACTTCAAGGAGATACGTGGGTACGCCTTTTCTAACAACAACCAGCTGACACATTTCTATACTACGGAAGTCGACGCAAACGGAGACGGACGAGGAGAGACGGTGGACTTCGGAGATTATACCATGACCCTGCCAAAGGGACTGGAGAAGATAGAGACCGGGGCGTTCTGGAACGTCAACCTCATCACGGACGTATATATGCTGTCGTATAACGCACCAGAGTGTCAGAAAGACGCTTTCGACCCTACCACATGTGTGCGTGACAACAGCTACGACCCTACGGGTACGATAAACAAGGGCAACTACGTCAAGAAAGGCGAGCAGACATACGGTGTTCTCCACTGGCCTCTCGACATCGACGACGTGAACCTCAGGAGATATACTGACATAACACGTAAGTACACCCGCCGCGACGAATACGGAAATACCGATGCTTACGGCAATGTCCTTATGTGGCCTACGCAGAGTGAGTTTGTCAAGGCTTACGCTCAAGGCGGCACGGGGTATCTCTGGGACGCGTGGAAGACGCCTGACTATAGCGACAGCGACTGGAGACTCAATAACTACACCCTCTCTCAGTGGGATGCCGACAACCTGCATGCAGAATACGCCAACGGTTCCACCGCCGTCGCGTTCTACAACTTTAAGGAATATGACCGGACGGTGTATGACAGAGACTACCGCGGATGGCACCAGTTCGTGCTGGCTTATCCTGACGAGAACTGCGGAACCGTACAGACCCCTGGCCACGTCGTCTTCACGGATTACGAAGAGACGGACTGGTACACCATCTGTCTGCCGTTCGACATGAACATTGACGATGTCGTGAAAGTCTTCGGAATTGATGCGACAAACACCGTGGCGACATACAAGCCTTTCGGATCGCAGACGACGATAACGGTAGAGAAGGGCATGAAGGTGTATCCGAACATCTGTACGCTGACTGACGTGACGCGTAACGTATCGAACAAGAACATCACGCTGATGTTCAGCCCGAACCGTTGTACCGCAACGGAGGACGTAGAGGTCGTGGACAACCAGACGATGGCAAAGCAATGGAACGTACGAAAGGCGGACGACGCAAAGAAATATAATGTCGACGACAACGGAAAGCGTATCATCATACGTGCCGGATATCCTTACCTCATAAAGGGATATTACCCTGTAGCGGTGACAGAAGAACAGAAGCAGGCTCTTAAGGGCGTTGACACCTCTACGCCTGCCGAATATGCCAAGGCGGTCTTTGACCACGCTCCTTTCTCGGCGGAGGACAGAGACTTCGAAAGCGTACCGGGACATGTCGGCGAGGGTGCCAAGCTGCCTTATACGGGATGGACACTCAACGCACGTGACGGAAAAGGCAACATCTTCGACATGAATGACGAAAACGCATTCCAGTACACCTTCATTGGTTCCTACACCGATATAGTAATACCACGATACACCTATTTCGTCTCAAAGAGCAAGAGCCAGGGCAGGAACATCTGGTTCTACGAAAGCTGGGAGCCGGGGGTAGGAGGAGCGCCGCTCGTTACGTGGCCGAGAAACCATTGCGTCGTAGCACCATTCGAAGGACGGTCGTCAGAGGTCTATTACGACGAGGCGACAATAAAGGAGAACGACGAGGACGTACACTTTGCATGGAACCTCCGCTTCAACAATGTCGACGACGCCATACGCCAGGGCGTTCAGGCGGCTGTCCGACCCACGGTGGCTTTTGCGTTCTACAACGGCTATGTCTCTTCGATAATAAATGTTGAAGACGACGGACGTCTCGTCAGCGCACCTTATGGAGACATATACAACGTCAGCGGACAGAAGGTCGCAGAGGAAGGGCGTTACGAAGGCCTTGCAAAGGGAATATATATCGTGAAAGGCAAGAAATACGTAGTCAAATAGATTTTTTCATTACAATTGTTTTATATTACTGTCGTGCCTGGGCTGTGAAGCTCGGGCATTTTTTATGTGTAATGAATAGCGTCTTAATTTTTTTTAGCAAAAAAAAGCATGTGAAAATTATGTCCTGACATTTTTTTTTAGTAATTTTGTAGAACTATCTTCAGCGGCGTCATATAAATCGGTATTTCGTGTTTAGAGAAAAGACTTGTCAGGTGGCTGTTTCGTCTCTCGCACAGTGTATTTTTTATAGAACCCGCATCAAGAAAAACCATACAAAAATTAGAAAACAACAGTAAGAAAAGCAATATACATGAACAACGATTTTAGAAAATTTGCTACAGGTCATCTCGGCATGAACGGCATGGCCCTCGACGACGTCATGAAGGTACAGAGCCGCATGGCAATGAATTACAAGAGCCAGTATCTGAACCCTTATATTCTTGAAGAGCGACAGCTCAACGTTACACAGATGGATGTCTTCTCACGTCTTATGATGGACCGTATCATCTTCCTCGGTACGGAGATAAACGACTACACTGCCAACACACTCCAGGCTCAGCTGCTATATCTTGACTCCTGCGACCCTGGACGTGACATATCCATATATATCAACTCCCCGGGCGGGTCTGTCACAGCAGGCCTCGGCATATACGACACCATGCAGTTCGTAACCTCCGACGTCGCTACGATATGTACCGGCATGGCGGCGTCAATGGGTGCCGTGCTCCTCGTGGCGGGAACGGAAGGCAAGCGATCCGCTCTGCCTCACAGCCGTGTCATGATACACCAACCGCTCGGAGGTGTGCAGGGACAGGCGTCAGACATAGAGATTGAGGCGCGTGAGATAATGAAGTTCAAGAAGGAACTCTATACCATCATTGCCAACCACTCGCATACCGACTACGAAAAGGTATGGGCAGACTCTGACCGAAACTACTGGATGACTGCCGCGGAAGCAAAGGAGTACGGCATGATAGACCGAGTGCTTGAAAAGAAATAAAGTGCGGGTTCTGGTCGTTCGCTACGTTAAACCTCATACCACGAATTAAGGATATTTTGGGAACGGGGAGACGGCTCTCCGGAGCCAAAGGACAAATGGAAGGAATAGAACCCACAAAAAAGAAAACAGAGAATAAATGGTAAGAAAAGTAAATAAATGCAGCTTTTGCGGAAGGCCCGAGGGCGAGGCTCCACTCATGCTGACAGGAATGAACGCTTTCATCTGCTCAGAATGTGTCGAGCGTGCCTACGAAGTAGTCATAGCAACACTCGACGGAGCATCGGACGCCATAGCGGCAAAGGCTAACAGGGGAAGGGGAAGCAACTACACCGTCGGAGACATACCCAAGCCACAGGACATCAAAGCACACCTTGACCAGTATGTCATAGGACAGGACGAGGCGAAAAGGTTCCTCGCTGTTGCGGTGTACAACCATTACAAACGACTGAAACAGCCCAACGACGGAGACGGAGTGGAGATAGAGAAGTCAAACGTCATAATGGTAGGGTCAACAGGAACGGGCAAGACGCTTATGGCTCGCTCGATAGCAAAACTGCTCAATGTGCCTTTCACCATCGTCGACGCTACGGTGTTCACAGAGGCAGGATATGTCGGCGAGGACGTGGAGAGCATTCTCTCACGCCTGCTTCAGGTGGCGGACTATAACCTTGAGGCGGCACAGAGGGGCATAGTCTTCATAGACGAGATAGACAAGATAGCACGTAAGAGCGCAAACCCCAGCATAACACGCGACGTATCGGGAGAGGGCGTGCAGCAGGGACTACTGAAACTGCTGGAAGGCACCATGGTAAACGTGCCGCCAAAGGGGGGAAGGAAACATCCTGACCAGGACTACATACACGTCGACACACGCAATATCCTCTTCATCTGCGGAGGAGCTTTCGACGGCATAGAGCGTAAGATATCACAGCGTCTCAACACACATGTCGTGGGTTACGACTCTGTCATGGAGCAGAAGAAGATTGACAAGAAGGACATCATGAAATATATCGTGCCGCAAGACCTCAAGTCTTTCGGACTCATACCGGAAATCATCGGACGTCTGCCTGTGTTGACATATCTACACCCGCTCGACCGAGAGGCACTGAAGAGGATACTCATGGAGCCGAAAAACTCTATCGTGAAGCAGTTCCAGAAGCTTATGCTCATGGATGGAATAACGCTGACATTCACTGAGGAAGCATTGGACTATATGGTCGACAAGGCTGTGGAATATAAGCTTGGAGCACGAGGACTGCGTTCCATTGTAGAAGCTGTCATGAACGACGCAATGTTTGAAATGCCGTCGAAGAGACAGAAGAAATTTGAGGTGACGAAGGAATATGCCGAGAGGCAGTTGGAAAACGCAAACCTCGGAGTCTGACGAACAAAAACAACAGAAAAGAGCTATGAATATCAACCTTACAGAAAAACTGAAGCAATACTTCGGCTTTGACAAGTTCAAAGGCGACCAGGAGCGCGTCATACAGTCGCTCCTGGACGGTCATGACGTTTTCGTGCTCATGCCGACAGGCGGAGGCAAGAGTTTGTGCTATCAGCTTCCTGCTCTGATCATGGAGGGAACGGCGATAGTCATCTCACCGCTTATCGCGTTGATGAAGAACCAGGTTGATGTCATAAACGGGATAAGCGAAGAGAACGGGCTGGCGCATTACCTCAACTCTTCGCTTAACAAGACTGCAATAGAGCAGGTGAAAAGGGACGTGAGAGAGGGAAGGACGAAACTGCTCTATGTCGCACCGGAGTCGCTGACGAAAGACGAATATGTCGGCTTCCTGCGTTCGGAAGAGGTGAAGATATCGTTCTATGCCGTAGACGAGGCGCATTGTATCTCGGAGTGGGGACACGACTTCAGACCGGAGTATCGTCGCATACGACCTATTATCAACGATATAGGCTCTGCACCGGTCATTGCTCTGACAGCAACGGCAACGGAGAAGGTGCGTGCCGACATAAAGAGGTCGCTCGGAATAACCGACGCCATAGAGTTCCGCAGCTCGTTCAACAGACCTAACCTGTACTATGAGGTAAGGCCAAAGACAAATGACGTAGACCGGCAGATAATAAAGTTCATAAAGTCACACCATGGCAAGAGTGGCATAATATACTGCCTCTCGCGAAAGAAGGTAGAGGAACTGACTGCCGTGTTGCAGACGAACGACATACGTGCTGCGGCATATCATGCCGGACTGGATACCGCAACACGTTCCGAGACGCAGGACAGGTTCCTCATGGAGGACGTAGATGTCATAGTGGCTACCATAGCCTTCGGCATGGGAATAGACAAACCCGACGTACGCTTCGTGATACATTACGACATTCCGAAGTCCCTGGAAGGATATTATCAGGAGACAGGACGGGCAGGACGAGACGGGGGAGAAGGATTGTGCATAGCGTTCTATTCCCAGCGCGACCTACGCAAGCTTGAGAAATTCATGGAGGGTAAGCCCGTGTCAGAACAGGACATAGGCAGACAGCTGCTTCAGGAGACATCGGTGTATGCGGAGTCTTCGGTATGCAGAAGAAAGCTACTGCTGCATTATTTCGGAGAAGAGTATGGCAGGGACAACTGTAACAACTGCGACAACTGCCGCCATCCGAAGGAGAAGATAGAGGGGCGCGAAGGACTTGTCGTGATGCTCAAAGCAATTCTCGCCACAAAGGAGAAGTTCCGCAGCCCTTACATCATAGACTTCGTGAAGGGACGTGGAACAGACGACATCGTCTCACACGGCCATGACAAACTGGAGGAGTTCGGGTCTGGGGAGGATATGGACGACAAACTATGGAATCCGGTGATACGTCATGCCATGCTGGCTGGATTCATACACAAGGACGTAGAGACATACGGCATACTGAAGGTTACGGCAGAGGGAAAGAAATACCTTAAGAACCCAACATCGTTCCCTGTGGTGAAAGACGCGGACTTCCACCTCCTGGAGGAAGAAGAACTGGCAGAGGCTGGCACATCAGCCCTCGACCCCGTGCTGCAGCGTATGCTCCTCGACGAGAGAATGCGGGTGGCAAAGAAACACGGAGTGCCGCCATATGTGGTGTTCCAGGATGTCTCCATAGAACAGATGGCTACGGCATATCCCGTAACTCTCGAAGAACTGCAGCAGATACAAGGGGTAGGAGCGGGAAAGGCGAAGAAATTCGGAAAGCCATTCTGTAAACTCATTAGCGCATATTGCGAAGAAAACGAGGTGGAACGTCTCGGAGAGCTGCGCGTGCGAACAGTGCCGAAGAAATCGATGTGGAAAGTGAAAATAATACAAGCCATTGACAAACGCATCCCACTCGACGACCTTGCCATAGAACTGAAGATGGATTTCGAAGATTTCCTCACGGAGATAGAGACGATAGTCTACAGCGGAACGAAGCTGAACATAGACTATTTCCTTGAAGAAATACTTGACGAGGAGAACATCGAGGATATATATGACTATTTCTTGCACAGCAATACAGACAGTGTGAAAGATGCCGTGAAAGAGTTCGACGGAGACTTCAGCGAGGATGAGATACGCCTGGTGAGACTGAAGTTCATGTCGGAAATGGCTAACTGACAAGACCTGCCATGACCTTAGCGATAAGGCTGTGGCAGGCCTTGGCTTTTTGCACCTCCTGAGAGGAGGGGGACGGTGGTTTTGTAAAATCTCTGCTGTAGTCTTGCTAAGCTTTCTTTTGGGTGTGACGAATATTGGAGGTATTGCCCGAAGTATGGTGAAATTGTTAATTATTCTTCACAACGCGTTAAATAAAAAGCAATAATGAGAATATCTGAATAAAAATTGGTAACTTTGCACGCAATATATATATTACTACTATGTCATCATTTGTTGCAGATAAGATTGTTATGGACGGTCTCACATTCGACGACGTCCTTTTGATTCCAGCGTTTTCTGAAGTTCTGCCAAAGACAGTGGAACTGAAAACGAAGTTTTCGAGAAACATTGACCTCAATGTACCTTTCGTTACCGCAGCTATGGACACCGTTACGGAGAGTGCCATGGCTATTGCTATTGCGCGTGAAGGCGGTATCGGCGTTATCCACAAGAATATGTCTATAGAAGAGCAGGCAAGACAGGTGGCTATCGTGAAACGTGCCGAGAACGGCATGATATATGACCCTGTCACAATACGTCGGGGCTCTACCGTGGCAGACGCTTTGGGCATGATGGCGGAATATCACATCGGAGGAATTCCTGTTGTCGATGGGGAAGGACATCTCGTAGGCATCGTGACAAACCGTGACCTAAGGTTCGAACGCAGAATGGACAAGGCTATCGACGAGGTCATGACAAAGGACAACCTCGTGACGACACATATCCAGACTGACCTTGCTGCCGCAGCAGATATTCTTCAGGAGAACAAAATTGAGAAACTGCCTGTCGTAGACTCAAATAACCGCCTCGTAGGACTCATAACATACAAGGACATCACGAAGGCGAAGGACAAGCCAATGGCTTGCAAGGACAGCAAGGGAAGACTGCGCGTGGCTGCCGGAGTGGGTGTGACGGCAGACACTCTCGAACGTATGCAGGCACTTGTTGATGCAGGAGCAGACGCGATAGTGATTGATACTGCTCACGGACATTCAAAAGGTGTCGTTGACAAACTCGTAGAGGCGAAAGCGTCGTTCAAGGACATTGACATCGTAGTGGGAAACATCGCTACCGGAGCAGCAGCGAAACTGCTCGTCGAGAATGGTGCCGACGCTGTAAAGGTGGGCATCGGTCCGGGATCTATATGCACCACACGTGTCGTGGCAGGTGTGGGAGTGCCACAGCTCTCGGCGATATACGATGTCTATTCCGCTCTGCAGGGTACTGGAGTGCCTCTCATTGCTGATGGAGGATTACGCTACTCGGGAGATGTCGTAAAGGCTCTTGCTGCAGGTGGATCATGTGTCATGATAGGTTCTCTCGTGGCAGGAACGGAGGAGAGCCCTGGAGATACCATAATATACAACGGCAGGAAGTTCAAGTCTTACCGTGGCATGGGATCACTGGAAGCTATGGAGCACGGATCTAAAGACCGCTATTTCCAGGCAGATACTAAGGACGTCAAGAAACTTGTGCCGGAAGGCATAGCAGGACGTGTGCCTTACAAAGGAACTGTTCAGGAGGTGATCTACCAGCTTACGGGCGGTCTGCGTTCTGGAATGGGGTATTGCGGTGCTGCGACAATCTCTGCTCTCCATAACGCGAAGTTCACACGAATCACCAACGCTGGTGTCATGGAGTCTCACCCACACGACATCACCATAACGTCTGAGGCTCCTAACTACAGCCGTCACGAATAAGACGTGGGGTGGTTGTCATGATAGGTGAAAATTAACAGAAAACACCATAACGGAACCCTCCATAATGGAATAACGGCATCCACCATAATGGAATAACGGAACCCACAAAAGAAAACAAAAATATTCAAGGCCCCACTTCCCTTGACCGTCAGAGAGGAGAGTGGGGTCTTCAATCTCCTATACTTTTCAAGACATGCTTAACATCAAGAAACTAACACTTTCAGCATCTTTTCTGCTCTTTCTCAGCAGTCTCTCTGCCCAGAAAAATGACCCCGTAATCATGAAGATTGCAGGGAAACCTGTTACCCGCTCAGAATTTGAGTATTCATTCAACAAGAACAATTCAGAGGGCGTTATAGACAAAAAGAACGTTGAGGAGTATGTCGATCTCTTCATAAACTATAAGCTGAAGGTCCAGGCGGCTCTCGACGAGCGTATGGACACCTTGACTTCCTACCAGAAAGAGTTCCGACAGTATCGCGACCAGCAGATACGTCCGGCTCTCGTCACCGACGAGGACGTGGAAAAAGAGGCACGCTCGATATATGACGCGGAGGTGGAAAGAGTAGGGCCTGACGGATTGGTGAAACCGGCACATATCTTCGTACGTCTCTCACCTGACGACGGAAAAGACCGTGAGGCAGTGGCAAAGCAACGCATAGACTCCATATACAACGCTTTAAAGGGGGGAGCAGACTTTACAGAGCTTGCCACAAAAGTCTCTGACGACCAGGCTGCTGCATCGCATGGCGGGGTGATAGGCTGGATCTCTCACGGACAGACTTTCGAAGAGTTCGACAAGGCGGCGTTCGCACTTGCCGTGGGAGAGACTTCAGAGCCGGTACTCTCACCTGTCGGATGGCACGTCATAAAGATGCTGGAGAGGAAACAGATTGAGCCGTATGACTCGCTGAGGGAGAACATACTGAAGTTCATAGAACGACGCAACCTCCGTGAGAGCATTGCCAGCAAGAAGATCCAGGAAGAGGTGAAAGCTAACGAAGGAAAACTGACGGCAGAGGAGATTATGGACGCTCACGCACAGCGCATGGCTGAGGCTGACCCGGAACTGAAATACCTCATAGCTGAATATCACGACGGACTGCTGCTATATGAAATAAGCAACCGTGAGGTGTGGGAGAAAGGTGCAAAGGACGAGGAAGGCCTGAAAGCTTTCTTCCTTGCCAACAGAAAGAAATATAAATGGGATGCGCCACGCTTTAAAGGTATGGTGTATCACGTGAAAGACCCAAAAGATGTCAAGGCTGTCAAGAAAAGTGTCAAAGGACTCGCTTTCGCCGACTGGAACGAGACGTTGCGCTCTACATTCAACAACGACTCCATCATCAGAATACGCGTAGAGAAAGGCATATTCAAACAAGGAGACAACGCATTGGTCGACAGCCTCATATTCAAGGTTAAGGACGTAAAGGTGAAAGAGGTGAAAGACTATCCTATCGATGCTGTCTATGGCAAGAAAATCAAGGCTCCGCAGGAGATGAACGACGTGAGAAGTCTCGTGACTTCAGACTATCAGGAGTTGTTGGAGAAACAATGGGTAGCAGAACTGCGTAAGAGATATGCCATAGAAGTGTATGACGAGGTGGTCAAGACGGTAAACAAACACTGAGAAACAGGAAGCCTGACAATAATATATGAAGAAAGAGAAATATTCCATATTCGCATTGCTCCTGTGTGTCGCACTCACAATGGGAGCGCGGCGAGGATATAGCGTAAATACGGGAAAGACACAGGTGAAGACAGCTGAAAAAGCTGTGGCCAACGTTGCTGACGATACGGCACACAATGCGGAGCAAGAGATGGCTCCGAATACGGCGAGTGTCGTGGACGAAGTGATATGGGTAGTGGGCGACGAGGCGATACTACTTTCTGACGTAGAACAACTGAGGGCGCAGATGGAGGCTGAGGGCGAGATGCTTCCCGGTAATCCGGAATACCGCCTGCCAGAGCAAATCGCCGTGCAGAAGCTTTTCCTACATCAGGCAGCACTCGACAGTATAGAGGTGACAGAGGCAGAGATAGCACAGGGCGTAGAACAGCAGCTGAACTACTGGATTTCAATGATAGGCTCAAAAGAGAAGCTGGAGGAATACCGCAAGATGTCCATAAGCCAGATACGACAGTCGTTACACGACGACTTCAAGAACAACCAGCTCGCACAGCGTATGAAGGAGAAGCTCGTGGAAGACATCAAGGTGTCGCCGGCAGAGGTGAGGAAATACTTCAGCCAGATGCCGGAAGACAGCATTCCTTTCGTGCCTACAGAGGTCGAGGTGCAAATCATAACACGAACTCCGAAGGTGACGCAAGAGGAAATAAATAACGTAAAGGAAGAGCTGAGAGGATATACGGAGAGGGTGAACAGCGGAGAGACAACATTCCAGACACTGGCACGCTTCTATTCCGAAGACCCGGGATCGGCGCGTTATGGCGGTGAGATGGACTACATGGGACGCGGAATGCTCGACCCCGCATTTGCTGCCGTGGCATTCAACCTCACCGACCCGAAGAAGATTTCGAAAGTCGTGGAGTCGGAGTTCGGCTTCCACATCATTCAGCTTGTTGACAAACGTGGCGACAAAATAAAGGTGCGCCATATCCTGCGTAAGCCAAAGGTAAGCCAGGAGGCTATCGACGAGGGCATAGACATGCTCGACTCGCTCGTTACGGAGATAATGGCCGAAAAGTTCTCGTTTGAGGAGGCTGCCACGTTCCTCTCTGACGACAAGGACACGAGGAGCAACAAAGGCATCATGTCAAACACCAACGGCATGGAACGTACCTCGAAATTCCAGATGAAAGACCTGCCGACAGAGGTGGCACGTGCCGTAGAACAGCTGAAGGTAGGCGAGATTTCTCCGGCATTCACCATGACCAACAACAGGGGAAAGACCGTATGTGCCGTAATAAAGCTGAAGTCACGCATAGAGGGGCATCGCGCCACAATCACGGAGGACTTCCAGGTCATGAAGAACGTGGTGCTCGCAAAACGTAAGACAGAGTTCTTGCAGCAATGGGTGAAAGACAAAATAAAGAACACATACGTGCGCATGAAGGACAGATATAGGGACGGAGACTACGAATACGAAGGATGGGTGAGATAGGATTGTAGGATTACCTCGGAAATAATTCAATATCTAAGGAAAAAAGTCCGGGACAAGGGGCTGCAACGCTTGCTGGGCGATTCTTTCTGCCCTATGGCGTAAGATAACAGCAGAAAAAAGAACCCATCAAAAAAGGAATATGTCGTGAAGAGGAACGGAAAAGAATTTTATAAGAATATCAATGGGCATAGGGCTATTCTCGTGATAGTCCTATGCTTCTTTGTCGTATGCTGGATGTCGGGAGCCAAGAACCCGGTGAAGAGGGGTAGGGCGAAGAAGACAACGGTAGACACGAAGGTGTATCTCGAACATGCCGATGAACTGTCGTATGACATTTACGGCAAACACCCTGACGCACAGTTTGTAAAAGGAAAGGTGTCGTTCCTGCATAAAGGGGCCCGCCTGACGTGCGACAGCGCCTTGTATTATCAGGCGACAAACTCCTTCGAGGCTTTCAGCAATGTCAAGATGCGACAGGGCGACACGCTGACGCTTACCGCAGACTATGCTTATTACGACGGCAATGACGAGATGTGTGAGGTGAGGAGGAATGTCATATTGACACACAGGAAGTCAAAGCTATATTGCGACTCGCTGAACTACGACCGTATGTATTCCATAGGCTATTTCTTCGAAGGAGGAAAACTCATTGACGGCGACACGCGACTGACAAGTGACTGGGGGCAGTATTCCTCGGCTACGAAAGAGGCGGTGTTCTACTATAACGTCAACCTTACGAACGACAAGAGCGTGACGAGGGGCGACACGTTATATTATGATACCCAGACATCTATGGCTCATGTCAAAGGTCCGTCGACAATAACCATGAAGGACGACATAGTACTTACGGAGGATGGTTATTACAACAGCAAGACGGATAAGACGGAACTGTTCAGCCGCTCTACGGTGAAGAGGAAAGACGGAAAGACCATTACAGCTGACTCGCTGTATCACGACAGCAAGACCGGTATCAGCGAGGGCTACTCAGGAGTGGTGTTCCGCGATACAGCCAACAAGACGATGTTCCTCGGTGACTATGTCTACTACGACGAGAACAGCGGATATGGATATGCCACGAAGAAAGCCGTCGCCATAGACTATTCGCAGGGTGACTCGCTCTATGCCCATGGCGACACCATGAAGATGGTGACGCACAACATAAACACTGACTCCGTCTTCCGCATGGTGTATGCATATCCACATGTCAGAATTTTCCGCAATGATGTCCAGGCGGTTTGCGACTCTATGGTCATGAATTCCAAGGACTCCACTCTTGTGATGTATAAAGACCCAATCATGTGGAGCGAGGGAAGGCAGGTGCTCGGCGAGGAGATACGTATGTATATGGCTGACTCCACGATACGTTTCGCACATGTCATAGGACAGGCATTCAGCATAGAGAAAATGGATGAGGACTCCCTGCATTTCAATCAGATCTCGTCAAAAGAGATGATGTCATGGTTTACCGAAGGAAAACTGAGGAAGAACCAGGCGCAGGGAAACGTAAAGACGGTGTTCTATGTCACCGACGATGCCGATACCACTCTCATTGCCCTCAACTATCTTGAGACAGACACCATGAAGATGTATATGTCGCCGGAAAGGAAAATGGAGAAGATTTCTACCGTAAAGCATG
This sequence comes from uncultured bacterium, assembly GCA_945829425.1. Classification (GTDB taxonomy): domain Bacteria; phylum Bacteroidota; class Bacteroidia; order Bacteroidales; family Bacteroidaceae; genus Prevotella. Next base: position 30,155 of record CALZUQ010000017.1, on the reverse strand, counting down.
AGGGTACGATGTATCCTATCTCACAAATACCGCATGATAAATACCGTCTGCCGAACTTCGCATGGTTTGAGTATGTCAGACCGAAGGACAAGGACGATATCTTCGTATGGGTGCCAAAGGCTGGAGGAACGGAACTGAAGAAGGAGAGACGGCGTGAGGCTCCTTTGCAGAACCTCGCCAAGAAAGTGACGCAGAAAGCGGAAAAGAAACTGAATGAGCTGACCGACGGAGGCATAACGTTGGAGAAGGACTCACTTATTGGCAATGGAGAGGTGAAGAGTGATTCGCTAACCAATGGTGAGATGCCGGCAGGAGACCCGGTCAATGGTGAGATGATGTCTGGGGAGGGAGAGAAAGAGACCCCTGCTCCTGTTGATAATGACCATCCCCAAGCGATGAAGGCCGACGCTTCTGATGAGAAAAAAGATGCTGCCGCAGACAAACGGTAAGACCTTGGAAGAGAACAACGAAACAAGAACAGAAACATTAATGGACAAGATACAATTACTGCCCGACTCCGTAGCCAACCAGATTGCAGCAGGAGAGGTAATACAACGTCCGGCATCGGTAATAAAGGAGCTGGTGGAAAACTCGGTAGACGCGGGGGCGAAGCAGATAGACGTCATAGTGGAGAATGCGGGCAAGACTTCCATACAGGTGGTCGATGACGGCATGGGAATGTCTGTCACCGATGCACGCCTGGCTTTTGAACGTCACGCCACATCGAAAATCAGAAAGGCGGAAGATCTCTTCTCACTGCACACCATGGGGTTTCGCGGAGAGGCGTTGCCATCAATAGCTTCTGTGGCACAGGTGACGCTGAAGACACGCCGAGAGGAGGACAAGGTAGGCACGTCATTGAGAATAGAGGGTGGAAAACTCGTGGGCCAGGAGGTCACGGTATGTCCTGTGGGGTGTAACTTCCTCGTAGAGAACCTCTTCTTCAACGTCCCCGTAAGACGGCGCTTCCTCAAGGCTAACAGTACGGAACTGAACAATATCATTACGGCTTTTCAACGCATAGCATTGGTATATCCCGACATCGCCTTCTCGCTGAAAAGCAACGGGCAGGAGCTGTATAACCTACAACCTACCAACACCCACCGACGCATAGTGGATATCTTCGGCATGAAGCTGAACCCCTTCCTCCTGCCTGTCGAAGTCGAGACATCGCTTGGAAAAATAACAGGTTTCGTAGGGAAACCGGAGGCGGCGCATAAGAAGAACGTACACCAGTATTTCTTCGTGAACGGAAGGTTCATGAAACACAGCGGGTTCCATCGCGCCGTACAGTCTGTCTACGACCGTCTGATACCACAGGGTGAACAGGTGCCGTATTTTATCTATTTCACCATAAACCCTGAGGACATAGACGTAAATATACACCCCACAAAGACGGAGATAAAGTTTCAGGACGAGCAGGCGGTATGGCAGATCCTTGCCGCTGCAGTAAAGGAAACGGTAGGGAAATACAACACCATAACAGCCATTGACTTTGACACCGAGGACAAGCCGGACATCCCCGTGCTTGACGGTACCGAGAACATCGTGACGCCGAGGATAAACGTCAACCCGCGGTATAACCCTTTCTCCACCGACGGGTCGGCAGAAAAGAAAACGGAGGGCAAAAACGTTTCTGCACCAATGATGAGGGAGTCTTCGCTGAACTACGATGTCAATAATGTTCCGACGAACTGGGAAAAACTGTACAGTGGATTTGATATTGCTACGGAGAAAACAGAGGATGAACCATCTGGCAAGACGTCTCCTGCCACAGAAGAAACTCTTCTGCCACAGTCAGTGATGTCGGAGGACATAGCCACCTCAAGGAGCAGCGACCACTATCAGTATAAGGGCGCATATATCCTCACCTCCGTTGATGCCGGGCTTATGGTGACAAATCAGGGGAGGGCTCACGAGAGGGTTCTTTATGAGAGATATATGAAAGAAATGGACAGTAAAAGGAGAGCGTCACAACGTCTCCTCTTTCCTGAGACTGTCCAGTTTACCATTGCCGAGATGATGTCGCTGCCAGCCATTCTCCCAGAAATGGAGAAGTTAGGCTTTGAGATGACAAACCTTGGAGGAGGCACGTATGCCATAAACGCCATTCCCTCAGAGCTTGAGACGGTGAATGTCACACGTCTGGTAAGCGATATGGTAAACTCTGCAACAGAGCAGGATAGCGACCTCGGCAAGGAACTTTTCTCAGCCTTGGCGGCGACCATGGCGCGTAACGCCTCAATAACTTACGGTCAGGTGCTTACAAACGAAGAGATGGAACAGATAATCTCTGACTTGCTGAAATGTGAAAACAGCAAGTACACCCCTGACGGCAAGCCGATTTCGAGAATAATACCTCACGACAGCATCGTGAGCGGGTTGTAAATCCTGTACTCAGAGCAAACGCAACCGTGTTTTTTTCAGCAAGAGCTTTTCGGCAAGGGTTTTACAGCCAGTGGTTCTCAACAATAGTTTTGCAGCCAGTGGTTTAAAGTAAGAGGGCATGTCTTATTATCTTTTGACATACCCTCTTTCTTTTTTGCCATTCTCTTTCATTTTGTAAATCTCTTTCACTTCGCCATTTTCTTTCATTTTGTCATTCTCTTTCACTTTGCCATCCTCTTTCTTTTTGAAATTCTCTTTCATTTGGTCATCCTCTACCATTTTCCCATCGTCTTTCATCTTGAAATCCTCTTTTTCTCTTTTGTAAAACCTCCGTATTTATAACCGTTTTGTGAAAAAGCGTGTATGTAACTATTCCTGAATGTTGAAACGTAGAGGAAAAGTAGACATTGGTACAATACTTACGACAATTGGTTGAAAAAAGAGATTTTTTTCGCTTTTTACATTATATTTCTGTACGGAAATATTAAATATTTGATTTTGGTCAAAATTTCTTTGGTCGTTAAAGATATTTTCATTACTTTTGCAACCAGATATCTTCTTATTAACTTAAAATCTAATATTTCAATGAAAATTAGAATGATAATTACAGCCGTAGCATTCTCTGCGACTGTAACGACAGCAACAGCACAGTATCCCACAATTCCCGACTCGGTGAAGGCGCGTGAGGCGCGTGAAAATGCAGCGTGGGCTGCTCAGGATGATGCAGCATGGCAGAAAGCCCTGCCTACAGTAATCAACAGTATGTTCGAAGGTAAACCTTTTGTTCCGCAAAGTTCTCGCCCTTCAGACTTGAAGCAGGCGAAGATTGCTGCGTTCCCTGGAGCCGAAGGTGGAGGCATGTATTCATTCGGCGGACGTGGTGTCAACTATCTCGGAGCGCCGGTGAAGAGTACGGTATATGTCGTCACCTCACTTGCCGACTCCGGTCCTGGAACACTCCGCGAGGCGTGTGAGGCTGGCGGACCGCGCGTCGTGGTGTTCAACGTGGCGGGAGAGATAAAGCTCAAACGTCCTATCACCATCACAGCTCCTTATATCACTATAGCCGGCCAGACGGCACCTGGCGACGGCGTGGTACTCACAGGAGAGACGATGCTCGTAGATACCCATGATGTCATAATACGTTTCATGCGTTTCCGCCGTGGCGCACTTGACGTTGCCCACCGTGACGATGCCTGTGGCGGCAACGGTATAGGAAACATCATATACGACCACTGCTCCGCATCGTGGGGACTTGACGAGGTGATGTCCATGTACCGCCATGTCTATGCCCGTCATGGTGGCAAGCAGGATAAGCTTCCTACGGTGAACATAACTATCCAGAACAGTATCTTCGGTCACGGTCTGGACCTTTATAACCACGCTTTCGGAGCGTCCATAGGCGGACACAACTCTCTCTTTGCGCGTAACCTCTTTGCCAACAACATCTCGCGTAATCCTTCCGTGGCTATGGACGGTGACTTCAACTTCGTGAACAATGTCGTCTTCAACTGGTGGAACCGTTCCATTGACGGCGGCGACAACAACTCTCAGTATAACATCATCAACAACTACTTCAAGCCTGGTCCTATCACCGGTTTCAACCAGAAGAACAATGTCGACAAGACACGTAAGGCATACCTCAAGGCTCTGAAGAAAGGCAAGATGTATGAATACTATACCTCTGAGGCGGGAAGCGGAAAAGACGGCAAGGCTCCGGAGATATGCTATAGAATACTGAAGCCAGAGAACGGAAGGTCTAAGGAAAACCGTGACCTCTGGGGAAAGGCATACGTCGATGGAAATGTAGTAGAGTATTTCGACGCTGTCACCGCAAACAACTGGGACGGTGGCATTCAGCCGGCGAATATGGGCGTGGCAGAAGCTAACAGCCGTCTGAAGGTTGACGAACCTTTCGCTTATCCTGCCCCGCAGAACGTCATGTCAGCACGCGAGGCTTACGACTACGTCCTCGCCAATGTAGGAGCTACACTGCCTTGCCGCGATGCTGTGGACGCAAAGATTGTCAACGACGTAGTGACCGGAATACCGGGATATGCCGCAGACGCGAAAGTGCTCGTATCGCCGTATTCTCACCGCCGTCTTCCTGACGACTCATATAAGCTGGGTATCATAACCACGCCACAGCAAATCGGCGGACTGCCACAGTACACGGGAACGCCACGTCTCGACACCGATGGCGACGGCATGCCTGACGACTGGGAGAAAGCACATGGACTGAACCCTAACGATGCCAACGACGCGACAGTGCTCACAGAGTCGGGATATATGAATATTGAACTGTATATCAACGACCTGGACTATTTCGGAAACGCTTCTAAATAACTCCTTCTTTTGAACGTTTTTTAATCACGAAGAAAGACAACAAAGAAAGATATGAATGACCGTCTGAAACGAAATATCATTCCGCGCATTGTGGCGGCGGCCATATTGCTTACGCTGACCATTCCTGAGGCTCTGGCGCAGATAGAAGGCATAAGCTGCTGCGACTGGATGATGCTGAAAAGACAGAAGCTCGGAGCCTTTGCCCTCGCCAAGGATATTAATGCCGACGGTGTGGAGATGGATATGGGAGGTCTTGGCAGAAGGGTGCTCTTCGACAACCGCTTCCGTGGCAACGAGAAAGACACCAAGCAGTTCAGGGCTGCCGCAGACTCACTCGGCATACAGGTCCACTCCATGGCTATGTCCGGCTTCTTCGCACAGTCGTTGATAAAACGTAACTTCGACGAATATACGACACCCGAAGGCAAGAAGGAATGCCGCACACATACCGATGCAGAGCATACGGAGAACTACCGCCAGCTCTTTGCCGACTGCTTCGAAACAATGGAGAAGTTCGGAGCGAAGGTAGCTTTCCTGCCACTCGGAGGGTCAGGAAGCGAATGGCAGAAGGGCAGTGGCGAGGAATATGACATCCTCTGCTCACGTCTGCGCATGGCAGGAGAAATGGCTCGTCAGCACGGTGTCGTAATAGGCATAAGGACACAGATGCCTGCCGAGTTCTCGAAGAAGATGCTTCAGGACATAGGGTCGAAAGGCATACTGCTATACTATAATTTCCAGGATGCCTGTGACAGGTTCAAGGCAGGACAGACAGAGGGCGCATCATCGTCGACAGAGCTTATCTGCCGTGAGCTGAAGACCCTCGGGAGAAAGCGCATCTGCCAGATACATGTCTCGAACACCGACCGCGTCACATTGCGACACGACACCGACATCGACATGCAGGAGGTGAAGAAGACATTGCAGAAGATAAAATACTGCGGATGGCTCACCGTAGAGCGCTCACGCAACGCCCAGGACGTACGTAACGTAAAGGGAAACTTCGGCGACAACGTGGCTTATCTGAAAGAGGTGTTCTTCTGAAGACCAGAGTAATGTGTCATGTGCTTTCAGACGGTATCTTAATCATCCACTCAATTTCAAGTGGAAAAAGGAAAGTGGGAGGTAATTGATAAGGATATTCAAACTATATACGCGAATTAATAATAACTTAAATAATTAACAGAATCTATGAGAAAAACATTTTTTAAGCTTGCCACAGTGTTGTTATGTACTTCGGCAACAATGTTCGTCTCTTGTGTCGATGGTTACGATGATGACCCTCAGTTTGCCAGCGATGTACGCAATACGCAACTGGTATCTCCAGACCTTGACAAGAGCTGTTTTGCTACCATTAATACCACAAACGGTGAGATGGTACAAATGACGTGGCCTTTGGTACGCGGTGCAGGAGGCTATCTCGTGAATGTCGCAATACAGAGCGGAGACGTTACGACTCCAGTCATAACGGACAGTATTGTTGACGGAGTAAGCGTAACATTCACAAAACTCGAGGACACCAAATACCTGACATCGGTAAAGGCTCTCGGAAATCAGAAATACAACAATAGTGATGCTGTAGAGGCAAAGTCTTTCGTCTTCTCAACGATGGTGGAAGGCGTTTCAATCCCGGTAGGCACCGATGTTGCAGAGTTTATAAACGGATATATTGCATCCAACAAAGCAACATTGGATGAGGCTCTGGCTTCTGATCCGAACAATTATGAAATCGCTTTTGAGATGGAAGCCGGACAGGAGTATACTCTCAATGCTCCAGTGGATTTTGGATTGTACCCTACCACATTCCGTAGCTCTGACAAGGTTAAACGAGCTACACTGAAGGTCGGAGAGAACGGTTACATCACTACGCAGAGCGGTCTGAAAGTGAAGTTCATAAACTTCGACTGTACGAATATGCCAAAGAGTATGGGACTTATAACACTTGGTGCAGAACCTGATGCCTCCATATCAACGGAAGCTTTGGGATATAAAGCTCTTGGCGCTAACCAGGATGGCTTTGTTATCGAAAGACCAGTCGTTATACAAGAGTGTTGGGTGAAGAACCTTCCTGCTACATTGCTCTATGGAAACGCCAAGCCATGGTCTTTACGTGACCTGCGCGTTGTTGACTGCATCATACAGGCTGCCAATGCCACTAACACCACGCCGTGGATAAACCTTACTGGTAGCTCAAATGGCTTGATACAGAAGATTACTATTCAGAATAGTACGTTCTATAATACGGAACTGAACGAAAAAGAACAGTATTTCATTCGTTACAGTAACAGTTCTAACGCACAGCCTAGAAAGATTTTCGGAAATACTCAAAACTTCCTTGAATATACATTGAAAAAATCTTCTTTCATAAGAACGAACCCAAAGAAGGATTTTGCAAATAATATGCCTAACACTCAAAACGGGAAAGCGTTGTGGATAAGTGTTACAGACTGTGTGTTCTTCGATGTTTATAGGCTTTATCAGTTGCTTCAGTCGCAGTGGATAAAGACAACGACAAATAATTTCATGTCTAATTCTCCTGCTTGTACACCTCATTCTACGGATTACGGTCCCAGTGGACGTACGGATCAGTACGGAAATTTCTATACTGTCAAAGACGATGTTCAAGAGTTCAATGATTCTGACCTCAAACCGCTTGATTTCTCGCAGCCTAACGGAGGACTTTCGTTGAAGCCGGTAGGACTGGCAGCAGCTGCAAATGCAGGTGATCCTCGTTGGTATTAATGGGACAAGAACTTTTCCCTAATGATTAACAGAAAGAATATATACACCATGAACAATATTTCAAACCATAATAAAAGGATGGCAAAGGTCCTCTCTCTTATTGTCCTTGCCATATTCCTTTCTCCTGTCTTCGCTTTGGCACAGACAAAAACGGTGAAAGGTACAGTCCTCGATGAAAATGGCGAGCCGGTAATCGGAGCGTCCGTGATGGTAGTAGGTGCAAAAGGTTCAGGAACTGTAACCGACATAAATGGTAATTATACCTTGTCAGTTCCTGAAGGCACTAAGATACGAGTATCGTATATAGGTTATAACACAGAGGAGGTGAAGGCTGGTACAGATATTAAATTGAAGCCAGCAGATACCTCTCTCAATGAGGTTGTCGTGGTAGGTTATGGCTCTCAGAAGAAAGCACACCTCACTGGTTCCATCGCTACAGTGCCTATGGACGAGATCCAAGACCTCTCAAGCGGTGGTCTGGCATCGACGCTCTCAGGACTCGTAAACGGTGTCAGCGTAAGCGGTGGTGAGAGCCGTCCTGGAGAGAACGCAACAATTAAAATCCGTGACACCAACTCTTTGGGTGATGTCGGAGTGACTTCACAGGAACCTCTCTACGTCATTGACGGTTATATCTATCCCAATGACGTTAAGACAGGCAATACGAGTGAGAACCTTGGTGCTACAGCCTTCAACAACCTTGACCCTTCTGAGGTGGAGTCTATCTCTGTCCTCAAGGACGCTGCCGCAGCTGTTTACGGTGCGCGTGCCGCTAACGGTGTAATCCTTGTCACCACGAAGAAAGGTAAGCTTGGAGCACCTCGTATCTCATATAGCGGCACATTCGGTTTTACTGATGAAGTGGCTCGCCCAAAGATGCTTGACGCTTATGAATACGGTCGTTTGTATAATGCTATAAAGACAGCAAACAACCAGAAGTCCGGCGTGACTCTGAAGACTACGGATCTTTATCAGTTCGATGAACTGACAAAGATGAAGAGTCTCAACTACGACCTTCTCGATGAGAATTGGAAGACGGGATTCACTATGAAGCACAGCGCGAATATCTCTGGCGCTACTGAGCGTGCTAACTACTTCGCAGGCATCTCTTACTTCAAGCAGGACGGTAACCTTGGGAAGCTTGACTACGACCGTTGGAACTACCGTGCTGGAGTTGACGTGAAGGTAACAAAATGGTTGAAGGCTAACATCACAGTAAGTGGTGATAACGGAAAGAAGAATACTCCACTCGTAAAGGTTGGTGGCTCTTCAAACGAGAAGGACTACAACATCCTGCTCACTCGACCACGCTATATCCCAGAGTATGTGAATGGTATGCCTATCGCTGCCTATGGCATCTCAAACAATCAGATTGCCACTGACCAGCTCTATTCCTTCTCTACCCTTCGAGAGAATGGCGACTATAGCCGTATGGTGACATCAAACATCAACGTAAATGGAAGTGTGGACATTGACTTCGGTGGAATATGGGAACCTCTTAAGGGACTCTCCGGACGCATCACATACGCAAAGTCTGTGAACACAGACAAGACAAACCAGTATGGTACCGACTATACTGTCTATTCTATGAAGACTCGCTATGGAAGCGGCTCACACCTCTACAACGATACTGGCATGTACTATGAGGGCGTTACTCTCGATGACATCCTCCTTGATAGCAACTACGTGCCTCTCACTGTTTCAAACGGTTCTCCATCGTTCCTTAGCCGTAACTCAACACGTACCGACAACTATCAGCTGAACTTCACTCTGAACTACTCACACGACTTTGGAAAGCACCATATTGGTGGACTGTTCTCAATAGAGAAGTCAGAGGCGGAGTCAGAATATCTATACGGAATGGTCAGCGACCCTTATCCTTTCACCACCGGACAGTCTAACTCTGCCGAAGGAAACACAAAGGTCGTTACCTTCACTCGCTCGGAGTCTGGTACGCTCTCTTATATCGGACGTGTCAACTACGCCTATTCAAACAAGTACCTCCTTGAATTCCTCATGCGTGCCGATGCTTCTACAAAGTTCGCTCCAGAGAACATGTGGGGCTACTTCCCTTCTGCAAGTGCTGGTTGGGTAATTAGTGAGGAGGAATGGATGAGAAACGTGAAGTGGGTAAACTACCTTAAGTTGCGTGCTTCATTTGGTCTTACAGGACGTGACAATACAGCGGCATGGCAGTGGATGCAGGTATACGCTCAAGACCAGAACCGCGGTCCGGTATTCGGTGAGGGAACAAACCAAGAGACCGACAACCGTATCACCATCAACAAGAACAACTCTGCTGTTAACCGAAACGTTCATTGGGACAAGTCTTACAAGAGCAACTTCGGTATCGACTTCAATACACTCAACAGTCGTCTCTCCATAAACTTCGACGCTTACTACACCTGGAACCGTGAGATGCTTCTCAATATTCACCACTCTACACCGACAACTATTGGCTCTCAGACAGCTGCTCTCAACATCGGTGAGATGGACAACTATGGTGTTGAATTAGGAATAACATGGAAAGACAAGATTGGAAAGGACTTTAAGTACCGTGTGGGCATCAATACCGGCTACTCTGACAACAAGGTTCATTTCATGGACTTCGCAAAAGAGTATACTTACCGCCAGATTCAGGAAGGTGGACGCTCTGACGTTGGAGTATGGGGTATGGAATGTCTCGGAATGTTCCGCTCTTACCAAGAGATAGAGGAATACTTCGACATGTACAACATCACCTCTTATATGGGCATGACAAAAGATAAGGTTCGTCCAGGTATGCTTATCTATAAGGATGTTCGTGGACCACAGCAAGAAGATGGCTCGTATGCAGGACCAGATGGCATCGTAGACATCGATAACGATCAGGTGCAACTCTCAAAGCGTACAAGCAATCCTTACGGATTCACAACAAATCTCTCTGCTGAATATAAGGGCATTTCACTCACTGCCCAACTCTCTGCAAGCTGGGGAGCATACAGCTTTGTGCCGTCTTCTGCTCTTAAGCCAGGCTCTTATGGCATCGAGATGACAAACATGCCTTCTTTCTGGAACGTGGACAATATGTTCTCTTATGAAACCATTACAGACGCTCAGGGAAATGTGCTTACAGAGGCAAACCGTGGTGCGAAGTATCCTAACCTCGCATACTCTACTGTAAACTCAGTGACATCGTCTTTCTGGCGTATCAGTGGAGCACGCGTACAGCTTAACCGCCTCACTCTCGCTTACACCATTCCTTCAGAAATCGTGAAGAAGATAGGCATACAGTCTTGCCGTATTAATGTTACTGGCCAGAACCTGATTAGCTTCTATAATCCATACCCTGATCATTTCATCAGCACACTCTCTGGCTACGGCAGCTATCCTAACCTCCGCAAGTGGACAATCGGTGTGAACCTCGGTTTCTAATCATTTGGGAAGTATTGGAAAAAATCATTGATTCTAAAAAACATAGAAATGAACATGAACAATATATATAATAAGGTAGGAATTGCCGCTCTGGCACTCTTCACTCTGGCATCCTGCAGCGATACCTTCCTTGAGGAGAAGAAGAACTACGACAATGTCAATTCTGGTATCTACGACTACTATGAGGGTGCCAGCCGACGCGTCAGTGATGTCTACTCATGGTGTCTCCCTGACCCTACGTCTAATGCCAATTGGAAATACAACTGTACCGGAAATGCAGACGACCAGTCAAAGTCTACTGAGGAATATGCAGGATTCTCAATCTTTGTGCATCCTGAGAACGAGATGATGGTTCAGAATGGTGTTGCTACCGTTCCTGACTATTTCCACAACCAGTCAAACAACATCCAAGCAAGTGTCTGGGGAAGAATAAGGAATATCAACGATGTCATAAAAGGCATCAGCGAGGGCGCTCTCCCTCAAGACAAGAAGGACGAACTCCTCGGACAGGTATATTTCTTCCGTGCATGGTGCTACTACCAGATGGTGAAATGGTATGGAGGTGTGCCTATCATCAGTGAGGTGCTTGAACCTCTAGAGACAAACTCTACTCCTCGTTCTTCTGCAAAGGCAAGCATAGAGTTTATTCTCAAAGACCTTGAGACATCTGCAAAGCTGCTCGCTGCATCCACTACAAATGGTGGGTGGTCGGCAAACAACTGGGGAAGAGTGACTTCTGGAACTGCTCTCGCCCTCAAGGGACGTGTGCTTCTGCTTTGGGCTTCACCACTCTTCAATAGAGCCAACGACCAGAGTAGATGGCAAACCGCCTATGAGGAAATGAAGAAAGACCTCTCTGTTATAAACAGTTGTGGACACAACCTGTACATGGGTGAAGGCAATGAGATAAACGGTTCGGCTTTTGCTAAGATCTTCACAAAGACTCGCTGTTCAGAGGATATCTTCGTAACGCTTTACAATACCATCCAAAGCGGCGACACACAGAAGAACAACCCTTGGGAGCGTGGCATCCGTCCGAAGAATGCTACAGGTAGCGGACTCAACGCATCTGCCATGATCGTAGACCTCTTCCCAATGGCAGACGGAAAGATTCCTGCCAACTGCGAAGCATACTCCTCTCTGCCAAAGTCATCTATTGACTACGAGGCTGAGTATCCATTCATGAACCGCGACCCTCGCTTCTATCGCACCTTCGCATTCCCTGGCGTACGTTGGGCATTCGATGGAGACGCTACTCAGCAGAACCCAGAGAACCCTTCTTACAATAGCGGAAAAGACTATGAACTCTGGAACTATGCATGGTACCAGACCACAGACGAGCGAGATAATATCAAGAACGGTGGATATGGAGCTGACAACCTCGGTTCCAGCAACAAGGGAATGTATATTCGTAAGCGTTCCGACGACCTTGACATCAATCCTTCTCCTCTCTATCAGAATTGGGCAGCAAGTGCCAACCAGAGCGGTTTCCTCTATTCTGCTGCTCCTTACGTAGAGATTAGATATGCTGAGGTACTTCTGAACTTTGCAGAGGCTGCCGCTGGTGCTAATAAGCTTGAGGAAGCAAAGAATGCCCTCGTACAGATTCGTCAGCGTGTAGGATACACTGGAGACTGCGGATTGGAGAATATCACAGCAAGTCAGCAGACATGTATGGCTGCTGTTCTCTACGAGCGTCAGATAGAGTTAGCTTACGAAGGAAAGCGCTTCGACGACATGCGTCGTTGGCTGCTCTTCGATGGTGGTGCCAACTTCTCTGAAATTCCAGGCGCTCCTTCTTCTTGGACACTCACAGGGTGGGGTGGTAATACCTGCACTTGGTTAGGATTCAAGCCTTTCAATGGTCAGCGTCGTGAGAATCTTGAATACCGTGTCAGCAACGATTGGAACGATGGTCTCGGCTTCGGAACGGGAACAACAGTAGCCTCTGACCCTATCACTGGCGATGGTGAGGAGCGTTGCAAGGCTATCGACCTCCGTAAAGACCTTGCTGCTCAGCAGGAGACTCTGAAAGCATGGTATCAAGACCACCTTGTTCGCAAGACACGTGCTGGAGATGCCTACGATTCCAACCAAGCTCAGATGTTCATGCACTTCTGGGCAAAATACTACTTCCTCGGTCTTGCTCAGGGCGCTTTGAACTCTGATGCAAACCTCCTCCAAACCATTGGATGGCAGGATACAAACCGTGGAAATGCTAACGGCACCTTCGACCCTCTCGCTGAATAATCTTTTCCGCCTTTTCTCTCTCACCTCTGCTTCTCTTTTCTAAAGAAACTAGGAGTGAGGGGGAAAAGGACAGAACAGCTGAACAAAAGGACAGAAACAGTCACTTTTTGTAGCTCTCTAGCAAAAAAGGCGACTCTTTTATTACTAACAAATAACCAATTACAAAAAAACTTTATTTATGAAAAAGATTTTACTCATGGCAGTAGCTCTCATCGCTACAGCAACAGCTGCCTTCGCAGCAGACAAGACCGTGACTCTTGATCTTACAAAGCCAGACGCTTTTGGATTTGCAGTTCCTGAAGCTGGAGGCGCAACACCTCTTGAAGTAGGACAGAAAGTTACTCAGGGCGACGTAACCATCACTGTGGCTACTAACGGAAACACTCCAGTGCGTTTCTGGAACACCAATGGCGCTATCACTTTCCGCCTTGCAACAGGTTGCTCAATAGACATTGAGGCTGGTGGTGCCAACATCAAGAAGATTGAGCTGACAGGAAACAATATCAAGGCAGACAATATTGACGCTACTCCAGGCACTTTCACAGATGCTCTTTGGGAAGGTTCTGCAGCAAAGGTTACCTTCGCTCGCAAGGGCTCTACAGTGCAGATTGCAACTATGACTGTTACCTACGAGGGTGCTGATAGTCCTGCTGGTGAGACAGAGTCATACAATGCTTGCTCAACAGAGATTACCGACTGGAAGGCAGAGGTAAACGAGGAGGGAAAGACAGTATATTCATGCACTCCTATCACAACTGCTTCTGATGTCTTCGCAAACGCTACTGTAGCTGATGGAAAGTCTCTCGTGAACTTCAGCACTGCAAACATGGAGGTTGTGGCTGTTGCAGGTGCAAATCCTAAGGACGTACAGGGAGAGCCAGGTGCTGGTTTCCCGGGATGGCAGGAATGGCATGATGTGAAGTGGGACGTTAAGAACCAGAACCTCGACGATAAGAAGACTGATTACTTCGACTATATCCTCGGAACAGGAAACCCATACGTTGCTCTCGATGCTGAGGAGGTTACTACAGATGGTGTTGCAACAGGTATGTGGCGTGGTCTCTATACTTTCTATGAGCCAGACGGAAGCAAGGGAATGCCTATCAATGGTCTCTACTACAAGTTCTCTCCAAAGGCTGACGGAACTGTAAAGGTACGCGTATTCTCTAACAAGGGCAACCGAAACACTTATGTTGTCGATGAGGCTACAAAGACTCCTATTGCTTACAAGGCCGAAGGCTACGTAAACGGTCAGAATGAGTCACTAGACGATGGTACAACACGTAAGAAATACCTCTCTGCTGACGAGATTCAGGAGATTCACAACTCCATGAAGGTTGTTGACGGTGTTGATACAGCTCCTTATGTAATCGCAGGTGGCAACCAGAATTTCTGGGGTTACCTCACTTTCAGCGTAAAGGCAGGTGGTTGCTATTGGCTCTTCCAGCACTCTTCACAGATTGGCTTTGGTGGTTATGAGTTTACAATAGGCGGTTCTACAGGTATTGAGAATGTATCTGCTCCTTCTCTCGTAAAGAGCAACCGCGTTTACAACCTCGCTGGTCAGATTGTTGACGACAACTACAAAGGCATTGTTATCGTCAATGGCAAGAAGATGATTCGAAAGTAATACTTAATAATTCACTATTTACAGTTTATAATTTACAGATACAACGTCTGTAAATTATAAACTGTAAATTGAAGAAAAAATTAACCTTATGCGCCATATACTATCACTACTTACACTTTCTTTCTTTACACTCTTTTCCTACGGACAAGACATCACAACAGAGATGCCAGAGGAGATACAGCCAATTGTGGCACCATTCGACATGCCGCAACTGAATCGCCCACAATTCCCAGAGCGAAAAGAGAAAATCCGACGTAGTGCAGATATCCAGAAAACCATCGACCGATTGGCACGAAAAGGGGGAGGAACAGTCGTTATACCCAAAGGAAAATGGCTCACCGGCCGCATCACCCTGAAGAGTAATATCTGTCTTCAGATTGACGAGGGCGCAGAGCTGCATTTCTCTGGAGAGGTGAACGACTACCTGCCTGCCGTGCCTTGCCGTAACGAGGGTGTGGACATCCTCGGACCTGGAGCTATGATCTATGCTGACGGAGCGGAGAATATCGCTGTTGTGGGAAAGGGAAAGCTTGTGGCACCGTCGCGCGACTGCGAACTCCTGGACATCACCATGGCAGGAATCCCCGACGCCGTCCAGGACATCCCGCTTGCCGACCGCCTCTTCGACGGTTCGAAACCACGCTCTGCCTTCGGCTTCACGCCCATGGAGGGAAAGCCGGAGCGTAACGCCAACGGAAGATATTACGGCACGCTGTGCCTGCCCGTGTTTTTCGGACCTATGAACTGCCGTAACGTTCTCCTTGAGGGTGTCACGCTCGAAGGGTCTATATTCTGGAATATCGTTCCCGTATATTGTGAGAACATCATCATACGCGGTGTCACGGTGAACAGCCACGGCATAGCACGTACAGACGGCATAGACATAGACTCTTCCGTAAACGCCCTGATAGAATATACGTCCCTCGACTGTGGCGATGACTGTTTCACACTGAAGGCCGGACGCGGCATGGACGGAGTGAAGAAAAACCGTCCTACGAAGAATGTCGTGATACGCCACTGCCATGCGAAGCGTGGTGCGGGAGGCTTGACGGTAGGCTCGGAGACAGCCGCCGGCATAAGCAATGTATATATGTATGACGTCGTGATAGACCAGTCGTCTTACGGCATATATTTCAAGACACGCCGTCCCCGTGGCGGTGGTGGCGAGAACCTCTATTTTGAGCGTGTGCGCATGAAAGAGCCCAGCCGTCGCGCCATATATTGGGACATGCTTGGCTCGCCGGTGTATGTCGGAAAGCTGGCGGAACGCTTCAATAAAGACAACGACCCGCTTCTCACCCCGTATTTCCGCAACATTCATTTCAAGGACATCACCGTAGACAACTGCAAGGAGTTCGTAAAGGCCATAGGCCTTCCTGAGTCGCCAATAGAGGACGTTACTTTTGACGGTGTCTCTTCGTCATCGCATCAGGTCACCCTGCAGGATGTCGGAGCGTTCAGCATAAAGTGGCAATGAGGGAAAGGAACAGAGGCAGACAGCGGTTCTTGTATCGTCGTGCCTTAATAATAAACCAAATAAAACATAAAAACTGACACAGCAATGAATATCTTTAGGAAAACTGTATTCCTGTTGCCTCTCGCTCTATGTAGCGTGGCAGGATATGCTCAGTACCCGCAGTTAAGTAAAGAGGCAAAAGCAAAGATTGACTCAATGGAAGCGTCATGGGCAAAGCACCAGGCTGAAGTTTGGGAGAAATGTGAACCTATCGTAAAGAAAGAACATGCAGAGGGACGTCCTTACGTGCCTTGGGCAGGGCGTCCTACAGACCTCCCACAGGCAAAGATACCTGCCTTCCCCGGCGCAGAAGGTGGCGGCATGTATTCTTTTGGCGGACGTGGCGGAAAGGTATATGTCGTGACGTCACTGGCCGACTCCGGTCCCGGCACGTTGCGTGAGGCTTGCGAGGCTGGTGGCGCACGTATCGTGGTGTTCAACGTTGCGGGCATCATACGTCTGGAAAGCCCGCTGATTATTCAGGCTCCATATATCACCATAGCAGGTCAGACAGCTCCCGGCGACGGTGTCTGCGTGGCAGGTCAGACCTTTGGCGTTGACACCCATGATGTCGTCATTCGCCACATGCGCTTCCGTCGTGGCGAGACATACGCCCACCACCGTGAAGACTCCTTCGGCGGTAATCCTGTCGGCAACATCATGCTCGACCATATCTCTGCCGAGTGGGGACTCGACGAGAACATCTCTTTCTACAGACACATGTGGAATCCTGGCGAAGGCTACAAGGCTGAGAAACGCGGAACGGTGAATGTTACAATACAAAATTCCATCTCTGCTAAGGCTCTTGACACCTACAACCATGCCTTTGGCTCTACTCTCGGAGGAGAGAACTGCTGCTTTATGCGCAATCTGTGGGCTGACAACTCCGGACGTAACCCTTCTGTAGGATGGAACGGAATTTTCAACTTCGTAAACAATGTTGTCTTCAACTGGGTTCACCGCTCTTCTGATGGTGGAGACTATCAGGCTATGTACAACTTCATAAACAATTACTACAAACCAGGACCACTGACTCCTAAAAATACTCCTATCGGACATCGTATACTCAAACCGGAGTCTGGTCGCTCAAAGCTTTCGTACAAACAGTACGGACGTGTATATGCTACAGGAAATATCATGGAAGGCAATGAGCGGGTGACTCGAGACAACTGGGACGGTGGCATACAGGTAGAGAGCCAGCCAAACACAGAGGGATATACCGAGCAGATGAAAGCAAACGAGCCTTTCGCCATGCCTTACGTACAGATCATGGGAGCGGAAAAGGCGTATGCCTTCGTACTCGACAATGCCGGAGCAACACTCCCGACACGTGACATCGTCGACCAGCGTATCATCCATGAGGTGCGCACAGGCGAGGTGTATTACGAGAAGAAACTGCCAAAAGACAATCCTTATGGCGATACCAGCGGACTTGCAGAGAAGTCGAAGGCTGAGGACGGCTCGTTCAAATACCGTCGCTTGCCAAAAGACTCCTACAAGCTTGGCATCATCACCGACCCACGCCAGATGGGTGGCTACCCGGAATATCACGGCACACCACGTCTCGACAGCGATGGCGACGGCATGCCCGACGAGTGGGAGATACGCTACGGCTTGAACCCTAACGACCCTTCTGATGCTGTCCTCGACTGCAACGGCGACGGATATACCAATATCGAGAAATACATCAACGGCATAGACCCACGCGTCAAGGTTGACTGGCGTGACCTGTCAAACAACTACGACACTCTTGCCGCAAAAGGTGGAGTAATGAACTAAGAAGTAATACCGGCATACAACAGAATTTCCCCGTAAAGAAACTGAGAAAAAAACATTCACAATGAGAAGAACAGCAATAACCCTTTTCGCCGCTTTTCTGTCTTTTACAGCAATGGCACAGACCGTGGCACTGAAATCAGAGGGTAGGGAAGAGGGATATGTCAACACCATAGTGCAACGTGCGGAGAAGAACATCGCAGCGCTGAAACTGACTGGCGAGAAAGCCCTCAACGTAAGGAATATCGTGGCAAACAAATATTTCGAGCTCAACGACATCTACACCGAACGCGACAAAGCCATAGCCTTGGCAAAGGACTCACTCTCCGGAGCTGCCAAGAATGCCGCCATAGACATGGCTAAGGCGCAGTGCGACTCACGTCTCTACCGCTCCCATTTCGCTTTCCCCTCCACTCTCGCCATATTTCTCTCTGCCGACGAGGTGACAGCCGTAGAGGACGCCATGACATATAATAAGGTCAAGGTGACATACGACGCTTACCTCGACGAGATACCCTCTCTGAAGGATGAGGAGAAGGTGCAGATCTACGCATGGCTCGTAGAGGCACGTCATCTCGCCATTGATGCCGAGGGCAGCAAACAGAAGCACGAGGTGTTCAACAAATACAAGGGACGCATAAACAACTATCTCTCTAAGCGCGGCTATGACCTCAACAAAGAGCGTGAGGCATGGTTCAAACGTCTCGAAGAAAGGAAGAAGCAAGAGAAGAAATAATCTCCTTTCCGAGAATAGCAGAGTCAGGGAACACATGAGGGTCAGGGAACAGTACATTGAACCGTTTGCAGCCAAACAGAAATAGGGTTCAATGTTCTGTCACCTGACCTCATGAACAAGGTCGAGTAGAGCGAGGAAGTTTCACCCTCGCTCTACTCGACCTTGTCCCGTCTTGTTTTTCAGAGAAGATATACTTACTTTGCCGGAGAAGTATATCTTCTATTGCCGATGAAGTATATCTTCTTTCAAAAGTAAGTGGTATTACCTTTTCAATATTTTATCCTTGCCTTGTTCTTTACCGTTCAAAAACCGTTCAGAAAAAGTGGCGTTGACGCACGTCACGTTCATTATCCGTTCACCACCGTTCAAAGGTTCTATGGACGTACTTCCAAGCATCCTTAGGACGTACGTCCATAACCCCTTACGCCGTACGTCCATAGACCCTTTGAACGTACGTCCATAGCACCTTATGCCGTACGACTATAAAATTTTTGGATTTTACATATATCTTTTCCTGATTTTACTGGACATTTTCTTATTTTTTAACGACAACAAGGACAACTGAGGACAACTTTATTATCTTGTCTTGGTTGTTTTGTTCTTTTTATGGACGACAACTGACAGAACAGCGAGAGGAGAGTCCCAAGCTTGGGCTATCCCGAGTCGTGACGGAAGAAGATAAAATCAACGGAGGCAACTATGAACAGCTTTTCTTTTTGTTGTCAGAGTTGTCATCGTTGTCGTTTTGAATGAACAGGGGACAAATTAACAGTGGACAGGTGGTTGGACTATCTGTAAATAGGAGCCTGTCTTCGTCCTGATGACCTAGAAAGGACATCAGGACTGTCGCCATGTCTCCTCTGCACATCAGCCCGGCGAGCCGTAAATTGCAAAAAAAACACCTTATCCGACAATCGAGGATAAGGCGCAGAGATTACTCAGCCGTAACCACTTCTATCGTATCTCCGGCGTCAAGGGCAGCCTTGATTTCTGCTCCACCCTTCTGCACCTTGCACAGACTGATGTCGTCGCCCATCACTTCCTCTATTTTGAGTTTTCCTATAGACTTCCTTGCCACCTTTCCGGCAATGGTTTTTACAGTATAGACCTGCAAGTGCAGACCTTTATATATAGGGAACTGACTGCCGAGGTCAATATACACCTCCTTCTGCTTCTCCTTCTTCTCGCTGGCGCCTTCTATGATTGACGCACTGAGCGGGAACAGTCGTGAGTAGTAGTCACGCACCTTCGCTCCAAGCGTGGAAAGGGCGTTGACAATGGCTCCCTCGGAGGTCTCTACCCACGAACAGTCGTAGTCGGAGACGTTGAAGGTCGTTGAATTGGCAACGGCGTCGGTGGCGGCATCCTTCAGTCGAACGGTGACGCTGATTTGAGCCTTGTACACCAACTTCGTGACCTTCTTGTCCTTGTCGTTCTCCACCCTCTCGCTCTTTGTCACCGAGATGTTGGTGACCGTTCCGTCGGCATACAGCGTGGAGCCGTCGTCCTTCACTTCCTGTGGCTTGAACGGACCGTCCAAAGCCATAAGCCTGTGTGACTTGCTGATGCCGGAAATAACCTTTGCCCTGACATCGTTGACATATTTCGACTTGTCAACAGTGACCTGCCCGACGGCAGCTTCGAGCAGCACTCCAAGCACCGATGACACCGAAGCCTTATTCTCTGGTTCTGGACATGTGAAATCGGTAACGGCAATGGTAACGATCTTGTTTCTTTCTTCAGCCAACATAGTCGTCGACACAAGCAACGCCAGAAGGCTAATCAGTAGTTTTCTTTTCATAATGTTTGTCTTTATTGTTTTTAGGTGGGTTCTATTAATTCGCTTTGTCAGATTTCCGAATTATCTCTGAGAGCAGAGTGTCAGTTTTAGAAGGTTTCTGTCCCCCGGGAAACGGGGGAACCGAAGGGGGTGTAAAGACCATTGACCGATGCGGGCATCGTGACTGAGAACCGACGCTCGAAGCAAGAGCAGAGACAAAGCTTGCTTTGGCTATGCCTTGCAAGGAGGAGGAAGCCTTAAGGCAATTACTGGCAGTATGCGCCAGAGAGAAACGGAAAGATGACAAAACGTCAACCCATAATTAATTACATTTAGACGGTGGGAATTAATAGAACCCACCTTTAAATATTTGCATCATAAAATATTCACCTTGATTGATGATGGCGCACCCAGTGTATTCGCTTTTGGGATGACACTTCATAGTTCGTCCTCCTGCTCGTAATAATGATGAAAAGGTGGCAGACACCGTTCGTCGGTTGCAAGGCAAAGACTGGATGCAAAGGTAATGCTTTTATCTAAAGATACAAAAAAATCCCCCCGAAATATGCTTTGCATGAACAGGGGACAGACTCTGTTCATGCCACACACAGTGTTTTAACCATGTTGAAATGAACGGTTTGTTCTGATATTCTAACATTGAAAGGAATCAGAACAGGCTGTCGAGTGTTACTTCTTGATTTACACATACTGAATGGCTGTTCTGTTGAAGTCCGTTGGTTGTTATCATTACTAATTGTACTGAATGGCTTGGGTGATGTTGCCTGCTATGTACAAATGCGTCGATTTTGTTAAGCAGTTCACGCTCATATTTGCTGTCGATGCAGAATATGTTCTCGCTGAATTTGATTTCACATATATAATCGGTGTGCTCTCCCTTCCATTCCAAAACAAGGTCAATTTGCGCACCATCTCCACTTGGTGCCGTACCTTTCCAACAGTAGTTGCGGTTCACCGTGGCTATGCGCAGACAGTCTTTTAGCTGGTTGACATGTTCTACTACCAATAGCTCAAAAGTGTTTCCTGCCCACGTATAGAACGACGGCGTACGTTGTATGGACCTCCAGTTACCTGCACCGGTGTTCTTGTTGTGTATGAAATGGAGATAGAACAACGAGAAGAAATCGCATAGTTGATATACGGTTTCAACGCGCTGCTTGCCGTATCTGGGATATTCCCTTATTATCCCCGATTCCTTAAGATTGTCGATGATTTTGCTGAAAGTGCCGCCACCCTCAATACCGGTAGCATTTGACAACTCGGCACGGGTCATGCCATAAAACCGTCTTCCCAACGCTTTAACCACATCTACATATCGCTCGGATGTGGCATAGAGTCCGGTATAGACATCCTTGAACTCCTGATGTATCTTTTGGTTATCAAAGAAAAAGCGGTCGATGTTTTCTGAGAGGTTCTTCTCCTTGTCAACAATGTCCATATAATATGGTATGCCGCCAAAAGCCATGTATGCTATCGCCATTTCATACCTTGAGAAATGGAATCCCTTGCTTTTGTAGTATGACTCACATTCGCCAAGGGTGAATGGCAAAAGACGTATCTTGCCTGTAAGCCTTCCGTGCAGTCCTCCGTAGTCCCTTATGACGTTGTTCAACATCCAGCTTGTTGCTGACCCACAAACGACGAGTACGATATTTCTCTGTCTGTCTGCCCATGAATTCCAGAAATAACCTAATTCTTCTATCATCTCCGAGGATTGTGGTCCGGCAAGCCACGGCAGCTCGTCTAAAAAGATTATCTTCCGTCGTTTCCTCATACCTTCGAGAAGTATCTTCAAGAGTCTGAAGGCCTCGCGCCAAGAAGTGGGACATGGCGAAGTGTCAGGCAGTCCGCCGTCTATCAAACTTTCATGGAAATGTTCCAGTTGAATCTGCTTGTATGTCTTGATGTCCTTGTCTTTGATATACGACCCTATTGCCCTGAACGCAATTTTGTTGCGATACACTTCCTCTACGAGATATGACTTGCCTACTCGTCTGCGGCCATATATGGCAACAAACTCTGACTTAGAGGATTTCAGGAACTTTTCCAGTTCGCCAATCTCTTCTTTTCTACCTATTACGCTTGAATATCCCATATCAAATCATGTGTTGTCTATATTTGGGCGCAAAGATAATAATTTATTTGAATAATTCCAAGAAAAAATCAGCCAAATTGAGCAAAAAACACTCTATTTGGCTGATTTTTTTTGATTGACTAACCGTATTGGGACAAGTGTGAAGCCGCTGTGCCTCCGCTTTTTATTGTTAGGACAGCAGCGTCATATAATTACGGCATCCGATTTGTTTCCTGCTGATTGTTATGGATTTACCCTGTAGAAGAAGATAATCTCAGCTCATCTCCTGACTTAGAGGGAGAGCTGAGATTACTTTCAAGTACAGCTTTTCGCCTTAGAGAGATTGTCTCGCGGCATTATTTCATTACTTTCCTTGTCGTGCCGTCGCTCATGCGGATGATGTTCAAACCACGATATCCATTGCTTCTCTTTCCGTCGAGGTCATAGACAGCGTCAATCGTTACTTCTTTGTTGGCGGTATTGTAGTTTATGCCGGTAGAGGTGATTGGCAGGATTGTACCGAAACCGCTCCATGGCGATGTGGTTCTGTATGCATCAAGAGAAGCTTCCGGGACATAGAGTGTAGCTTGGTCGATAGGAGTTCCTGGGAAGAAATCGCCATTAATTGGTGTTGCAATTTCGCATGTCACTGTTTTAAGGGAAGTACAGTAAGAGAGGCAGAAATTTCCCAAACTCGTCACAGAAGACGGAATGTCAATGGACGTGAGGGATTCACAGTCAGAGAAGCAGGCAAATCCCAAACTCGTCACAGAAGACGAAATGGTGATAGACGTGAGGGATTTACAGTCAGAGAAGCAGTCATCTCCCAAACTCGTCACAGAAGACGGAATGTCGATGGACGTGAGGGAAGAACAGCGATAGAAGCAGCCATATCCCAAACTCGTCACAGAAGACGGAATGTCAATGGATGTGAGGGATTCACAGCTATCGTATTTAGAAGTGATTGTTTATCAGTTATTTGCAGTTAATACGGTAGAAAAGTGGATTGGGTTCTATTTGTGGGTTTACGGAAAGTGAAGATTTAACGATTTTAACTTGCTTTTACGTGCAAATGTGAGGTTTGGATGACAAAATGAGGGAAGAGAAGAGAAATAAAGGGATGCCGTGAAAAGAGAAAATAGGATGGGCTGCTGTTGTAACGATACGCATTCTCTTATATGGATATACAGACAACTTTACTTTATTGTCTGTATATATATAAGAGGTATAAAGTCAAGTGGAATGTTAGGGATGGTGTCGGTTGAAACGACCTCATCTGCTTGTATAGAACTTGGTTGACAACTTTACTTTATTGTCTGTATATATACAAGAGGTATAAAGTCAAGTGATGCAAAGGGGATGGGTTGGTGAGGTGGCAGGTCTTTTCTTCTTTTCACTGCAAAAATTATTTCCGATGCGCGCTGATGAGGTGGGTACAAACCACCCCATCTTTTCTTTTTTCGACAGTCCCTGTCTTCGTTATCGGGTGCTCCACAATGGTTCGTTCTGCCAGTTGCCTGATGGGAAGCCCAGTGCGCCGAGGTCAACTTCGGGATATTCTGTGAAGAGTGCCTGCATCTTGTCCAGCATATCATTTCCCGGAGATATGATATTGAGGAAGTATTTGATGATGCAGAGATCAAAATAGGTGCGCATGGAGTCGGTCGGTAGGGTAATCCAGCATCCGATAGGATTGCTTGGTATGGCAGGTTGCATGGCATTCCGTTTGTTCCATACCCTTGCGTGGTGGCCACATGCGTTGCGAGTTACAGCTATGACGGTCATCCATGACTCAAAGACCCCCATCTGCAATCCGAATCTTTTGGCTATACGCTTGCGTATGCGGTTCTGCTTGATGTTTCTGTAAATGGCGTTCACGTTGCCGATAGTAAGCAACTCGCCTAATATCCATGACGGTGGGAATGGATTAGAATAAGTATTCTTGAAATGCTGTATAAACTCCTCTTTGGACTTGGCATATTCTCCGCTGATGGCTCGCATCGTCTCGTTGAATTTTGCACTGTCAAGGAAATATGCCGGTGTGGTAAGCCAAAACGGATCGTTAGTCATTTCTGCGGGTATCTGCATTACAGCCCTTCGAACTGCTATCTCGATTTTCTCAATCTCATTGAACATCAAAAGTCGAAGTTTCTTGTCGAAACGATACAGCATCATGACTTTCTTGAATGTAGCCCCTTCTTTGAAAATATGGGCAGTCTTTGGAGTCTTAAGCAAAGGGTACATATAGGCGGACAAGCGATAATAACCGATATTATCCAAATAATCCTCGGCTTTCCGCTGGTCTTCTATATACAAGCCTCTTGAACGAAGCAAGGTGACAAGTTCTGCTGATGAAGAGAACTGTTTTATGAATGGAATAAGATGTGCCATAAACAAAAAACGCCTCGCACGATTTGAGCATTGTTAAGAGGCTTGGCGAGGACTGACGATGCAAAGGTACGACTTTTATTTGAGTTGTGCAAGAGTTTGGAGAGAAAAGTGAGGATTTGACGGGTGTTTTTAACAGTTATTGGGTGTTGGAACGTGCAAAATGTGGCGTTTACAAACCAATGTGGTGAAGATACAAACCTGATTAGGGCATGTAGATGGATGGTGCTAACTTTGGATAAGCAAAGCTGCATCTCGGCATAATTACCCAAGCAAGCTTGGCAAGTTCTGCTCTCGATTTGCATTTGCTTTGCATCGTCATTATGGACAAGTGCGAGGGCGGACTGCGAAGTGGATGCTGGCATTTACGAAGTTGGCATGCATGGATGGTGGAGGGGTATTACCTTTGCAGCGTCGATGTCGGCAGGGCGGATCCTGAAAAGCCCAATAGTAAAGAGAGTAAGGAAAGAAAAGAATTAAGGTTCTATGAATAGAGAAGATTGTGGGGGACTTATGTCGTTCAGAGTTGAATTTGGTTGTATAGTGGTAAAGTTTGGCAGATATCATTGATATCTATTAAATTTGCATCCAAAAAAGCGGAAGAATGCCTGTTTCAACGTTAAACTGTCATAAATATGAATAAATTCCCGAGCATTTTGATGCTTATATGAGAGAAAATTCGTATCTTTGCAGCGCATCTTGGTATATTCACTCAACAATGAGTGATGCGCCACATTAAGAATTATGGAAATGAAGACAATGAAACATACAACAAAGACCAACCATAAACTCCTGAGTCTTAATGATTTAGGGGGGGGTATCGGCTTTGCCGTAACGTCTTCATTCATATATAGATACAGAGCCTTCCGCAGGTGTCAGATGATGGCACAGGCGGAAGGCTCTGTGTGTTTCAGACCTCCAGATGCGGATGGGATGGTCTGTAAATTGATGCCTACGCGATATGGAAGGCATTACGGTAATGAGATTATGCAAGGCAAAAGACAAAAATAATTTTATACAGTAAAAACAAATAAGATATGGCGGGAAACGACAACAGAAGAAATGAATATCAACAGATAGTTGATAAACTGGATAATATATATTATCCAACGCCTATGGTCTTTGACGACAATGTTCCTGATGAAGCTTTCGCTGACGCACAGCGTGGTTTCATTGAAGGAACTGCTCTTACCGATGCTATCACCAGCGAACCGACTGGAAGGAAGGTTTGGGATATGGCATCTTATTCATTCGTTGAAGGCCCATGTCCAGCCACAGTCCACAAGAACCTGTGGCGAATGGAGAAGTTGAACAACTACAACGGCATCTTCCAGGTTCTTCCTTATGTCGCTGACAGTGAGAAGGGAACAAAGGATGGTATCATCTATCAAGCCCGCAGCTATGACCTTGCTATGATGAGCTTTGTCAAAAGCAAGAACGGATGGATAATTATTGATCCTTTGACAGGCACGACAACGGCGACATACGCATGGAAGAAATTCAAAGACCACATAGATGCGAATGCGGAACTCAGAGCCATCATAATAACTCATAGCCACGTGGATCATTACAAGGGTGTGGAAGGGCTGATAGCATCTGAGAATAAAAAGATACAACAGTCTTATGACGAGAAGACGGGTATCAATGACCACGAGGTTCTGGTTGTTGCTCCTGACGGTTTTTATGACGAGGCAATTTCCGAGAACCTGTATTTGGGAAATTGCATGAGCCGCAGGGCACAATATATGTATGGTGGCAGCCTTCCAAGGTCTATTACAGGACATGTCGGCTCAGGATTGGGCAAAACCGTAAGTGAGCAAGCCGGGTCGATACCAGTCCCCACTATTGAGGTAAAAGAGGCAACAGGTGAGGAAGATGTGAAGATGAACATTGATGGCTTGAGTTTCATATTCAAGAATTATCCCGGGACAGAGGCACCGTCGGAGATGCATGTTTACATCAAGGACTACAATACGCTATGTCCTGGTGAAAACATCACGCAGACGATGCACAATCTGCTTACGCCTCGTGGTGCAAAGGTGCGCGACCCCAAAGCAATGGCAGAGGCAATAGACGATGCTATTACACGATTCCCAGACACAAAAGTCATCATTGGCACACACCATTGGCCCACATGGAATATTGCAGGAAAGGACGATGCCAATAACAAGTGCCTTAATCTGATGGAAAAGCAGAGGGACATGTATCTTTTCTTCAACAATCAGGTGATACACATGCTCAATAGCGGCTACAACATGGAAGAGATTGCTAACAATTTCGTCTTGCCAAAATCCTTGATGAACGAGTTTTACTGCCGTGGATATTATGGTTCGCTGAATCATAATGCAAAAGCTGTAGCGCAGCGTTATATCGGATGGTGGGACGGAAATCCAGCCAACTACTTCAAATACACCGACGTGGAGATTGCCCAGCGTTTCGTTGCAGACATGGGAGGCGAATCATCGGTGTTGCGCAAGGCACACGACTATTTCGAGCGGAAAGATTACCGTTGGACTGTAGAGTTGACAAGACAAATTGTATTTGCCAATCCCCAAAATACGGAAGCCCGCAATCTTGAAGCCGATGCCTTAGAGCAATTGGCATACTCGTTTGAAGCTGGAACATGGCGCAACATTTTCCTGGCTGGAGCTTTTGAATTGAGGGGATACATGCAGGCGCCAAGAAAGAATAAAGACGAACTTCTCGCTTCAATCCACGCAAACCTTAAAGGTCTGAGTGGTGAATACATCCTTGATTACCTTTCCATACTCATTGACGGTAACAAAGTTATAGAGGCGGAGAAGGATAGTCGTACCGTGACTTGCTATTTTGACTTGTCAATAGGCTCTTATAATGCACGCGTCAATTTCAGCAATGGTGTGCTGCATTATGATGAGATAGCAAAAGCCGAGCAGAACTCTCCTATTTGTTTCCAAACGGAAACAGACTTTGCGGATTATGTATATTTCAACCTTCTCGGAGGAGTGGTGAACACCAGCTATGACCAATTAGACAAGGTCTTATCCTTCATGGAAATTCAGAATAATGTATGGAATATAATAGAACCAATAGAAACAAACAATAAAGAAATTATGACAACAAGAAAAATTAACGTATGTATGCCAGAGAATGGGTACATCTCATGGTTTGTTACAACTCAGAATGGATTCCCCACAAAAGTGGAACTTAGTGACAGCGAAGGCAACGTTTATTTCTCATCAGAGAAAAAGAAGCCTCAAGACACATCAATAGATCCGCCACTTGCCCAGGGCTCTGGATTTATCAAAGGAAGCAACCTCACGCTGACTGTAGAGATAAATTCAAATCAACGCTATGAATTGAAAGGAACCCCTGTCCTTTATGACATAAAGGATGAGAATGGTGTTGTTACGGGCAAAAGCTTTTCCATGGCTTTTGAAGACTATATCGACAATGACTACAACGATATCTATGTAAACATTGTTGGTTGGAACAATAAGGGGTAAATAACAAGATTCGCAAATAACGTGGGTGTGTCAACCACTTTTGACACACCCATTTTAATTTAAGGTATAAACAATGAAAAATTTAATTAAACGACATGTTAGGCTCCTGGCCTTGACATTAGCATTCATTATGTCAGGGGCAATACCAGCAAATAGTCAAAGCATACAATATGTTGATAAAAATAATCATCAAGCTTATTCAGAAAACAGTAAGGCTGACGTAAGTGAACTGGAACAACCATTCTATTGTCGAATTGACGATAATATGTTTAGTTTTTTAGAAGTTCCTAATAATACCACGGAAGATTATGTATATACCATATCAAAAAAACCAATCACCATTACTGACGCAAAATACGGCAACATTTTAGAAGAGGACATAATTGGTAATACTTCTAAATCATCTAATGCTCTGACATTACGAATAGATGAAAATGAAGATTCTAAGATTCTTTGTTATAATAATGTTGATATTGATGTGAATTATAAAACGATTAGTTTTACCATAGCAGTACACGACATGCCTTTGGTTGAAGAAAAACCTGCTACTTGCACATCTGATGGATATAGGAAATACAAGTGCGCCTGTTGTAATGAAGAAAGAACGGAGACGCTTTATGCTCTTGGACACTCTTACGGCGAATGGCAAGAAATGGCAGGCGGACACATGCGCACTTGCTCTAACGACGCAAATCATAAACAATACAACATGGATGCCACTGGGGTGAATGCACTTGAGATTACGCTGACGGATGACACCAAGCTTTCTTATCCTTCCACCCTCTCACCAGTGGTAACTTTCAACGACTTGGATGTGGCTATCGGATTCGATACGGACAAGACATCGCTTGTGAACAAGGTGGACATCGCAGCATACAATCAGGTGTGGAGCCACAACAAGAATGGATATGCACAAAACAATGAGGACAATACTTACAGCCATCAATGTGACTATACCGACTGTGGTTATAAGCATGACGACTTGTTCGTGAAAAACGGAAAACAATATTATGTTGCCGAGAAAAAGAATGGCGTGATTAAGGTGGCCGACATGACACTCAACGACAGCGAGGGATATGACTGCGAGGCTGACATCACAGTGGGCAGCGTGTCTTACTCAAGGTATATGAAAGACAACCAATGGGGTACACTCTGTCTGCCGTTTGCCATTAACCCAAGTGCTTATGCAGAGTATTGCAGTTTCTATCAGCTTAACAGTGTTGACAGCGAAAATTCAGAGATAGTGCTGAGCAGGATTGACAATCAAGAAATTGCCGCTGGCACACCGGTGCTTGTGCGTCGCAATGCTGCTGTCAATGGTATTAGTATTTCGGCTACTGATGCTGCTATGAGCAATGTCATTCAGACAGGCAGCACGGCAGACGACTACACGTTGGTAGGCACACTGACTACCTCCAATGCCCTCACCAACAACTGCTATATCATCAACAACGACAAGTTCTGGAATGTTGGCAACCTCATTAACAGCGGTAAAGCCAAAGCAGTCAAGGTGGGTGCATTCCACTCTTATCTCTTGGCAAACACAACGGCACCGTCGGCACAAGCAAGAATGTTGAGCCTTTCTATAGGCGGTGACAACACCACTGCCATC